>DASRJR010000169.1:0-7510 GCA_035649395.1 Vicinamibacterales bacterium
GAAGAGGGGCCGGGAGAGGGAACAGCCTACGCGGCTGACGACCCACGAGTCTTCCACATCCTGGTCGAATCAGCGAACCTCGATTGGTCGTTCACGGTCGAGGAGGCCGCTTTCGGAACTGCCTCCCCGTAGACGATGCTATTCAGTTGGTCGGCACGCGCGCGTACTTCCTGAGGTTGTTGAAACCGACGTCGGCAGCGTAGATGTTGCCCCGATCGTCCACCGCGATGCCCGACGCCGATGTGCCGGTGTCAGTCATCGTGCTCATGTCGCCAGGATCAGGGATCAAGTACTTCAGGGCGCCGGTGATCGCGTCGCCGATCACGATGGCCCTGTCGTTTGCGCCAGGTGTTGGCCGAAGAGCCGTCTGGCCAGGAGCGACGCTCTCGAAGGTGGCGCCGACATAGATGTTGTCGCGCGTGTCGACGTACACCGAGCTTGGCTGACCGAACTGCTTCCAGGCGGCGATGAAGTTGCCGTCCTGATCGAACACCTGCACCCGATTGTTCTGGCGATCGGCGACATACACATAGCCCTTCGATCCCCCGACGTAGAGATCGTGCGGCTCCCTGAAGTTGCCGGGCTCCGATCCCAGGCGTCCCCAGGTCTTGATGAACTTCCCGTCCCTTGAGAATTTGACGATGCGGGCGCTGTTCGACTTGTTGGGTGAATGGCCGTCCGACACGAAGATATCGCCGTTGGCAGCGATCGCGACGCCGGTCGGTCGGTCGAACAAATCAGGTCCCGCTCCACCAACGCCCGGCGTGCCGAGCGTCATCAGCACCTTGCCCTCAGGGCTGATCTTGAGGACGGTCTGCCCGATCGCGATCCCCTGCGCGTTCTTCGCCGGCATCCCGAGGATCGTTTCGTCCGCGTTCGAATCCGTCGTCCAGATGTTGCCGGCTCGGTCCACGGTGAATCCGTGCGGATGCGCAAAGAGACCGACACCGAAGCGTTTGAGCAGCCGTCCTGCGGGGTTGAACTCGAGAATCGGCGGGTTGGCGTCTCCGCGATTCAAACACGTGGCGTCGCCGGTGGGCTTGTCGTTGAAACAACGATGGAAGATCCAGATGTTGCCGTTCGGCGCGACGTGCACCCGGATGACTTCACCCCACTTCTTGCCGTTCGGCCCTTTCATGCTCGCGGGAAGCGTCGGCCAGTCCGGCACGAGACGGTAGGGATTGGGGAGCGTGGGTTTAGGAGCAGGCGCTTCCCGGCCCGCCTGGCCGTGCGCGGGCGCAACGGCTACGGCCGCGAGGACGGCGAACATCGCGAACCGAACACGAACACGACTGGACCCTGTCACGGCAAATCTCCTCGATCGAGTGTGAGGGCGGGCGGAAATGTCTCGCATTCTACGTGCGTTCGATCGCCGTCGGCACGTCTCGATATCATCACATTGTGCGTGCCCTGCTGGTCGAAGACGACGCGACGATCGCCGACTTCGTGACGCGCGGCCTCCGTGAGGCCGGCTTTGTCGTCGATCACGTTGCTGACGGCGACGCCGGACTGAGCGCCGCCGTAGGCACGCCTTACGATGTCGCCATTGTCGACGTCATGTTGCCGAAACGAGACGGGCTCGCGCTGATCGACGACGTGCGGCGTCGAGGCATCGCCACTCCGGTCCTGATCCTCAGTGCGCGCCGCTCCGTCGACGACCGGGTTCGCGGCCTGCAGACGGGCGGCGACGACTACCTCACCAAGCCGTTTTCGTTCGCCGAGCTGCTGGCACGGGTGCAGGCGTTGGTCCGCCGGGCGTCGCGCACCGCGGAGCCGACGTCGTTGAGCGTGCACGACTTGACGCTCGATCTGCTGTCGCGCCAGGTCACGCGCGGCGGCCACGCGATCGATCTCCGCCCGCGCGAGTTCGCGCTCCTCGAATACTTGATGCGCAACCAGGGCCGCGTGGTCTCGAAGACCATGATCCTGTCGCAGGTGTGGAAATACAGCTTCGATCCGCAGACCAACGTCGTCGACGTGCTGGTGAGCCGGCTGCGCGAGAAGATCGACAAGCCGTTCGACAAGAAACTGCTGCAGACCGTCCGCGGCGTCGGATATGTCCTCCGGCCCTGATTCCACCCGCCAGCCGCTGCTGGCGCGTGCGTTCGGACTCCGCCTGGCGCTGTGGTACGCGGCGCTGTTCGTCATCGGCGCACTGGTCATCGCCGTCGTCACTTACGCGCTCATCGCGATCTCGATCAGCCAACGCGATCAGCAAGTTCTGCAGGAGAAGGTCGCCCAATACGCCGCGGCGTACCGGCGCGGCGGCCTCGACGTCCTTGCCGCGACGGTGCGCACCGAGCAACAGGTCGCGCCTGAGCGGCTGTTCGTCCGCGTCGTCGATCGCGGCCTAGATGTGCTGGTGTTGAGCAGCCCGGAAGGCTGGGTGGAGTCGAGGCTGGAAACCGCGACGGCCCAACTCGAGGACGGAACGATCGTCCAGGTCGGCAAGAGCACCGACAGCCGCGACGATCTGCTGGTCCGTTTCGGCACCGCGCTCGCGCTGGTCACGCTGCTGATCGTTGCGATCGCACTCACGGGCGGATGGCTGGTCACGCAGTCCGCGCAGTATCCGATCCGGCGGCTGGCGCTCGCGGTACGGCACATCATCCGCACGGGACGCACCGACGAACGGGTGGAGATCGGGAACAGTGGAGATGCGGTCGACGATCTCACGCGCCTCTTCAACGCGATGCTCGACCGCATCGAGGGCCTGGTGACCGGCATGCGAGGAGCGCTGGACAACGTCTCGCACGATCTGCGGACGCCGCTCGCCCGCCTCCGCGGCTCGGCGGAGATGGCGCTCGCCGCGCCGCCGGATCCGCGGCGCGACCGCGAGGCACTGGCTGACTGCGTCGAGGAAGTCGATCGAGTGCTGGTGATGCTCGACACGCTGATGGACATCTCCGAAGCGGAGAGCGGCGCGTTGCAGCTGCGGCGGGAACCGACGCGCCTTGCCGAGGTCGTGGGTCGCGCCGTGGATCTCTATCGTGACGTGGCCGAGGCCAAAGGCGTGACGCTCGCTGCGCCTGAAGACGCACAGGCTCCCGACGATCGCGCCCGTGACGTCATCGTCGACGCCGATCGCACACGACTCGAGCAGGTCGCCGCCAACCTGATCGACAACGCCGTCAAATACACCCCGCCGGGCGGTCGCGTGGAGGTGACCTTGAGCCGCGAGCACGGGCGCGCGGTGCTGCGCGTCTCCGATACGGGTCCCGGTATTCCGCCCGGGGAAGTCCCGCGAATCTGGGAGCGGCTGTTTCGCGGCGATGCCAGCCGGGCCGAGCGCGGCCTCGGCCTCGGGCTCAGCCTCGTGAAAGCGATCGTCGAAGCGCACGGAGGCTCGGTGGACGTCAGCAGCACCGTGGGCTCGGGATCCACGTTCATCGTCTCGTTGCCCTCGTCAGGCGAAGGCAACCTTTCACCGCTGTAATGATCGTGTAACGGTCCCGACAGGCTGTGCGCCGTCTTAAGGAATAGACAGGTTCCTAAAGGGAGGCACAGCACAATGCAAGGACGTTTTTCAGTGACCCAGCGGGCCGTCCGCGCCGGCATCGCCGTGGTAGCGGCCCTCCTGCTCATCGCAGGAGCCGTCAAATTCGTGGGCGCCGCGGACCGGACCATGACGGCGCCGCCGGCCACGGTGACGACCCCACTCGCGCGCGCCATCGACGGCAGCCGCAATTCCTATGCGGACATCGTCGACGTCGTCGCGCCAGCCGTCGTGACCATCCGTATCGAGGGCAAAGCGCGCATCTCGTCTGCGCAGTTCCAGTTGCCGGACGACGATTTCCTGCGCCGGTTCTTCGGCGATCAGTTCGGTGAAGGCGACGGGCCCCGAGGGCGGCAGCCGCGGACGTTCCGCCAGAGGGCGCTGGGCTCGGGCGTCATCGTGACGACCGACGGCTACATCCTCACCAACCATCACGTGGTCGACGGCGCCGACCAGATCTCCGTCGAGTTGAACAGCGGCCGATCCTACTCGGCGAAGTTGATCGGCACCGATAAGCCGAGCGACCTGGCGCTGCTCAAGATCGACGGCACGTTCACGGCGTTGGCCCTCGGCAATTCGGATGCTGTGAAGGTTGGCGACGTCGTGCTCGCCGTCGGCAACCCGCTGGGCATCGGTCAGACGGTGACGATGGGCATCATCAGCGCGAAGGGCCGCTCGACCGGCGTCGGCAGCGGCAGCTACGAAGACTTCCTCCAGACTGACGCGCCGATCAACCACGGCAACTCGGGCGGGGCGCTGGTGAATACCAAGGGCGAGCTGGTCGGCATCAACTCGCAGATCATCTCGAACTCCGACGGCAACATCGGTATCGGCTTCGCCATCCCGGTCAACATGGCGCACAACGTCATGGAGCAGCTGCGGACGTCGGGCGCCGTGCGGCGCGCGCAGCTCGGCGTCTCGGTCCAGCAGGTGACGTCCGACATCGCAAAGAGCCTTGGCATCGAGGACGCGGGAGGCGCCATCATCAGCTCGGTGAGCCCGGGCAGCGCCGCCGACAAAGCAGGGTTGAAGCAGGGTGACGTGATCGTGTCGTTCGACGGCCAGCCGGTGCACGACTCCAACACGCTGCGCAATCGCATCGCCGCGACGCGACCGGGCAGCGCTGCCGAACTGGTGATTCTCCGCGACGGTGCGAAGAAGAACGTGCGCGTGAAGCTGGACCCGCTCAACGCCGATCGCGTGGCTCGCAGCGGCGACGCTGACGGGTCCACTGACGATCGGGCGGCGCTCGGCGTGTCGGTCGCGCCGATCACGCCAGAGCTCGCGTCACGTCTCGGCGTGTCGAAGGACGTGCATGGTCTTCTGGTACGCGATGTCGATCCGAACGGCCGCGCCGCCGATGCGGGCCTTCAGGCCGGCGACGTGATCGAGTCGGTGAATCGCCAGCCGGTGAACGGCGTGGACGAACTGCGAGCGGCCCTGAAGCGCGACAGCGACAAGCCGGTGCTCTTGCTGATCAACCGGCAGGACGCCAAGCTGTTCGTCACCGTGCGGCCGGCCAACGGCTGATCGTCGAGAACAGAGGCGGACGCGCAAGGCGCATGCAGTGCAGGGAGCATGCGCCTTGGCGTTTCTGACCCGATTCCCCGCGCCGCTATTCCTTGCCGGCCTTGGCGGGTTCCTTGCCGTCATTGGGCGCGCCGGTGCCCGACGACCCGACGAACAGCCGCCTGCCATCCGCGAACGTCAGCTCACGGCCGTTGCCCTTCAGTGATCCGTCCTTGGCCCGGAACCCCTCGACAAGGAGTTCAGCGCCCTGCGGGAGTGAGTCCTTCGTGAAGCCGCGACGGTAAAGCGCATTGGGCGGGCCACCCTCGATCATCCAGCGCTCGGTCTTGCCGTCGGGTCGCTTCACGTCCAGGTGCAGCCAGGTGTGAGGATTGATCCACTCCATCTTGACGATGGTGCCCTTGATCTTGAAGGGCTTGCTGGCGTCGAACTCCGCCGCAAAGGCGTGGTGCGCGTCAACACCCGCGGGGAGCGAGAGCGTGGCCACGACGACGAACGAGATCAGAAGATGTCTGTACATGTGTTTACCCCGATCGCGGTTCACCTCGATCGCTTGGCGGCGTCGGCACGTCCTCCTGCCAGCAGGTTCGTCATCGCGTAGTTGCCCTCGTGGCACGCGTACTCGTAGATCTGCGTTGCATCGCTCAGACGCGAGATGGGAATCACCGCCGTCCACGGCTTTTCGAATGTCGTCGGATCCTGGACCGTGATGCGGTACTCCATGCTGTCGGCGCCCGTTCTTGTGAAGCGCTCGACGATGTGCAGTGTCTCGGATGGACGGGTGAAGACGCTGGCCCACTCGTAATTCGTCCGATCGATGAAATTGATGGTGTCGACCACGAAGGTCGAGCCTTCCCACTTGCCGACGGCGTCGCCGAACCACTGCCGGATGCTGCCGTGGCCGCGTCCGTCGGTCGGGATGATCCGTCGGTCGAGATACTCCTCGTGAAGGATCGTGACGTAGCCAGGGCTCTGCACGATCCGGTTGTGTCCACCGTTGGGTCCTTGCCACATCAGTGCGGTGACACCGTCAGTCAGACAGCGCTCGCCGGTATCGGGATCGAGGTACGACTCGTACGGCCCGACGCCATAGCGCGCAGTGGCACGCGCCTCCGCTTTCTTGGCATCGGGCGTATACGGCAGACGGCCGTCTTTGGGATCGATGACGAGCGAGGTCTGTCGGTACACCTGCCGCGGCCGTCCGTGGTCCTGCCAGAAACTGTTGTACTCGTTCCCGCGGATCGGTGACTCGGCGACCGATCGCCGTCCCACCGCTGCGCCTTCAGCTCCGGCCAAACGCTGCTCCGCCTGCTCGTTCTCGCGTCGCTGGCTCTCTTTCACTTCTTCGTCGGTGAGCGATTCGCGCCCCTCGAAGCGCGCCGGGCGCTCGAGCGGAATGGTGGCCTCGTACCGCCAGACACCCTGAAGGTCGGGATCGCCCCACGGCGTCTTCGCCTGCGTCCAGGACGACGTCGCGCCTGGCTGCGCGTTCGTTGGGTTCTGCGACGCGGCCGTTGCGACAGCGATGCCGATCGCAGTGGCTCCTAGGGCGGCTACGGCGGCAGCAAGCGCAAGCGGCGGTACCGTGTGTCGAGCGTTCATGTCTCGCCTCTTCGTCTACTTGTTCTTCTGTCCGGTCGCCGGATCGACGACGCCGAGCTGACCGTACATCAGCTCCTCGACGAATTCGACGCATTTGTACTCGAGGAGCTTGTTGCCCGACTCGAGGCGCCGGTAGAGCGGCATCCGGATCTTCCACGGGCGCGTGAACACTTTCGAATCCTCGATCGTGGCCTCGTACAGCAAATGATCGGCACTCGTCGGCGTGTAGCGTTCGGTCACATGCAGTTGGTCGCTGTGAAAGTTGCCAGCCCGGTCGAACCACGTCTCTTCGTTGAAGTCGGTGACTTCCACGACGAGCGAGTCGCCGTCCCAGCGGCCGCGCGACCATCCCATCCACGTCGGCGCCGGGCTGTCGGGGACCTTGTCGAGATGAATGGTGCGCGACGCACCGGCAAACTCATAGGCCATCACGATCTTGTCCGTGCCCTGCAGGATCTGAAACGGGAACGGCATGTAGGTCGCCCGCGGCACACCCGGCATGTAGCACTTGATCTCGGGATCGCGCTCCAGCCAGTGTTCGGCGTTCTCCTTCTTCTTCGCGACGGCCCACGGCTGATACGGAATCTCGCCGCCCTCGACGACGCTTTCTCCAGCGGGCACGCCACCGACGGCCCCGAGCAACCGCACCGAAGGGTGCGGAAGCTCGACGTGCGTGGCCCGCACGAGCCCCGCCACGCCACTGCGCGGCGCGGCCGGCATCATCGCGAGTGCGGGCCTGGCGGCGTGCGCCTGGATGTCGAAGTTGGCCGTGTTGAGCGCCTGCCAGATGCCGTTCAGATCCGGCTTGCCGTCGGACGTGCGCGCCGGCTGGAAGGCCTGGCTGCTGTTCGAGCCGCTCCGGGAGATACACGCGGTGGCGAC
>DASRJR010000170.1:0-5728 GCA_035649395.1 Vicinamibacterales bacterium
CCTCGTGACGGACAACACGCTGGTCACACCAGCGGACTTCGATCCGTTCTGCATCACGGCGCCGCTGAATTCGCGTTTGCCCGGCGGCGGTGGATACCAGGTCTGCGGCTTGTATGACGTCAACCCGGCGAAGTTCGCACAGGTCAACAGCGTGATCAAGCAGGCGGACAACTACGGCAAGTTGTCGCGGGTGAACGACTTCTTCAACGTGACGCTCACGGCGCGGCTCCGCGCTGACGTGCTGATCGGCGGCGGCGTCGATACGGGCCGCAGTGTCAACGACGCCTGCTTCGACGTCGATTCTCCCGGCGCGTCGACGGGCGGCCTTCCCGGCAACATCGCACCGGGAGGAGCCGGGGTACTATCGGCTCCGATCCCGTTTACCGCGACGACGATCAATGGCGAGAAAATCTGCAGGATCGTGACGCCATTCAGAGGTCAGACGCAGCTGAAGAGTTTCATGACCTATCCGCTGCCGTACGACTTCCTCGTGAGCGCGGTCTTTCAGAACATCTCCGGGCCCACGATCGTGGCGAACTACGCTGCGACCAACGCGGAGATCGCCCCGAGCCTGAATCGCAACCTGGCCGCGTGCCGTGGCGCCGCGGTGTGTACGTCCACAGCCACCGTTCCACTGATCGCGCCCCAAACGATGTTCGACCATCGTTTGACGCGACTCGATGTGCGGTTAGCGAAACGCATCGCTCTCACCCAGCGGATGCGCCTGCAGGCGAACTTCAATATCTACAACGTCTTCAACGGGAGCGCGAGCTCGACACTCAATACCAATTACGGCCCGCTCTGGCTGCAGCCGTCGCTGTTGCAGGACGGCCGGATGGTTCAGTTCAGTGCCAACATGACTTTCTGACGTGTGTCGGCGGGGCCCGTGTGCGCCGGGCCCCGCCCAGGCATTTCTGTCGGTGCGATCGGCCTGGCGCCGGGGAGGCCGCTTGCACGCGGGCCGCGTTCGAGAGCATCTTCAGCGCTTGGTCCGCCGCTCATCATCAGGAAGTTGCTGATTGCTGCGACGGCTCGTCTTCGCGACCGTACGCGATTAGATTCGTGAAGCATCCGGATCAGCGTTGTCGTCAGAGGCCAGCTCGTACACGGACTCGATCGCGATCTGCGAGTCTCCGGGATCGGAGACGTAGGCGGAAATGCAATCTCCGAACTCATCGAGTGTCGCCAGACCCGTCTTGTCGAAGTCGTTCTCGGCTCGGAGAATCAGGCGCGTCCCGTCCCACTCACAGGTCACCCTGTTCTGCCATTTCCGATGGTCGGCAAACTCCCTCGCGATATCGGTTGCGGCGTTTTCGCCCGTCTCGGGAGGAAGACCGGAACACACCAGTGTGACGCGAAACATACGCCTCACGACTTGCCGCGACGTCGCCGGCGCACCGACGAGCGAAGTTCGCTCGCACCGACACCCGTCAGTCGGATCGCACCGACACGCGCCAGTCCGATCGCACCGTTCTAAGGCGCCGCCTTCGACAGCTGCTCCAACAGCTTCCCTCGCGGGCTGTCCGCAGGCACGAATCGCTGGACGCGCTCGCCGTGGAACACCTCGCCCGTGTAGATGTTGCCCTTCGAGTCGACGGCGATCATGTGGAGCCCCCAGAACAGCCCCCCGTTGTCGCCCATGCTGCCCATGCGGCCCACTTCTTTGCCGCTGTCGCGATCGAGGAAGTAGATGTGGTTGTTCGTCAGATCGGAGATATAGAGGAAGCGCTGCTGCTTGTCGGCTGAGAACCCGACGCCTCCGGTCGCTCCGCCTACGCCTGTCTGCTCGGCGAGCTTGAACTCCTTGAGGAACTTCCCTTCCCTGGTCGTGACGTGAATGCGATTGGCGTTGCGATCGGCGGCGTAGACGAGGCCGTCGTTCGAGACGTTGATCGTGAGGTGTCCGCGGAACTCCTTCGGCATCGGGCCGCCGGGCGTGTAGGCGCGGTCGGCGTCGTTGGTCGTCACTTCCGAGAGCGGCCGGCCGTAGGCGCCCCAGCCGCGTTTGAACGCGAGCGTCTTGAAGTCGAAGACCATCACACGTCCGCCGAGGTAGCTGTCCGCGACGTAGATGTCGTTGTTGCGCTCGTCGATCCGGATCTCTTCGACGCCGCCCACGATCATGGGCGTCGACGCTGGATACTTCGCGCGGAACGCCGCGGCGTTCGCGCCGCGGCCGCCGCCTTCGTTGGCGATCCCGCCACCGCGGCCGAGGAACCCGGCGATCGGCCCACGTCCGCCACGGCCGGGAATGCGTTCCGGCGCGGCACCGCGGCCGCCGGGAGCTCCGCCGCCTTCCGTCTCCGGAGCGCGCGCAACCTCCGCGACGACCTTGCCGCTCTTCGGGTCGTACTTCCGGACCGTGTCCTGACCGATGTAGATGAAGCCCTGGCTGTCCACATCCATCCCGTGCCCCTGAGGGGCGTCGAAGGAGCCAAGCACGTCCCCGTTCTTGCTGATGTGGATCATCGACGGCGGCCGCGTGCAGCAATCAGCCGCCGGCGGCGTCAGCTCCGCGTGGAGCTCGATGTCGGTCAGATCGTTCGGCCGGTTGAGCACCCAGACGTCGTCGTTTTTGTCAACGGCGAGACCGGTGATGCCGCCAATCTTCCACTTGTTTGGAAGCGGTTTGGGCCATTCGGGATCGTATTTGTATCGCGGCGCTGTCTGCGCGCCGAGTCCGGCGTAGAGGGCCAGGACACCAAGGCTGATCGCTAGGATGAGCGCCGGCCGCACGGCGGTGAGAAGACCGTTCTTCATATCCGCGTCTCCCTGGAAACGAGTGACTGCTTGGTCGTCGGTGCGGAGGATGCTACACCAGCCCCGGCCTCTGGACTAGACTTACGACCGACTTATGCTGGTCGCCGTTTCCGACTCCGTATTTCCGAACCTCGACCCTGCCCGCCAGGTCCTCGCGTCAATTGGCGCCGAGCTGACGATGGCGGACGCGCCCACGCCCGACGCCATCGTGCGGGCGGCCGCGCCGGCCGACGCCCTGCTCGTGACCTACGCCAAGATCACCGCGGACATGATTGAGCAGATGCCGCGCTGCCGCATCATCTCGCGTTTCGGGATCGGTGTGGACAACGTCGACCTGGCCGCCGCGACGGGCAAGGGCATCGTCGTCACCAAGGTGCCGGACTACTGCATCGACGAGGTGTCCGACCACACGATGGCGCTGCTGCTGGCGCTCGTCCGGAAGATTCCCTCGTCCAGTGCTCGCACGCACGCCGGCAGGTGGGAAATGAAAGCCGTGGTGCCGATCCATCGCCTTCGCGGCAGCGTCATCGGCCTCGTTGGCTTCGGCCGGATCCCACAGCTCGTCGCACCAAAGGCGCAATCGTTCGGCATGAAGGTCCTGGCGTTCGACCCGTTCGTTCCTGCCGATGTCTTCACGCGTGCGGGCGTGGAGCGTGTCGAGTTCCTGGAACTGCTCCGCCGCTCCGACTACGTGTCCGTGCACACGCCGCTCATGCCGGAAACGCGCGGGCTCTTCAACACGGACACGTTCGCGCAGATGAAGCCGGGCGCGTATCTCGTGAACACCGCACGGGGCCCGATTATCGATGAAGGCGCGCTCGCCGAAGCGCTCGACGCGGGCACAGTGGCGGGGGCCGCGCTCGACGTGATGACTCAGGAGCCGCCGCCGCCGTCACCGCTGTTCGGACGCGACAACGTCATCATCACGCCGCACACGAGCTTCTACTCGGAGGAATCGCTCGTGGAGCTGCAGACGAAGGCGGCACAGGAGGTCGTGGCCGTGCTCAGCGGCAACGCGCCGAGGAATCCGGTGAATCCCGAGGCCCTGGCACACAAATGAAGGCGATGGTCCTCACGGCGCCCGGAGAGCTGGTGCGCGACGAGGTATCGCGTCCAGGGTCAGAGTCCGGACAGGTGATCGTGAAGGTGACGCACAGTGGGATCTGCGGCACCGATTACAAGATCTTCAACGGCTCCATCCCCGTTCGCTATCCGCGAATCATGGGCCATGAGATGGCGGGCGAAGTGGTGGACGTTGGCAACGGCACACTGCGTCGCGGCGATCGCGTCATCGTGGATCCGCAGCTCTACTGCCGGACGTGCTTCCACTGCCGCATCGGCCAGACGCACCTGTGCAAGAACGGCGTGCTGGTCGGACGGGACCAGGACGGCGGCTTTGCCGAGTTCGTCTCCGTTCCGCCGAGCCACGTATTCGCGCTTCCGGAGTCCGTGGACACGCGCACGGCGCCGCTCATTCAGGTACTCACGACGTGCCTGCATGCGCAGCGGCAGATCGACATCTTCCCCGGCGAGTTCGTCGTGGTCCTGGGCCTGGGTGTCACCGGTCAACTGCACGTGCAGCTCGCCAAGGCGCGGGGCGCCACCGTCATCGGCGTCACGCGCAGCGCCGACAAGCGCGCGCTGGCGGAAACGCTCGGCGCCGATCTGACGATTGCGGGCGGCGAGGGTGCCGTGGCGCGCGTGCGCGAGGCCACCGAAGGACGCGGCGCCGACGTCATCGTCGAGACGACCGGCGTCGTGCCGTCACTGTCGTCGGCCATCGACATGGCGCGTTCAGGCGGCCGGCTGCTCCTGTTCGGCATCATCACCGCGAAAGAAGGCGCGCTGCCCTTCTACGATTTGTATTTCAAGGAGCTCGCCCTCATCAACGCGCGCGTCGCCAAGACGGAGGACTATCCGGCGGCAATCGGGCTCGTCGAGCGAGGTCAGGTGCGCCTCGAGCCCCTGATCAGCGACGTCGTGCCGCTCGAGCAGTTGAGGAGCGCGATCGGAATGCTCGGTTCGGATAGTGCTCAGCGGATGAAGATAATTCTGGACCACAGCATGTGATCAACGCAGAGAGGAACTTATGAAGAGAGCTACGACCATCGCCTTCCTCGCGGCCATGCTCGCGCCGGCCGCGGTTCTCGCTCAGGGCGCCACGGCGGTTCCGCTCGATAAAGCGACCGTATCCAAGGAGGTCGCGCAGCGAACGCTGATGAAGAACCAGATCAGTGCAACCGTCGCCAGGCAGATTGTCGACGCGTGTGTCGATTTCGCGCGCAATCAGGCCGGGGGCCCTGGGAACTACGCGATATTCGTACTCGCTCCCAACGGCGACATCGTCGATGCCCATGTGATGGACGGCGTCCTGCCGATCGGCGCCGAGACCGGCTTGCTGAAGGCGAAGACAGCGCTCTACGCACGGACGCCGTCGAGCGCCGTGGCGCAGCGCTTCTCCGACGTCGAGGGCCGGGTGATACGCCTCGATCTCGGAAAGGAGTCCGGTCTCGCGTACTACTTCGTCGGCGGCGGGTTGCCGATTGTCGTGGAGAACAATCTGATCGGCGCCATCGGCGTGGGCGGCGGAAACATGGACGAGCAGTGCGCGTATCAGGCGCTCACGAAAGTGCTCGGGCCGCAGCCGCCTTTGCCCGCCCCTCGTGCAGGCGGCCCTGGCGCCGCGCCCGGCGGCGCACCTGCTGGTGAGGGCCGTGGACGTGGAGGACGAGGGCAATAGGTCAAAGGTCAAGGGTCTTGACCTGGCCTTTGACCTTTGACGTTTGACCTTTGACCTTCGTGTGACCTACTTCATCGTCCAGACGCTGAACGGCCTGTTCTCAGCCGCGTTGCTCTTCCTCATCGCCAGCGGCTTGACGCTGGCGTTCGGCGTGATGCGCATTGTCAACATCGCGCACGGGTCTTTCTACATGCTCGGCGTCTACGTCGCCTATACGGTGACGAGACG
>DASRJR010000171.1:0-33027 GCA_035649395.1 Vicinamibacterales bacterium
AATCATCTCGTCTCTCCTTGCTCTCACGTATGGGACACGCCGCGCTACATCACGTAACCGCCCTGCGCGCCAAATCCTCCCTGACCACCAAAGAGCGGCGGCTGAAGACCCTGCGACGTCCCCCACGCCGACGGCCCGAACGAGCCGGGCGCGTAGCCGCCCGGCAGCAACGACGCCTGGCCGTGCCACTGCGCGCCTTGATAGGTCTGCTGCAGGACGAATTGGAGCAGCTGCTGGATCTGATGAAGCTGCTGCGGAACGAACTGCAGTAGCTGTTGGATGTGGTGTTGCTGCACGTGCTGGATCTGCAGCAACTGCTGCACTGCGGCCTGAAGCGGTTGAAGCTGTGGTGGCACGAATGCTCCGAACGGGCTACTGATCTGGCCGAGCTGCGGCGCGAACGGCTGTTGACCTGCAAACGTGCTGACGCCCCAGGGTAACTGCGGCATGGGATAACCAGTCGGTGTTCCGGTTCCCTGTAGTGCTCCTGCCATGTGTCCTCCTCGAGCTGCGCGCCCGGGCAGCGGCCGCGCAACGGATACAGAAGCCCCGAAGCGGCCGGACGCAGAGCACCGCTGTAGCCGCGCCGTCGTACGCTCAACACATACGTGGCACGCGCGAGCGGTTCAGTGATCGAGAGCGATCAGCCGAGCGCTCGAACGATCTGCGGTCGATTTGCTTCGGGACCGTGGTGCCGGAGGCAACGGTCGTACCTTCGAGCACCCGCAGCTCGCGCGCGCCTCTCGACGAGCGTCGCTCCGAGTCGTGCACGTTTGACGCGCGCGAAGTGCAGTGTTGAGTAACCTCGGAATACTGAACGGTGTTGACGACTGATCCGTCTCGAGGCGGACTCGCGTCGATGGTGTCCGCTTTTACGCAGACCGTCGTGATCGATCGGCGAGAATCCGATGCGCGGCGTTTCGTCCCGGTGCCCCCATGATGCCGCCGCCTGGATGCGTCGCCGAGCCACACATGTAAAGCCCGTCGATCGGAGTTGTGTACTGAGCCCAGCCTGGCGCTGGTCTCAGAAAAAACAACTGCTCGAGCGTGAGCTCACCCTGGAAGATGTTGCCTTCGGACAGTCCCCACTCTCGCTCGAGATCGAGCGGCGTCACCACCTGCCGATGAAGGATGACGTTGCGGATGTTCGGGGCGTACTCGGCCAGCGTGTCGATCACCGTATCGCCGAACGCGTCGCGCTGCTCGTCCCACGTCCCGTCCTTGAGGTGGTACGGCGCGTATTGCACGAAGCACGACATCACGTGCTTGCCCGGCGGCGCCACACTTGGGTCGGTGAGCGACGGAATCACCATGTCGATGTACGGCCGTCGCGAGAAGCGCCCGTACTTCGCATCGTCGTAGGCGCGCTCCATGTAGTCGATGCTGGGAGAGATCGAGACCGCGCCGCGAAGGTGCGGCCCCGGCCCCGGCTTGCACGTGAAGTCGGGCAGCGCGTCGAGCGCCAGGTTGACTTTGGCGGACGAGCCGCGGAACTTGTAACGCCCGATGTCCTCGATGAAGTCGTCGGGCAGCAGACCGCGCTCGACGAAGCGCAGGAACGTCAGCCGTGGATCGACACTCGAGGCGACGACGGTCGCTTTGATCTCGTCGCCGTTGGAGAGCACGACGCCAGTGGCGCGATTGCCGTCGACGAGGATCTTCGCCACCTCGACACCGGTTCGAATATCCACCCCGGCGGCTCGTGCCGCGCCGGCAATCGCATTGGAGATGGCCCCGGTTCCACCACGCGCGAGCCCCCATGACCTGAACGCACCGTCGATCTCACCCATGTAGTGGTGCAGCAGCACGTATGCCGTGCCGGGTGATCGGACGCCAAGGAACGTCCCGATGATTCCCGACGCGGACATCGTCGCCTTGAGCACATCGGTCTCGAACCACTGGTCGAGAAAGTCGACGGCGCTCAGTGTCATCAGTTGAATCTGGTTGTACTGATCGTGGCGTGGGAGCGCGCGGAAGCGCTGTAAGAGAAACAGCAGTTGCTTCAGCCCCCGAGGATCGAGCGACGTCGGATCGGGCGGCCGCATCGAGAGGATCGGTTTGACGAAGCGGCCCATCTCGACCATCGCGCGTCCGTACTCGTCGTAAGTGTCGGCGTCGAGGCGCGAGTGCCGGGCGATCTCCCGGCGCGTGACGTCGTGGTCGTTGACGCGCCACAAGTAATCGCCGTTCGGCATCGGTGTAAATGTGCCGTCAAGAGGCAGGATCTCGAGGCCATGGCTCGGAAGGTCGAGCTCACGGATGATCTCCGGGCGCAGCAGCGAGACGACGTACGAGCAGACCGAGTAGCGGAATCCGTTGAAAACCTCTTCCGTGACCGCGGCGCCGCCGAGCACGGGACGACGCTCGAGCACGAGCACGCGCCGTCCAGCCCGGGCGAGATAGGCGGCAGTGGTGAGGCCGTTGTGGCCACCGCCGATGATCACTGCGTCGTACGGCATGGACCCCCGAACTCTTCTTTGCTAGGCGCGCCCGGCGAACTCGCGCGTCTCCGTGTGCACCTTCACCTTCTCGCCTTCCTTGATGAAGAGCGGCACGCGCACCTGGAGACCGGTCTCGAGCGTCGCCGGTTTGGTGACGCCGCCCGACGCGGTGTCGCCACGAACGCCCGGCTCCGTGTGCGTCACCGTCAGCTCGACATGCGGAGGGAACTGGATGGCAATCGGGTTGCCGTTGTACTTGTGAATCTGAACGGCGAGGTTGTCGACGAGCAGCTCCTTGTCGGAGCCGACGGTGTCGCCGTTCAGGGTCAACGTCTCGAAGCTCTCTTGATCCATGAAGTGATAGCCGTCGCCGTCGGAGTAGAGGAACGACGCCGGCACCTGCACGAGATCGGGCTCGCCGAATTTCTCACCCGCCTTGAAGGTCTTGTCGAACACCGCTCGCGTGAGCAGGTTGCGCATCTTGATGCGCACGAGCGTCTGCCCGCCGCGGGCCGTCGGCCGTGAGACTTCGACGTCGAGACACACGTACGGCACGTTCTCGAACTCGAAGAACGTCTTGCGCTTGATCTCGATCGCTTCGATGAGCGCAGGCACGCGTTACGACGCACCCCGAGGGGCCGGAATCCGCGTCGGCGCGACGACGCGTTCCTCGCGCGCGGCGACGGCGCGGTCCGATTCCAGCTTGAGCAGCATCAGCACGCCCGCGGCGACGAGCGAGCCGAGCGCCATGATTGCGGCCACGACCGGCAGCTTGTAGCCGGCCTCGAACAGGAAGCCCGCGATGATCGGCGCGAGCACCGAGCCGCCGCGCCCGACGCCGACGGCGAAGCCCGTGCCGGAGGCGCGTACGTGCGTCGGGAACGCCTGCGCGATGATGGCGTACATGCCGACGATGGCGGCATTGGTGAAGAAGCCGCAGGCGAAGCAGATCATCGAGAGCCGCTGCAGGTCGGCCGGGCTCTGGCCGAACAGCATCACCGCGACAGTCGACAGCACCATCACCGCGATCGTCAGCGGCTTCAGGCCGAAGCGCAGCGTGAGCAATCCGAAGATGGCGCCGCCCGTCGCGCCCCCGGCGTTGCCCCACACCAGCACGCCAGCGCCCGAGGATTGCGGGAACCCGAAGTCGACGACAATCGTCGGCACCCATTTCATGACGAAGTAGAAGGTCGTGATGTGGAAGAAGTAGGCGACCGTGACGATCACGGTCAGCGCGACCATGCTGGGCGCAAAGATGTCAGCCACCGATCGACGGCGGGCATCTGCCGCGATTTCCGGCAACGCCGCGACCGGCGCATGGTGCATCCGCGCCAGCGCGCGATTGATCGCCTCGAGTGCGCCGCGCGGCTGCTTGCGCGCGAGCCAGTGAATGGATTCCGGCACCACGAAGAAGACGATCGGAATCAGCGTTGCCGTCACCGCCGACCCGAAGTAGAACACCGAACGCCAATCGTTGGTCCGCAGCAGCCGCGCCGCAACCATCCCGCCGAAGACCGCGCCGAGCGGGTAGCCGATGGACATCAGTGACACGCTGAGGTGGCGGCGCCGGTTGCTCGAGAATTCTGACGCGACCGCGTTCATCGATGCCAGCATGCCGCCGATGCCCAACCCGGTGATCACGCGCCAGACCGACAGGTTCACCGGGCTCGTTGCCGTTGTCGCCATGAACATCCCGAACGCCATCATGACGAGGCACCCGAGCGTGGTCCGGCGGCGACCGATCGTATCGCTGACACCGCCGAGCACGATCGAGCCAATCGCCATGCCGATCAGCTCCATCGACAGCACGACGCCGAGGGCTGCGGGCTCAATTCCCCATTCTTTCCGGATACCGGGCGAGGCGAAACTGATCGACAGGATGTCGAACCCGTCGAGCGCGTTCAGCGCGATGGTGATGCCGATGACGACCATCTGCAGCCGGCTCATCGGCGAATTCGCGATGACGTCGCGTGGATCGATGGTCTGAGGGCGGTCCATGGGGCGAAGGGTATCATTTTTGGTCATAGAATCGCGCTCGTGCAGATACTCGCCCGCCTGTTGATCAACGCGGCCGCCCTGTGGGTGGCCATTCAGTTCGTGCCCGGTATTTCCTTCCGCGGCGAGTGGCCGTTTCTGCTGGCGGTCAGCCTCGTGTTCGGTGCGCTGAACGTCGTGGTCCGGCCGGTCCTGAAGTTCTTGACCTTCCCGTTCTTCATCGTGACGCTGGGCCTGTTCACATTCGTGCTCAACGCCATCATGTTGTGGCTGACCGCTGTCGTCTCGAACGCGCTCGGCCTCGGCTTCGATGTCAACGGGTTCCGTGCCGCCTTCGTCGGCGCGCTGCTCGTCACCGTCGTCAGCTTCGTCCTGTCGTTGTTCGTGAAGTCGAGCGATGACGATCGCAAGAATCGCAGTACGTAGGGTCCGCCTTCAGGCGGACCGGTGGGGTCCGCCTTTAGGCGGACCGGTACTGTTCGGCGACGGGACGCCCGTTGTTCGGACGCGCACATCGCGCCGTGCTCACGTCGTGAATGGGGCCGGCTGACAGCGGGCCATTCGATGGCGCCCGCGTTGCATAAAAAGCGTTCCCCATGCCGCGGAACGCCATCCCGCCTGGAACCGTGAACAAGGTATGACCGAGTCCTGGCGTTGGGGTTGGTTCGAAGAACTGCGGCAGGACGTGCGGTTCGGGCTGCGTACTCTCATGAAGAGTCGCGGCTTCAGCGCGACGATCGTACTGACGATGGGACTCGCCACCGGTGCGACCAGTGCCATCTTCAGCATCGTGAATGCGGTTCTGCTTCGACCGCTGCCGTTTGCCGAGCCCGATCGTCTCGTGCAGGTCTACGGCCGTTCGTTTCGCGGCGACCTCGGGCTGAACACGCCCGATGCGCTCGAAGGCCCGGTTGCGACGGCGGAGTTCAACCAGTTCGTCGCGCAGAACACGACGTTTGACGGGTTCACGCGCTACGGCCTCGGCACGAGACATATGGCCAGCGCGACGGAGCCCGAGCGGCTGACTGCCGTCAACGCCGACGTGACGTTCTTCTCCGTGCTCGGCGTCCCTGCGCTACTGGGCAGAACGTTTCGAGCGGACGATCAACCGGACGTGCTGGTCATCAGCGAAGCATTATGGGCGCGCCGCTTCGAGCGCGACGCCGCGGTCGTCGGGAAATCGATCACGCTCGACGGGCGCCCGTACACCGTCATTGGCGTGATGCCGAACGCGTTTCAGTTTCCTTACAAGGCGGCCTCACTCATGCCCGGCGCGCTGCCCGAGTCGCGGACCGACGTCTGGGTACCGCTCGGTCCGAGTCAGACGCCGGGCCTCGGAGGCCCGCGGTACTCGGTGACGGCGCGGCTCAAGCGCGACATGACGGTCGAATCCGCGGCGGCGGAGCTGCGCACGATTGGCGCTCGAGTGGAAGCTGACGTGTATCCGGGCTCCGGCATTCGCGTCGGGGTGCGCGTCGTGCCGCTCGCCGAAGAAGTTCTCGCGCCGGTTCGTCGCTCGTTGTGGGTGCTGTTTGCAGCGGTGGGTCTCGTGCTCTTCGCGACATGGACCAATGTGGCCAATCTGCTGCTGGCGCGAATGACGGTTCGGGCGAGCGAGGTCGCGACGCGCACGGCCGTCGGCGCCGATCGGCTCCGGCTCATACGGCAGTTCGTTGCCGAGAGTCTCCTGCTGTCGTGCGCGGGTGCCCTCGTCGCCATTGTCGTGGCGAGGTGGGGCACCGATCTGCTCATTACCGTCGGCGCGGCGAAGATTCCGCGCGCGCACGAAGTGGCGTTCGACTGGCAGACGCTGGCATTCCTCGTCTTCACGTCGTTCGTGGCGGCGGTCGCATGCGGTCTCGTGCCGGCTCTGTGGGCCGCGCGCGCGAACCTGCATTCCGAGGCCGCGTCAGGCCGCGCGACGATGACCCCTGGATACGGAAGACTTCGCGACATCCTGGTCGTCACCGAGGTGGCGCTGGCGGTGATGTTGGCGTTTGGCGCCGCCCTCATGATGGGCGAGGTCGCTCGACTGCGCCGCCAGCCCGTTGGCATCGTCACTGACAACGTGCTCACGCTGCATCTGACGCCGCGCGCGTCGGCCGAGGACTACTACGCGATCGAAGGGCGCGTCTCCCAACTGCCGGGCGTCCGTGCCGCCGGGTTCACGCAGCTCGTGCCGCTGCAGAACTGGGGTTGGGAAGCGGACTTTTCGGTGCGCGGCCGTCCGGGTGAGGGACGCCCGCTCGCCGGTCTGCGGTACGTGACCCCCGGGTATTTCGACGCCCTGCGCGTGCCGATCGTGCGCGGTCGCGGATTTTCGGTGCACGACGACCAATCGTCGCCGCGCGTCATCGTCGTCAACCAGGCGCTGGCGCGCAAATACTTTCACGGAGAGGATCCGGTCGGTCGCGATCTCGATCGGGGACAGATCGTCGGCGTCGCCGGAGACGTACGGCAGGCGGGGTTGGATCGACCAGCGGAGCCGGAGATCTTCTACCCGGCCGCGCAGAACGTCACGATGGCCACCGACATCGGCATGTCGCTCCTCGTCCGCACCGACGGAGCGCCGCAGGCGCTCGTGAGCTCCGTGCGTGCGGCGGTGCGCGCGGTGAACCCGTCGCTGGCGATGTTCAACGTGAAAACGATGGATCAGGTGCTCGACGACTCGCTCTGGGAGGTCAATCTGTACCGCTGGCTCATCGGCTTGTTCGCTTCGCTCGTCGTGGTGCTCGCCGCGATCGGTCTCTATGGCGTGATGTCCTACAACGTCACCGCGCGGCAACGAGAGTTTGCGATCCGACTGGCGCTCGGATCGGGACCGGGCCGCCAGGTCCGGATCGTCATGCGCCGTGGGCTGGTGTTGGCGACGATTGGACTCGCCGTCGGAACGCTGCTGTCAGCGCATGCGCTCTTCTCACTCAATGCGCTCCCTGTCGCCGGACGTCCAGATCCCGAAACCTTCGCCGGGATCGGCGCGGTGCTCGTGCTCGTGACGCTCGTCGCATGCGGCATCCCGGCGTTGCGGGTGACGGCGGTCGACCCGGTATCCGCGCTTCGGCAGGAGTAACTTGTAGTGTCCGGCTTTAGCCGGACCACGCAGCCGTCGTGTCAGGCTTCAGCCGACGCACGGGGGCCCCGACGTAGGTCGCGTTTCCCTCGAGCATGGTGAACTTCGGCACAAAACTCAGCGCGCCGATTTGACAGCCGGCGCCCGCGTCGACGCCGATCTCGAGGACCGTTCCCAGCCCAACTGTTACGCCCGAGCCCAAGCGCACCGGTGCCGTCTTCACGACGCCACCTTCAACGGTGTGACCCGAGATGTGCACTTCGGATCCGATGACCACGTCGTCGCCGAGCTGGAGCAGATTGTGATCGCTGATGTGCACCGTGTTGATGTAGACGCGTCGTCCAATCCGGGCGCCATTCAGGCGTACGTACGCGGTCCAGAGAGGCGAGCCGCGGAACAGCGAACCTGCGAACACCCGGACAACATGAATCGCCGCCATGTAGCGCGCCCACGCCAGCAGGGGCCAGCTGAGGCCGTCGATTCGCATGTCGACGCTCGGTACCGTGCGCGCTCGAGTGAGCCACGACGCCAGCGGCGACACGATCATCAGCGTGACCGCGAATGCCACGTACGATGGGACGGCGATCACACTGAACAACACCGGGCGAGGGACAATGGTGACTGGGAGCGACGCGGCGGCTGCCCAGAGT
Organism: Vicinamibacterales bacterium; assembly: GCA_035649395.1. Lineage (GTDB taxonomy): Bacteria > Acidobacteriota > Vicinamibacteria > Vicinamibacterales > UBA2999 > Gp6-AA40. The sequence continues at coordinate 8,157 of DASRJR010000171.1, forward strand.
CCCATCGCGGGCATCATGGCGATACCGCAGACGATCGTCTCGACGACGACGATCGCGATCGCTGTGCAGCCAACGCGAAACGCTCGCGCAGCACGCGAGTCGGGTGGGCGAGGGGGATCGGCCGGCACGTCTGAATTCTATGGTTGATGACTACTCCTCACGGCTGGTGATCGAAGGCTCGGGCGCTGCAGTGGTTCTGGTGCCTGGCATGGACGGCACCGGCCAGTTGTTCTATCGCCAGCGGCCGTTGCTGATGCGCTCACGACGTGTCGCCACTTACGCGCTGCGCGATTCCGCTTCGGACATGCAGACCCTCGTCTCCGACCTGGCCGGCGTGATCGAGGCGGCGGCTCCAGCCGAGCGGCGCGCCATCGTCATCGGTGAGTCGTTCGGCGGAACGTTGGCGATGAGCCTGGCGCTCGAGAGACCGGAGCGCGTCGCTGCGCTCGTCGTGCTGAACTCGTTTCCGCATTTTACGCCGCACGTGCGTCTACACCTGGCGCGGTGGGGGCTGCGCGCGCTGCCATGGGGCATGATGCCGCTCGTTCGCCGGGTGACGGCGTCGCGCCTGCATTCGGCACATACACACCGCGATGACATTCGTCAGTTCAAGCGCGCCACGATGAATGCTACCCGCGAAGGCTACCTGAATCGCCTCGCGATACTGACGCAGTACGACATCCGGGAGCGCCTGCACGAGCTTCGCATGCCGACGTTGTTTCTCGCCGCCGAGTTCGATCACCTCGTGCCGTCGCTCGCCCAGGCCAACTTCATGGCGGCGCGCGTACCAAATGCCACCGTTCGCCTGCTCGATGGTCACGGCCATATCTGTCTGATCGCGCCGGGGGTGGATCTTGGCCAGATCCTCGACGAGTGGAACGCGAAGGCCCAAAGCCGGGAGCCACAAGCCCAGAGCCGGGAGCCCAAAGCCCAGAGCCTATAATCGGCCCGATGCCAGTCGGGACGCCATTCCACGAGCGCACGTTCGCTCTCTGCGAGTCGCTGAGCTATCGCGATTGGGCCGGCTACTTCACCGTCAGTAGCTACGAAACCCATCACGAGCACGAGTACAACGCCATCCGGAACGCGGCCGCGTTGATCGACATTTCACCGCTCTTCAAATACATCGTCGACGGACGGGACGCGCCCAGGCTCGTCAATCGGGTCATTACGCGCGACGTGGACGCGATGGCCGTTGGTCAGGTGTATTACACGCCCTGGTGCGACGAGCAGGGCGCCGTTATCGACGACGGCACGGTGACACGCGTTGCAGAACATCGTTTCAGGTGGACGGCGGCCGAGCCGAACCTTCGCTGGCTGACGCAAAACGCCGTCGGACTCGACGTGAAGATCGTGGACGTCTCAGAGAGTGTCGCGGCGCTCGCCGTGCAGGGGCCGCTGGCAGCAGCCGTCCTGCGCGCGTGCGTGGACGGCGATATCGAATCGCTGCGGTATTTCCGCGCGACGAGTGCGCAAATTGATGGTGTAAGCGTCGCCATCTCTCGAACCGGATACACCGGCGACCTTGGATACGAGATCTGGGTCCCGAGCTCGCGGGCCGTCGTCGTGTGGGATGCGTTGATGCGCGCGGGATGGCCGTTCGGTCTCAAGCCCACGGGGATGCTGGCGCTCGACGTCGCGCGCGTCGAAGCCGGGCTGCTGCTGATCGACGTCGACTTCATCGGAAGCCGGAAAGCCGTGACCGCCGATCAGCGATCGACGCCTTACGAGCTCAGTCTCGAGCGACTCGTGCGCCTCGAGAAGGCGCCGTTCGTCGGACGGAGCGCCATCATGGCCGAGCGTGAACGTGGCGTGCGCCGCTGCATCGTCGGCATCGAAGTCGATTGGGCCGATGTCGAAGCGCTGTATGAGCGTGCGGGCCTCGCGCCCGTCGCGCCGACGGCGGCTTCGCGGCTGGCCGTTCCGGTCCGGAAGTCGGGTCGGCAGATTGGCCGTGCCACGACCACCACGTGGTCGCCCGTGCTGAAGAAGCTGATCGCCCTTGCCACGGTCGACATCGCGTACGCCAGGGTGGACACCACCCTCGATTTCGAGATCACGATCGAAGGGACTCGCCATTTCGCCGGCGCACGTGTCGTGCGAACCCCGTTCTTCAATCCCGAGCGCAAGACGGCAACCCCAGCGAGGTAGAATCCGGCTCTCAGAGAGAGGAGACGCATGATTCCAGAACGCTTTGCGCCAATGACCTATGGCGCGTTCCGTATTGTGTTCGGGCTGCTGTTCTTCATGTTTGGCCTGCAGAAGTTGCTCGGGTGGTTCGGCGGGCCGGTCGCGCCGCTCGCAAGCCTGATGGGCGCCGCCGGCGTCATCGAAACGGTTTGCGGATTCCTGATCATGGTTGGCCTGTTCACCCGGTACGCGGCGTTCCTCGCCTGCGGTGAGATGGCGGTCGCGTACTTCTACATTCACTGGCGGCTCATGGGTGCTACGCCGCTCGTCAACATGGGCGAGCGGTCGACGATGTTCTGCTTTGCCTTCCTCTACATCTGCTCGCGAGGCGCCGGGATCTGGAGCATCGACGGCGCGGTGTCCTCCAAGCGCTGACAAACAGGCTCACCTATGAGCCCTTCCTCTCGTGTGTCCCCTGACGCTCGCGCTGCGATGGTAGCGGAGCTCAGGGGGCTGCTCGGCGAACGCTGCACGACCAATCCCGCGCTGATCGAACAGCACAGCCACAGCGAGTCATGGCATCCGCCCGGCGCGCCGGACGTCGTCGTGTTCCCCGATTCGACCGATGACGTCAGCATCATCGTTCGCATCGCGGCGCGCTTCGGCGCGCCCATCGTGCCGTTTGGCGCCGGCACGTCACTCGAGGGTCATGTCAACGCCGTCGAAGGCGGGGTGTCGATCGATTTCTCGCGCATGAATCGTGTGATTCGCGTCAGCGTCGACGATCTCGATGCGACGGTCGAAGCCGGCGTCACGCATCGCCAGTTGAACAAGGCGCTGGCCAACATGGGCGTGGCGTTCTGGGTCGATCCCGGTGCGGACGCGACGATCGGGGGAATGACGGCGACCGGTGCCTCCGGCACCACCACGGTCCGTTACGGCACGATGCGAGAGACAGTGCGCGGACTCACGGTTGTCATGGCGGACGGCCGCATCATTCGCACGGGCAGTCGCGCGCGCAAGTCGTCGGCGGGGTACGACCTGACGCGTCTGTTCGTCGGGTCGGAGGGCACCCTCGGCGTGATTACCGAGATCACCGTGCGGCTCTACGGGCTGCCGGAGGCGGTGGCCGCGGCGGTGTGTGCGTTCGACTCGATGGAGGGCGCCGTTCGAACCGTGATCACGACGATGCAGCTCGGGATTCCGGTGGCGCGGATCGAGTTGCTCGACGAGGTGATGATCGACGCGGTCAACCGGTTTTCGCGCCTCTCGCACGCGGTGAAGCCGACGCTGCTGTTCGAGTTTCACGGCACCAGCGAAGCCAGTGTCACCGAGAACGCGAGCGACGTGCGCGAGATCGCCGCCGAACACGGCGGCGGCGACTTCCAGTGGGCCACGACGACTGAGGATCGGGCGCGGTTGTGGCAGGCGAGGCACAACACCCTCTATGCGTCGCGAGCGATGCGGCCTGGCGGGAAGTCGTGGGTCACCGACGTATGCGTGCCGATCTCGATGCTGGCCGAGTGCATCCTCGAGACCAAACGCGATCTCGCGGCCTCCTCGGCGTTCGGTCCGCTGGTTGGCCATGCCGGCGATGGCAACTTCCATCTCAACTTCGTCTTCGATCCAGAGGACCCGCGTCAGTTCGAGGAGATCAAGGCGCTCAACTCGCGGCTCGTGGAACGTGCGCTCACGATGGGCGGCACGAGCACCGGCGAGCACGGCATCGGCCTCGGCAAGATGCACTACCTCGCGAAGGAACACGGGGCCGACGCGGTCGATGTCATGCGCGCGATCAAGCGCGCGCTGGATCCAGAGAACTTGATGAATCCCGGCAAGGTGATAGCGGAGGCGACGAAGGGAACGGAGTAGGGATCACACGGAGGAACGGCGAGTAACGGAGTAGGGATTCACACGGGGATAACGGTGGTAACGGTGGTAACGGGGTGAGCGGGATTCGGCACACCGGGGACGAGGGAACCTTTTTCCACCCACGAGCCCACCCGCACCGAACATGGTTCGCAGGGTTTCTCTCCGTCCGATCTCCGTTGGCCCCGTTACTCCGTGCAAACCGTGTCTCCGGAGCGGCCCTCTTAGTTGGATTCCCGTTACCCCCGTTACCCCCGTTACCCCCGTGTTGTGAGGAGCTCACCGAAGGCGGCCATCGCGTCGCGAAGCTGATCATCCCGCAGATACGGCGCCGGCCCGAAGCGAAGGATGTCGCCGCGCGCGTCGACGAAGACGCCGCGCTCCCGGAGTCGATGTGCGAGCTCACGGGCGTCGGCGGCGCGAACGGCGAGAAAGCCGCCGCGCCGTGCGTCGGGCATCGCTTCAGCCCGGGCGACAGATGGGTCGACGTCGATCGCCTCGAACGCCGACTTGAGCAGTTGTACCTGACGCATATTGATCGCGCGCAGGGCATCAGGTGTCAGGTGCTGCTCGCGATGAAAGGCGAACACCGCGTCGGCGCGGTAGTGTGACGTCGGATCGTAGGTCGCCCCCGCGAATGCCGCCGCGCCCGGTCCGTATGCCACACGGCCATCGGTGCGCTCCTCGAGCGCCTCGAATTCCGCGAACCAGCCAGTGAGTACCGGCCGCAGACGCGCGCCGTCGGGCACTCGCAGAAAGCAATTGCCTTCACCGAGCTGACAATACTTGTAGCCACCACCCGTGACGAATGCGCTCTCCAGGTGCAGTGCGCGCACGTCGAACGGCACGACGTTGAGATGATGGTAAGCGTCGACCAGCAGGCTCGCGCCCTCGCGCCGGCACGCTTCCGCAACAGCGTCGAGACCCGGCACGATCTCCGCGGTGTCGAACAGCACCGACGACACCATGACGCTGGCGGTACGCGCGTCGACGGCGGCCGCAATCCGCTCGGCGAGCGTGTCGACGGGTCTCGCATCGAGCACCACGACATCGACGCCTGCCTCTGCCAGCCGTGAGACCTGACGACGAATCGTGTGGAATTCAGCGTTCGTCGTGATCAGTCTGGGGCGCGTGAACAGCGGCAGCGCCGACAACCAGCGGGTGACGAGCTCGTGCGTGTTCTGCCCGAGCGCGATGTTGCCGGCTTCGTCGCCGAGCAGCCGCGAGAAGCCGCGACGCACCGATGCCGCCACTTCCGCGGCGCGCGTCCACTTGTCGTCGACCAGTTCTGCCGCGTCGAGCCACGCTCGCTGCTGCGCGTCGAAGCCAACGTCGGGCCAGGCCTGATGAGAGTGCCCCGTCAGCAGCAGGCGCTCGCCGACGCGAAAGCGCGAGTAGTGTCGCGCCAAGGGGTTCTCGTGCACCGAATCATGCTAACCTCCGGCGTTCAGGAGCGCATTCATGATTCGACAGTTTCGGTGCTTCCTTCTCCTTGCCATCATCGTGTGCGGCGCGTCGAGCGCGACGGCGCAGGTCCGCATCGTCCAGACAAACTCTGGCGGCGACAACATCCACCTCATCGACCCTTCGACCCATGCGATCGTCGGCGAGGTCACGGGCGTGCCGATCAATCACGGTGCCGCCGCAGCGCCCGATGGCAGCCGGCTGTATTTCAGCAGTGAAGGGGAGCAGACGCTGCACGTCGTCGATGGCAAGACCCTGAAGTCGGTGAAGTCGATTCCGCTGTCGGGCCGGCCGAACAACATCTCGATCTCGCCCGATGGCCGACGGGTGTATGTCGGCATCGTGTCGTCGCCTGGCGCTGTCGACGTGATCGATACCGCGTCGATGGAGAAGGTGAAGAGCATTCCGACGAAGGGCGGCATTCACAACGTTTACGTGACGCCCGATGGCAAATACGTGATCGCGGGATCGATCGCCGGCCGCCTCATGACGGTCATCGATCAGAAAACGGATGAAACCGCGTGGACGTTGTTCACCGAGGGTGTGCGCCCGATCGCCATCGAGACGAATCCGGACCGCTCGTCCAAACGCCTCTTCGTCCAGCTGTCGAATGTGCACGGCTTCGCGGTGGTCGACTTCCAGCAGCGAAAGGAAGTCTCGCGCGTGATGCTCCCCAACGATATTCCAGAGGAGAAAGTCGACAAGGGACCGTTCAACGGGTCGCCGTCGCATGGCATTGGCGTGGCGCCAGACGGTAAGACGTTGTGGGTGACGAGCCGGCCCAACGCGCGCGTCTATGTCTACTCGCTGCCGGATCTCACACTGCTGCCGGGACCGGTCGATCTCGGTGGACGACCGGATTGGGTGACGTTCACGCCCGACAGCAAGCTGGTGTACATCGCCACCGAGAACACCGATTCGGTCATCGCGATCGACGTCACGTCGCGAAAGCAAGTCGCGAAGGTCAAGGTTGGAAAGGCGCCGAAGCGCAACATCACAATGGTGATGAAGTGAATGTTGCAGGGGGCAAGGGGTCAGGGGATAGTGGTGCGGGGCAACAGGCGATGGGCATTAGGGTTGAGTGCCGCCGGGTTGATCGCGACGATCGTACTGACGCCGAGTTACGCCGGCGCTGGCCGAGTCGACGATGACCTGCCCGACGGAGAAGGCAAGAGGATCCTGCTCGCGTCGTGCACGAGTTGCCACGAGCTCACCGAGGTGACGAAGTTCCGCGGCTACTACAACCGCAACCAGTGGCGCGACATCGTCGTGACGATGATGGAATACGGAGCGCCGATCGACGAGAAGCAGGTCGACGTGCTCGCCGACTATCTGGCCGCGCACCTTGGCAAACATTAATCCGCGGTAATCGCGGGGGCCGCCTTCAGGCGGCCCTGGGCCGGCTAAAGCCGGCTAAAGCCGGCCCCTACGAACATTACAGCTTCGACCGAATCTCCCAGAGGTCTGGAAACAGGTTGTCCCCGATCGTCGTGCGCAGATAGGCCGCACCTTTCGACCCGCCGGTTCCCGCTTTCACGCCGATCGTGCGCTCCACCATCCTGACATGGCGATATCGCCACTCGGCGAAGCCTTCGTCGAGATCGACGAGGCGCTCGCAGATCTCGGTGTTCTTCGCGTCGCGGCGGTAGATGTCCAGCAGGACGTTCTGAATGTCCAATGAGGGCTCGACAGCCGCGGCGTGATCGCGCGCGAGATGAGCGGCGGGGATGGGGTAGCCCTCGCGCGACAAGTAGCGAAGGAACGCATCCCAGAGCGTGGGTTCCTGAAACCGGCTCGTCAGCGCGGCGCGGGCGCGGCTCTCCGGGGGAAAGCGCTCGATCGCTCCCGGAGCCTTGGCGCCGAGCACGAACTCGATCTGCCGGAACTGATCCGACTGGAATCCACTGGCGGCCTCGAGCCGCGCTCGAAACGAGAGGAACTCCAGCGGCGTCATCGTCCCGAGGATGTCGAGCTGTGCGACGAGCACCTTGAGGATCGTCAGGATCCGTTTGAGCGTGTGCTGTGCGTGATTGGGCTTGTCGCGCTCGAGCAGGCGCGCGACGTGATCGAGCTCGTGCAGCAGTTCCTTGAACCACAGTTCGTAGACCTGGTGGATCACGATGAAGAGCATCTCGTCGTGTTCCGGGCCTTCGGAGCGAGGCTGCTGCAGAGAGAGCAGCTCTTCGAGCTTGAGGTAGCTGCCGTATGTGACGGCTGCCTGTGATGATGGTGAATCGCTCATAGTGACTCACGCGTGGCGCTACGTCGTCGGCACGAGCCGCTTCAGCTCCTCGACCCAGTGTTGGACGACGATGATGCTCGTGGGCGCAGCAGTTCCGTCGGGGCCGCCCTCCTTGATCATCAGGAACCGCTGGCCGTCGGGCGAAACATCGTACGAGCGGCCCCACCAGTTCAAGTTCGTGAAGTACCCCTCCTTCACCAGCAGCGTCGGCGTCGTGGCCGCCCACGACGAGCCGCGCGTCACTGCTACCGCCATGAGCGCACCCGTCGGAGAGACATAGACCAGCTCCTGCCCGCTCCGTGTCCAGATTGGCCGGGTCCCGCCGGTGGTCGACACCTGCCAGCGACCGCTGTTCACGTCAGGGAACGGCCGCACATAGATCTCGAACTGGCCCGAGTCGTTGGCCTCGTAAGCGAGCCAGCGACCGTCGGGCGAGACGGTTCCGTTCCGCTCGTTGAACGGGGACTGCACAAGCGGCGTCACGCGACGGGTCGCGTCCAATTCGAGCGCCATCACGTCGTTGCCCGTTGTTGGAAACTCATCAATGAAGATCAGCCGGCGGCCGTCGGGGGACACCCCCGTCGGGTACTGGGTGTCGGGACTCTTGGTCAGTTGCTCGACCGCGCCCGCGCCGTCCGCCGCCTGCCAGAACAGATTCCGCACCCCCGCTCGTTCCGATGTGAAGATCAGCCGGCGGCTGTCGGGTGTCCACACTTGAACAACATCAACACCAGGCGCGGATGTGAGGCGAGTGAGCGTCGTGCGGCGAAGATCCCAGAGCCAGAGGTCACGCTGCTGATCGTTGGCGAAGACCGCGACCCGCGTGCCATCGGGTGACAGCGCGGGAAGGAGATACGGGCGCGGCGGCGCCGGAATCGGCGTCTCGCGGCCCTGGCGGTCTACCCACACGAGCGCGCGTGGCGTCCCTTCGAGCGTTCCCGAGACGTAGGTCAGCGTGCCATCGCCCGCCACGACGGCGTTCACGCCGCCTTTGATTGTCGTGACCACGTCCGGGACGACGGTCACCGGCGTCCCTCGCGTTTCGAGACGGGCCAGATCGAACGGCACCGCACGCAGCGTGCCGGCCGCCGCGTAGACGAGATGGCCGCTCGACACGTAATGGGCGTGACTGCCGCCGCGCACGAGAATCCGGCGGGCCCCTGTCTGGAGATCCAGGACGGCCACGTCTGCGGCATCGAGGCCGCCCGTCAGCGACGTGATCGTGAACAATACGGCCCGGCCGCCGGGCAGCATCTCGGGCCAGAAGTGATCGGCTTCGCCCTGCGTGCCGTCGGGCCGCGTCAGCACGGTCACCGGCCCCCCTGCCGCGGAGATCTGCAGCAGACCGGTGTCGACGCTGTTAGTAGCGACGATGATCGTGTCATCCGGTGCCCACGTCGCGCCGCTGGAGCCAGCGGTATCGATCGTCGCCAGGGTGACCGCCGGCCCACCGGCCACTGCGACTTTCTTCAACGTGCCAAACTCGTTGTCGTGGAATCCGATCCACTTCCCATCGGGGGAAACGAATAACCCGGCTACTCTTCCTGTGAACACCGCCACCGGCGCGAGGGCGTCGAGCGCGCGGACGAAGATCTGCGTGCCCTGGTTGCCGACGTAAATGAGGCGGGAACCGTCGGGCGTGATTGTCAGGTCGCGGTCGTTCCAGCCGATGGACAGCGCCGCGGGACCCGTGGGCGTGAGCTGCAGGCGCGAGACACGAGGCGGCGTCGGCTCAGCCTGGCGCATCGCGACCCACACCAGCGTGCCGACGATCGCGCTGGTCGCGATGAGGGCCACAACCGCGACAACGGCGCGCCGCCACTGCGACACGGCGGCTGGCGCGGCCGTCTGCGAAACATCCGTCTCGAACGCGCCCTCCAGCGCCAGCCGGACGTCGCCTATCGCTTGCACCCGCTGTCTGGGATCTTTCTGCAAGCACTGTCTGATGTATGTGCGCAGCGCGGGCGACAGCGTCGCCGGCAGCTTGGCCCAGTCCGGCTCACGCTCGATGACGCGCGCCAGCGTTTCGGTGACACCCGGCCCATCGAACGCGCGCTGCCCCGTGAGCATCTCGTAGAGCACGCAGCCGAACGCCCAGATGTCGGCACGCTTGTCCGCCGGTTTCCCGCGCGCCTGCTCCGGGCTCATGTAGGCGGCGGTCCCAAGGAGCATCCCGACTTGCGTCATCGCGGGTGTGGTGATGGTTGGGGACTGCGAGGCGCTCGGTGATGCCGCGCCTGTCGGCTCCATCGCCTTCGCCAGGCCGAAGTCCAGCACCTTCACCGTACCGTCCGGTCGTACCTTGATGTTCGCCGGCTTCAAGTCGCGATGGATGATGCCCTGCTCGTGCGCCGCTTCCAGCGCGTCAGCCATTTGCTTCGCGATCGGTAGCGCCTCGGCGACCGGAATCGCTCCGCCCGCGATGCGCTGCGCGAGGTCCTCGCCCTCTACGAGCTCCATCACCAGCGCGCGCACGGCCGCCTGCCCTGAGCCTGCCGAAGGGTTGGATTCTTCGAGACCGTGGATGTGGGCGATGTTCAGGTGATTCAACGAGGCCAGGGTCTTGGCCTCGCGCTCAAACCGCGCGATTCGTTCCGAGTCGGCGGCGAACGCCTCGGGCAGGATCTTGATCGCGACGTCGCGATCCAGCTTCGTGTCGCGCGCGCGGTAGACTTCACCCATACCGCCGGCGCCGAGCGCCGACAGGATTTCGTACGGGCCGAGGCGGTTGCCGGCGGCTAGGGGCATGGGGAGCGCCACTGATTCTAGAGGCCCGCTCCTCTGACGACAAACGATCCTTCACGACTCCGGCACGTCGAGGCCGACCGCCCGCATCAGCGCGATGGCATTGCTTCGGGTCACGGGCCCCGGCTTGAGACGATAGTCGAACTTGATCTCGCTGCCGTCGAACCAGTCCTCGAAATGCACGTTGGCGGCGCGCGCGCCGAGCCTGTCGGCGATGGCGGTCAGCGCCAGATCGTGCGTGGTGATCAGGCCGATGGCGCCGCGGTCGAGCAGACCGCGCAGCACGCCGGATGAACCGACGAGCCGGTCGTGCGAATTCGTGCCGTGAAACAGCTCGTCGAGCAGAAACAGCAGCGGCAACGATCCGGCGGCGACGTCGGCCAGCTCACGAATCCGGGTGATCTCGGCATAGAACCGCGATCGGCCCTCGAGCAGCGAATCCTGAATGCGGAGCGTGGCGCCGATCGCGAGCGGCGACAGTCTTAGCGACGCGGCACGCACGGGCGCACCGGCGAGCGCGAGGACCGCATTGACGCCGACTGTCCGCAGCAGCGTGCTCTTGCCCGACATGTTCGAGCCGCTCACGATCAGGAGCGCCGGCTCGCCACCGAGCCTGACGTCGTTGCGCACGGTGCGTGCTGCGGGCACGAGCGGGTGCCCCAGCTCGACGCCATCGAACAGCGCGTCAGGCCGCGCGCCATCGGAGCGTGACACGATCACCGGAAACGGATCGCTCGGATGCTCGTAGCGATAGGCCGAGAGCGACGAGAACGCCTCGAACTCGCCGGCGGCGTCGAGCCATGGACGGATATGACGGCCGTGCTCGCGGCGCCAGGCCTCGATCGCCCACGCGACGTGCGTGCCCCACAGGAGCGGCAGCGACAGGACGAGGAAGTACAGGTTCTCCTGCCAATCGTGCAGCTCGACGAGCCGATGCAGCGATCGAATCGCGCGCGACGCGACGACTCCGCGCCCCCTCACCATCGCGTGCAGCGCCACAAGACGCGGCGACGAGAACCGCTCCGGCTCCAGCTGTTCCAGGAGATGTCCGAGGATGTCGAGATCGTGGGCGGCCGCGTCGGCGCGATTCAACGCCCGCTCGATCCGCTTCATCTGGGGCCAGGCGAACGCCGACTGGAACGCGAGCGCAAGCAGCAGCGGCGGCTCGAAATCGGTGATCAGCCACACCACGATGCATGACGTGGTGACGACCGTGAACGCGGCGGCGATCCACCGGAGCCACGGCGGCGACAGGATTGGGGGCGCTTCCGCCCACGCCAGCACGGCTTCCCGGTTCACGCCTGCCCGGACGTCGGTGCCGGCGAGCGAGAGCGCCTCGCGCAGGTCGAGCGCGGACGCGAGCTCGGAGACACCTTGTTGGCGATCCGCGAGCTGCGCTGGCGTCGCCGGAGCCGTCAGCCACCTGGCGAGTGTGTCTTCCCCCGTCCTGGTGCGGGCGATCGAGAGCAGCTCGAAGAGAGACCCGCGCCCGAACAGGTCGAGGTCGTTCGCATACGGGTGTCGATCGTCGGAGAAGCGCTCACCTGGTTCGCCCTTGCCGACCCATCGATCTTCGATACGCGCGAGGCCCCGTTCGTAGAACGCCATCGCGCGCGCGGCGGCGTCGCGGTCGCGGAGCACGCGGTCGTGCCGCTGGACCAGCACGCCGAAGACGACCGCCGGTAGGACGAGCAGCCAATACGACGCGAGGCCACCCCACCCAAGCGCGAGCAGCGCGACGAACACCACGAAGGTCGTCAGCCGCGCGTAGCTGTAGTTGCGGTCGAGGCGGGACAGTTGCTCGTGGGTCATCCACCGCGCCTCGAGTCGGGCGCGGTATTCGTCAGCCGGTGAAGACACGCCCTGATTGTGGCCCGGGTGGGCTCGACCGAGCGGAGAGCAGCCGGGCCTGGCCAAGGGCAGACGTGGGGCAGGCCAAGGCCAGGCCTGGGGCAGGCCTTGGCCAGGCCCGCTCGGGCCCTTGCCCAGGGTTCGGTTGGCATCGATATTATGTTACAGTACAAACTGAAATTAGTATTGGCTCATAGTCGAATTCGAGGTTCTACGGCGGCCGAAATCGCGTCGTCGGTGGAGCAGGCCATCGACGCCGGCACCCTCGGGCCGGGTGGACGGCTCCCGACGATCCGAGAGCTGGCCTCGACGCTGCGCGTCAGTCCAGTCACGGTTGCAGCGGCGTATCGCCTCCTGCATGCGCGCGGTCTCGTCACCGGTGGCGGCCGTCGCGGCACGCATGTGCGAAGGGCTGCGCAGGCGCATCAATCGGCTGCGACGATGAGCGAGCCGCTCGCGGGCACGGTTGATCTCGCGACGGGTAACCCCGATCCCGAGTTGCTGCCGCAGCTCGGACCTCATCTTCAGAGCCTCGCCCACATTCATCATCCGTACGGACAGCCGCTCGAATTCCGGCCGCTCGTCGCCTTCGCTGCCGCCGAGTTCGAGGACGACGGCATCCCGGGCCACTCGATCACGATCACCAGCGGCGCACTCGATGCGATCGATCGTGTTCTTCGCGAACATGTCCGCGCCGGCGATCGCGTTGTGATCGAGGATCCAACGCTCCCGGCGCTGCTCGACCTGCTGCACGCGCGGGGACTCGTGGCACAGGGTTGCCGCATCGATGACGAGGGTCCGGAGCCGGACGGGTTCCAGCGAGCACTGGGATCGCCGGTGCGGGCGGTGATCCTGACGCCGCGGGCGCAGAATCCGACCGGCGCTGCGGTGGGCGCGGCTCGGGCGAGCGAGCTTCGAAAGATGCTTCGCCGGCAGGCGGGCGCGCTGCTCATCGAGATCGATCCTGCCGGCCCGGTGTCTGGCGTCCCGGCAGTCACGTTCGTCGAGCCGTCGCGACCACACTGGGCCGTCGTGCGCTCGACGTCGAAATTCCTTGGTCCCGATCTTCGCGTGGCGGTCATGGCATCCGACGCCACCACCGCCGGCCGGGTGCAGCGTCGTCAGGCACTCGGGATCCGCTGGGTGAGTCATCTGCTCCAGGCACTGACGCTCGCGCTGTGGTCCGATCCGTCGAGCGGGCGTCGGCTCGCGCGGGCGGCTGACGTCTACCGCCAGCGACGCACGACGCTCATCGATGCGCTCGCAGCGTTCGGCATCGACTCACACGCGCGCTCCGGATTCAACGTGTGGGTGCCGATTCGTGAGGAGGCGGGTGCCGTGAGCGCGCTCGCGGCCCGCGGCTGGGCGGTGGCGGCGGGCGAGCGATTCCGGCTTCGCAGCGCGCCTGCCATCCGGGTCACCACATCGGCTCTGGCATCTCACGAAGCGCAGCGCTTTGCCGCGGATCTCGCCGCGGTGATTCGTCCGGTGGCGGCGACGTCTGCGTGAGGCGCGGCTCGATCGCGCGGTTCAGGAACTGCACCAGCGGAGCCACGCCCTTGAAGACCGTCAGCAACTCTCGATAAAACCGCGGACTGGTGGCCAGCGACGGCTCGTATTCGCACGATCCGAGGAACTGCTTGAACTGCAGGTAGTGCGCCGCCGGGTGATCTTTCGGGTAGGCCAGCGGCACGCGTGTCAGCCGCTCGCCAGTGAGCTCGCCTACCGCGCGTCGAAACGACGGCGCGGTCACCAGGCGCTGGAAGTGTGGGTACGAGCCGGCGATCTGCGCGCGAATGTCGTGCAGGTCGGCGGTCGTCGGCATGTACATGCCGCCCCCGATCCACACCCACCGCGGTTCGATCTCCATGTACAGTCCGGCGCCTTCGCCCCGCGGGAAGCTCCGCATCGGGAAGCGCGAGGCGACGTGCGTCTTGTAAGGCGTCTTGTCGCTGCTGAATCTCGTGTCTCGATAGACGCGAAACATCGACACTTTCGGATCCGCGGCCAGTTCCGGCGCAAACGACGGCAGGTCGGCCGCGAGCCGTTCGATCAGCGCGATCAGTGGTGCGCGCACGTGGCGCTCGTAATCCTCCTTGCGGGGAACGAACCAGTCGCGACGGTTGTTGCGCTTCAGCGCGCGGAGGAATGCGAGCGTCTTTGGTGTGAACATCACGGTGTCTGCACGTAATTCGTGGGAGTGTCTGCGGGCTCGGCATCCAGACCCAGAAAGCCTCCTGATTGTCGAGCCCAGAGCGCGGCATAAATTCCCTGACGTTCGACCAGTGCGTCGTGCGTGCCGTGCTCGACGATCGCTCCTCGCTCGAGCACGACCAGTCGATCCATCCGTCGAACCGTCGAGAGCCGATGGGCGATGACGATTGCCGTCCGGTCGGCCAGCAACGCCCAGAGCGCCTCCTGAATGAGCGCCTCGCTCTCGGAGTCGAGTGAGCTGGTGGCCTCGTCCAGGATGAGAATCGGTGCGTCCTTCAGAATCGCCCGTGCGATCGCGACGCGCTGCCGCTGGCCGCCCGAGAGCTTCACGCCACGCTCCCCGACCATCGTCTCGTACCCGGCCGGCAGCGATTCGATGAACTCGGCCGCGTGCGCCAGCTGTGCCGCCTGACGCACCTCCAGATCCGTCGCACCCGGCCGGCCGACGCGGATGTTGTCGGCGATGCTGCGATGGAACATCGACGGATCCTGCGGCACGTACGCGATGACATCCCGCAATGCCGCTTGTGGGATACGGTCGATCGGCTGTCCTCCGATTCGAATCTCGCCGGACTCGATGTCAGAAAAGCGGAGCAACAGCCGTGTCAACGTCGTCTTTCCGCCACCAGATCGACCGACGAGCCCGACTTTGGTGCCGGAGTCGATTCGCAGCGAGAAGTTCTCGAACAGCCGCGGCTGCTCGCGCGTGTAGCGGAACATCACGTTCCGCATGTCGACGCTGAAGTCGTCGGGCGCGAACGTGTCGGCCGGCACCGGGTCGACGACCGCGGGCGGCTCGAGCAGCAGTTCCGTGAACTGTGCCGCATCCGTCAGCGCGGTCTCGAGGTTCCGGTAGATGCGATTGAACTCCCAGACGGCTCCCGTCGCGGTCGCGTAATAGCTGAACGTGATGAACACGGCTTCCAGGCTCGCGCCGCTGGCCTGGCTGGTCGCCAGCGCGACGATCAGGCCGAGCGTGTTGGTGGCGACGAACATCGGCGCCGTCACCATGTCCACGCGCATGTTGTGGTAATCCCACGAACGCTGGGCCTTGAACCCGTAGTCGAACACGTTCCGCGCGTGGATGCGCGCCTCGTCCGGTTCGCGGGCGAATGCGCGGACCGTCTCCGCATTGAGGATGGAATCGGCCACGTGGCCCGACAGCGTGTTCGACGCCGCCTCACGGACGTCCACGAGCCGCCGGCGCCGCCGGATCAACGGCAGCACCATCGCCAGCGTCGCACTCAACATCCCGATCAGCACGACGATCAACCACGGTGAGTACGACCAGAGGACGACGCTGACGAACGCGAGTGGCAAGACCGTGCCCGATACCTGGAAGCACAGCACGTCGAACACATCCTCGTAGCGACGTGCGTAGCCGAGCGCCCGCTTGGTGAGCGACCCGGCGTAATTGTTGTGGAAGAAGGCGAGATCTTTGGCCAGGAGCTCGTCCAGCGCCTCGATGTAAAGCGACTCCATGCCGCGGACCTCGGCGCGGATCATGAGCGCAATCGCCAGGCGCCACGCGATCTGCCCCGCGCACCACAATCCCGCGAACGTCAACACGTAGGGCACCAGGGACGCCGCCGACATCGGCTCGTTGCGCGCGAACGCCCCGAGCAACCGCGCGACGACGAGCGGAGGTGCGTAGTACGTCAGCACGTCGCCCACCGCGGGCAGCAGCAACGCTGGCACGGCAATATGGGCTCGGGCGCGGATCTGCGCGCCGTAGCGACGGAGGACGAGTCGCAGCGCGTTGCTCAGGCGCTCGGGATCGCGGTCGTCGTCAGAGAAGGTCGTCATGTGAATCGAGGCCGAAGATCAGCCGCACAAATGAAAAGGGCCACCACCTGCGACGACAGGTGATGGCCCTTTCGATTTCCGAGCCGGATTTCCCGGGGCGGTCAAATCACCTGTGCACGTCTCCTCGCTCGCCAAGGGCTTCCTCGGCGCGATGAATCGAAACGTAGGTGAGCCGCATGCGATTAGGAAAACACATCGACGAACGACATGTCAAACCATCTTTGGTAGCATGCTGATCCGACGTGGCCTCCAAGAAATCGCGCAAATCCACTCCTTCACTGTTTGATCTCGAAGATTCGGCCCCACCGCCGCCGACCGGCGGCACCGACGGCGTCGCGCTGCACGAAGCCGCCCAGAGCCGCTATCTCAATTACGCGCTCTCGGTGATCACCGCGCGTGCGCTGCCCGATGTTCGCGACGGGCTCAAACCGGTGCAGCGCCGCATCCTCTACACGATGTGGCAGCAGAACCTCACCGCCGACGCCAAGCACCGCAAGTGCGCGAAGGTCGTCGGCGACGTGATGGGCAGCTACCATCCGCACGGCGACGCTGCGCTCTACGAAACGCTCGTGCGCATGGCGCAGTCGTTCTCGCTGCGCTACCCGCTCGTCGATGGCTCGGGCAATTTCGGCTCGCTCGATGGCGACAGCGCCGCGGCGATGCGATACACCGAATGCCGCCTCGCCCGCATCTCCGACGAGATGCTGACCGAGATCGAGCAGAAGACGGTGCACTTCCGCCCGAATTACGACGGTACGAAGACCGAGCCCGTCGTCTTGCCCGCGCGGATCCCGAATCTGCTGATCAACGGAACGACGGGCATCGCGGTCGGCATGGCGACCAACGTGCCGCCGCACAACCTCGGCGAGGTCTGCACGGCGCTGGTGAAGCTGCTCGACAACCCGGATCTGAGCAGCGTGCAGCTGTGCCGCTACGTCAAGGGACCTGATTTCCCGACCGGCGGTCAGATTCTCAACTCCGCGGAGGAGTTGAAGGAGATCTACAAGAGCGGCTCGGGCACTATTCGTCTGCGCTCCACATGGGAAGAGGGGCCGGCCACCCGCGGCAGCCAGACGGTCCACATCACCAGCATTCCGTACGCGGTGAACAAAAGCGCACTCGTCGAGCGGATCGCCGAAGTCGTGTTGTCGCGCAAGCTGCCGCAGCTGCTCGACGTGAAGGACGTGTCGACTGACGATGTGCGGATCGCGCTGGAGCTGAAACGCGACGCCGACCCGAAGATGGTGATGGCGTATCTTTTCAAGAACACGCCGCTCCAGACCAACGTCATCGTCAACCTGACGTGTCTGATCCCGACGGAAAATCCGGAGGTCGGGCGCCCCGAGCGTCTGGATCTGAAGGCGATCCTCTGGCACTTCCTGCACTTCCGGCTGGAAGTCGTCACCAACCGGCTCGAGCACGAGCTGGAGTCGCTGAAGAAGCGCATGCACGTGCTCGAAGGGTTCGAGAAGGTCTTCGATGCCCTCGACGAGATCATCAAGATGATCCGCAAGTCGGACGGCAAGGCCGACGCGGCGGCGAAGATCATGAAGCGGTTCGATCTCGACGCCGAGCAGACGGACGCCATTCTCGAGCTCAAGCTCTATCGGCTCGCGCGCCTCGAGATCCTCGTCATCCAGCAGGAGCTGGCGGACAAACGCAAGCGCGCGCGTCAGATCTCCGGCCTGCTCAAGGATGAGGACGGCCGGTGGAAGGTCGTGCGCGACGAGATCGAGTCGGTTGAGGCGCAGTACGGCAAGGGCGACAAGCGGCGCACCATCATCGAAGCGGTCGAGGAGGTCGCCTTCACCGCCGACGACTTCATCGTCGAAGAGGACAACGTCGTGATCGTGTCGCGCGACGGGTGGGTGAAGCGGCAGAAAGAGGTCCGCGATCTGTCCAGCACGCGACTGCGCGAGGGCGACTCCGTCCTGGCCGTGCTGCAGGGCAGCACGCGGGCGTCAGTCGTGTTCTTCAGCAATTTCGGCGCGGCCTACAGCTCGAGGATCGTCGACGTGCCCGCGTCCACCGGCTACGGGGAGCCCGTGCAGAAGCTGTTCAAGCTGCGCGACGGCGAGCGCGTGATCGCCGCGTTGAGTCTCGACCCGCGCGTGGCCGGCGCGATCACGGCGAAGAAGGAAGGCGACGTGCCGCCGGTGCACGCCATCGCGGTCACCAGCGACGGCTACAGCCTGCGGTTTGCGCTCGATCCGTTCGTCGAGCCGAGCACGCGATCGGGCCGGCGCTATGCGCGGCCTTCAGACAGCGTCGAGGTCGTCGGCGTTGCCCGGCTCACGGGCGGCGAGGTCATCATTGCGGCCACCGAGCAGGCGCGCGCGATGCTGTGCCGTGCCGACGAAGTCAATTTCCTGTCGGGGCCCGGCAAAGGCGTGATTCTGATCAAGCTGTCCGATGACGACCGCGTGCTCGGGTTCATCGCCTCGTCCGGCGATCGGGACATCATGCGAGTGGAAACGACTCGCGGCGCCGAGCAGACGATCAGCACGGTGAAGTACGAGGTGACCGGCCGTGGCGGCAAAGGTCGCGAGCTGCTGCAGCGCGGCCAGTTCACGCGCGTCGTCCCGCCAGACGTCGAGAACCCGCAGCCGCTGAGTACGTAGGGGCCGGCTTCAGCCGGCCCGGCGATGGGCCGCCTGAAGGCGGCCCCTACATGTACATCCCCCCGTTGACGCCGATCGTCTGTCCGGTGATGTAGGCGTTGCCGGCGAGCATCACCGCCACGTCCGCGCATTCGCCGACCGCCCCGAACCGTCCGATCGGAATCAGGTCGGGCGTCATCCGCGGGTTGTTTGCGAGCATCTCGGTCACGACCAGTGCCGGCGAGATCGCGTTCACGGTGATGCCCTCCTTCGCCAGCAGCCGCGCGTAGCTCTTGGTGGCGGCGATGACGCCCGCTTTCGCCGCCGAGTAGTGCACGGCCATCACGCTTCCGGCCTGTGCGGCGACCGAGGTCAGGTTGATGATGCGTCCCCACTTGCGTTCGCGCATGCCGGGCAGGACGGCTTGCGTCATCAGGAATACCGACGTCAAGTTCACGCGGAGGATGTCGTTCCAGCTCGCCTCCGAGATCTGGTCGAGCCCTTCGATCATCATGCGGCCGGCGTTGTTCACCAGGATGTCGGTCGGGCCGATCGCGGCTTCGGCATGGCGCACCAGATCGAGGGTCTCCAGGCCGTGGGACACGTCGGCACGCAGTGCCACCGAGCGACGGCCCATCCCGTGTATCGCCGCGACGACCGCATTCGCCTCGGTGTCTCTGGTCAGGTAGGTCACCGCCACATCGCATCCGGCTTCCGCCAGGGCGAGCGCAATCGCCTTGCCGATGCCGCGGCTGCTGCCGGTCACAATCGCCTTCTTGCCCGACAGAGGTGTGCTCATGAGGAGGTCGATATTACAGGACGGGTCCGGCTAAAGCCGGACACTACGTTCCACACGAGGTGGGTCCGGCATGGTGTTCGCTATACCGGGACCGCCAGCCCCCATTCTCCCCGCCGGGGCGGTGATTCGCGACGTGACATCGTTACAGAAATGAAAACGCTCGTACGTTCTTCGCGCGGGCACCTGAAATACACGGGGAAGATTACCCGCGAATCGTTCTCGTTGTGGGCCGACTCGCCAGGCGGCCGCAAGGCGCTCGACGACGTCGCGGCGCGGATCCGCTTTGCCCTGTTCGGCCGGATGCGTGCCGCCCGCAAGAAGGCCTGGCGCGACCTGACCGACGCCGCCCGCGCGAACACCGTTGGACTCGCCCTGCAACACGAAAGTGACGCCTATCTCTCGCGCCTCGACACGTTCGTGTTTGCCGAGGCGCTGCCGTTCGTGATGGTCGATCTGCGTCGCCTCATCGTGGTGCCGCGCGTGTTCGTCAACGGCGAGGCGCATCGCCGCATTCAGCACGCGCTGAAGGCGCAGCCATTGTTCACCGGTTTCAGCGGGGGCGATTCGTTGCGCCGCTGGTTCACGCTCGGGCTGGTCGACAGCCTGGCGAGCGCGGTGGCCGATGCGCGGCCGTCGGTCCGAAAGCCCCTTTCGGCGGGCGACGGCTGGGTCGTCATCGGCGTGGACGAAGAGTTTCAGTGGCAAGTGCCGTTCGACGGACCGGCCTGGCCGGGCCACTACTTCGTGCTCGAGCTCACGCGCCGGCCCTTGACGCGAGCGGTGAACAAGGCGGCTGCTGAGGCGATCGACCATCTGCAGAAATCGCTCCCGTCGCTCACCCACGTCGACCGCGTGGAGATCATGAGGCGGGCGGCCTTCTCGCTCGATCGGCTGTTCGGGAACGGCAAGCGCCCGATGATGTCCCGGTCGGCCTGAGGCTCAGGGGATCGCCAAAAAGCGAACAACTACGTGCCGAGGTCCGGCTAAAGCCGGACACTATGGTGAGAAATCCCGTATAATTGGCCGGTCGGCGTCCAGCACCGCTCATGGAAGTGCTGCGGAAATCGAATCGATTTCTTGCTTGAGCAGACGAGGGACGCCTCGAGTCCATTCTTGCTATCCACCTGAGTCGGTGTCCGACCAGCCTCGAACGCCCGCCCTCAACGTAGACCGGAGCTCCGCACCGGCGGAAAGTACATGACCCAAACCGATCCCCGTACCACACGCATCGCCGTGTTCATCGATTTCGACAACGTCGAGATCGGCGTCAAGTCGACGATTGGACAGCAATTCGACATCGGCCTCGTTCTCGAAGCGATCAAGGAACGCGGCGAGATCGTCACCAAGATTGCCTACAGCGACTGGAAGCGTGCCGGCGACTACAGCCGCCTGCTCACGCAGCATGCCATCCGCATGGTTCAGCGCAATCTCACACCCGGCGGCGACAAGAACGGCGCCGACATCACCATGGCGCTCGACGCGCTGGAAATGGCGTTTACCCACGATCACATCAACGCGTTCGTGATCGTCGGCGGCGACAGCGATTTCATCTCGCTCGTCGAGAAGCTCAAACAATACGGCCGCAAGGTGATCGTCGTCGGCGGCCGCCAGTTCACCAGCGTGACCATGCAGCGGAACTGTCACGAGTTCATCGCCTACGAGAACCTGGTGGGCAGCCGCGGACGCCCGGCGGAACGCGGTGGCCGGCCAGCCGGCACGAGCGACATCTCGAAGGCGTTGCCGATCGTCAAACGAGCGCTCAAGGTGCTCTCCGAACGCGAAGTCACGCCCCAGCTGGGTCTGCTGAAGAGCACGCTGTTGCAGCTCGACTCCACGTTCTCCGAGCGCGAGTACGGCGCCGGCAGCTTCCGCGATTTCATGGAGAAGATCGCGCAGAGCGGTGCGGTCACGTTGAAGCACGCCGGCCGCAGCATGCTGGTCGAGTCGCGCGAGGACGGTGCCGCCGACATCGAGGTCGTGGCTTCGCCGACCGAGCGCCCGCCGCAGACCGATCAGCGACCCTCCAGCGCAGGGCCGCAGGATGGCGAAGAAGAGGAATCGATGCCACCACCGGCGTCGATGAGCATGCAGGACGGCATTCGGGCGATCCAGCAGGCGATCGTCAACGCACCGGCGCAACCGCGCTGGCCGATGTACGTCCGACAGGCGAAGCAGTTCCTGCGGAATGCCATCGACGGTTTCGACGAGCGCAAATATGGCTTCGCGTCAGTGGTCGATTTGCTCCGTGCCGCGGGGAAGGACGGTGTGCTCCGGGTCGAGCGCGATCGTCAAGGCGCGGTCCGGGTGTTCCCGGGACCGAACCTCGCAATGAAGCCGTCGACTGCGGCGACGCCGCCGATCAATCTCGACGAGACCGTGGACGTCGGAGTGCCTGCCGAGTCGATCGTCGTCCCAGCCGACGCCGTGAGCGCCGTCGACGAGATTCCGATCGAGGATGGGATCGTCATGGACGAGCCGCGGATGGAATCGGCGATGTCGGTGCAAGCCGAGGCGGACGTCGAGGATGATATCGAGCGGCAGCCGCCCGATCTCCCCGAGCCCGAGGAGCAACTGCGTGCTGCTGCGTCAGGACGACGACCACGGCGAAGCACCGGCGCGCGAAAGACGAAACCGGCGCCCCGCGCCGCCGCAGCCACGCGCGTGCCGAAGACACGCAAACGGCGCACCCCGCCACCAGAGTCGCCGGGCGAGTAATAGGTCTGAGGAGCGCTCTGAGTGGCGAACTACACCGCGAAAGACATCACCGTTCTCGAGGGGCTCGAGCCGGTCCGCAAGCGCCCCGGTATGTACATCGGCGGCGTCGGCATGGCCGGCCTGCACCATCTCGTCTGGGAGATCCTCGACAACGCCGTCGACGAAGCCATGAACGGCTTCGCCTCGAACATCACGCTCACGCTGCACAAGGACGGCAGTGCGATCACCGTCGTCGACGACGGCCGTGGCATTCCGGTCGACAAGCATCCGACGACGAAGAAGAGTGCGATCGAAGTCATCTTCACGATGCTGCATGCGGGCGGGAAGTTCGAGCAGGGCAACTACAAGACGGCCGGCGGTCTCCACGGCGTCGGCGCAAGCGTCGTCAACGCGCTGTCGACCGAGCTCCGCGCCACCGTGAAGCGGGACGGCGCGAGCTGGGAGATGGTGTTCAAGCGCGGCAAGCCGACCGGCCCGTTGAAGAAGCTCGGCGCGGCACGCGGCTCGGGAACGACCGTCTATTTCCATCCCGACCCGACGATCTTTCCAAAAGTCGAATTCGAGGCGCCGATTATTCGCGAGCGTCTCGAGGTCGTCAGCTACATCCACAAGGGCGTTCGCGTCACGTTCGAGAACGAGGCCGACGGCGCGAAGGAAGTCTTTCAGCACAACGAAGGGCTGTCGGACTTCCTCAAGCAGATCGTCGAGACGCGCGGCGCCAAAGCCGTGCACGAGACGGCCTTCGTGCTCGAGCGGGAGAGCGGGCCTCGGCTCGACCTCGTGCTGCAGTGGACCGAGGCGACTGACGAGCACGTTCGCAGCTACGTCAACGGCATCCCGACCGGCTCCGGTGGCACGCACGATAACGGTCTTCGGTCGGGCCTCGGCAAAGCGGTTCGCAACTACATCGACACGCACAACCTCTCACCGAAGGGAGTGACGCTCACAGCGGAAGACATTCGCGAGGGTCTCACCGGTGTGCTCAGCCTGTTCATCGAAGAGCCCCAGTTTCAGGGGCAGACGAAGGATCGGCTGAACAATCCGGAGGTGCTGTCCGCCGTCGATTCCGCGGTCCGCCCCGCGTTGGAGCACTGGCTCAATCACAACCGGACGATCGCCGAGGCGATCGTCGCGCGGATCATCCTCGCGGCGCGCGCGCGCGAGGCGAGCCGAGCGGCACAGGCGGAGGTCGCGCGAAAGACGGCGACGACCGGCCGCCTCAACCTTCCCGGCAAACTGAGCGACTGCACCAGCGCGGATCGCGACGACAGCGAGCTGTTCATCGTCGAAGGCGATTCCGCCGGCGGCTCGGCCAAGCAGGGTCGCGACCGGGCGAAGCAGGCGATTCTGCCGCTGCGCGGCAAGGTCATGAACACCGAGGGCATGGCGCTCGGCAAGGTCCTGGAGAACAAGGAGCTGGCCGATCTGATCACCGCGCTCGGCTGTGGCATGGGCAAGAACTTCGAGCTGTCGCGTCTGCGCTACGGCCGGATCATCATCCTCGCCGACGCCGACTCGGATGGTCACCACATCGCGACGCTGCTGCTCACGTTCATCTACCGCCATCTGCCGCAGCTCATTGCCAACGGCAAAGTCTTCCTGGCCCAACCACCGCTCTATCGCATCGACATCGGCAAAGAGACGTTCTGGGCGCTGGACGATGCGCACCGCGACCGGCTGTTGAAGCAGCACACCAACGGCCGCGGCAACCCGGAGATCACGCGCTTCAAGGGCCTCGGCGAGATGATGCCGAAGGTGCTGTGGGAGACGACGCTCAACCCGAAGACACGCCGCCTGCTGCGCGTCGAGATCGCCGATCAGCTCGTGACCGATCGCGTGATCAACGAGCTGATGGGGAAGGACGCTTCGGCGAGGTTCCGCTTCATCATGGAACGCGCCGAGGAGGCGCAGGAGCTGGATCTCTGAAGATTGAAGGATTTGCGATCTTTGAGTGGTGATTCGTTGTTGATTTTTGAGTACTGATTGAGTGATCTATCGGGCGAATCAAGGGAAACGCGTCGATTTGGTGATTGGCGCGTACCGTGCTTACCCGCGCCCCATGACGCCAGAGCAACTCCGGGCTCGAACGAAGAAATTCGCCGTCGACTCAGTTCGCTTAGGCGCTCTTGTTCCGAGAGGGCCCGTCAGCGACCGGATTGCGACTCAGCTGACCGACGCGGCGTCTTCAGGCGCAGCCGCTTACCGGAGCGCCTGCCGCGCGCGTTCGCGCGCGGATTTCATCTACAAGCTTGGGAACTCAATCGAGGAGATCGACGAGGCGGCCTTCTGGCTCGAGGTGCTGTGCGAATCCGGCATCTTACCTGACTCGACGACGAAACCGATGTGGACGGAGGCGGATGAGTTGACGCGAATCCTCGTCCGATCTCGCGAAACAGCAAGGTCCAATCACCAATCCCGCAATCATCGATAAATCCC
>DASRJR010000172.1:0-19112 GCA_035649395.1 Vicinamibacterales bacterium
TAGTCGAGACCAACCCGACACACGAAGAGGTTGGCCGGCTTGAGGTCGCGATGCAGGACGCCACAGGCGTGTGCTTCGGCAATCGAGTGGCAGACCTGCGTGAGGAGATGCAGCGCCCGTTCGGCCGGAAGCGGGCCGAAACGACGTACCACCGCTTGCAGGTCACACCCGCGCAGCAGCTCCATCGCGTAGAACGGCACTCCGGCTCGTGTGATTCCGGAATCGAAGACGCGAACGGTGTGCGGCGAGCACAGCGACGCGGTGATACGCGCTTCGGTCTCGAATTGCGTTCGCACGAGGTCGGCGCAGCCAGGCGGCAGCCGGTCGGCGCGTGCGACCTTGATCGCGGCGTCGCGATCCAGCGTCAGGTGACGCGCGCCCCAGATGTCCGCCATACCTCCGCGACCGAGCCGGTCAATGAGTCGATAGCCGCCGATCTCTTGCATCATGTTCGGCATCGTAGGATTGGCGACGCGACCGGCCATCACCCGAAGGACACGGTGCCGAACCATGACTTTCGACGGAGCGCACGACACCATGACTTTCGATAGAGCCGGGATCGCCGAGCGGGTCGATACAATCCAGGTCATGACGGCGCCGCGCTCGGAAACGCTATTTCGCATCGGCGGCCTGATGGCGTGCGTGATCGTCGCGCTGCCGATAATTACGCGGCCGCTGACCGGCGACGTGGTGGGCATGCTCCGCGACGCCGGGATCGAAGACCTCTCTCGTATCCGGCTGACCGCGGTCCGCTGGATATTGGCGGCGATTCCGGCGTTGACGGCCGCGCTGTTCGGTGTCTTGTGGTGGCTGAACACGCGCGCGGAGGCCATCGATCGGCCGCGTCGTCGTGCGGTCACTCTGCTGGTCCTGCAGGCGGTTATTGCCGCGGCCGCAACGACGGACTATTTCTTCATCGTTGCTGCACAGGCACCACTGGTGTTCGCTCCACGGGCGGCGTTGACCTGGCTTGGCGGTCAGCTCGTCGTCGTCGCAGCGCTGGTCACGGGCGCCGCATGGTCAGGAGCCGATGTCAGCATCCCCGAGATGGCCGGAGCGCCCGGGCCCGTCGCGTTTGTCGTGTCGCTCGTGTATGTCTCGGGGTGGCAGATCTTCGCGTTTGCGATCGGGTATCTGGCATCGACCGAGCGCCGCGCCCGACTGGACCTGGAGCAGCGGAGTCGCGAGCTGCTCGCGACGCAGCAGATGCTCGCCGACAGCAGCCGGATCGCCGAGCGCACGAAGATTTCCCGGGAGCTTCACGATACGCTCGGTCACAGCCTGACGGTGATGAACGTGAATCTCGAGCTGGCCGGCCACCTGACCGACGGGCGCGCGGCCGACGCGGTCACGAAGGCGCATACGATCGCCCGGATGCTGCTGGCAGACGTGCGCGAGGTCGTTCACGCGCTGGGCAACGAGCGCGACATCGACTTGAAAGGGGCGTTGACGACCCTGGTCGCCGGAGCGCACTCACCGGTCGTTCACCTGTCGATGCCCGAAGACTTACAGATCGACGAACCGTCGCGAGCGCACGTCATCTTCCGTTGCGTGCAGGAGGCGATGACGAACGCAGTCAGGCACGCGCACGCACAGAACCTGTGGATCGGGCTGACCTCGTCGGGCAACGGTCTCGATATTCGAATCGCAGACGATGGCAACGGCCGCAGCGAGGTCCGGCCCGGACATGGACTGCGCGGGATGCGTCAACGCGTCGAAGATGTGGGGGGGCGGTTGAACGTTCACGCCGCGCCGGGACGCGGCTTCACGATCGAGGCCTGGGTGCCCATCCCGAGGGAGCAGCCGTGATTCGCGTCGCGCTCGTCGACGACCAGACGCTGATGCGCGAAGGTCTGCGCCGGTTGCTCGAGCTGACGGACGACATCACGGTCGTGGCCGAAGCCGCCGATGGCGTCGAGGCCGTCGAGATGATTCCGAAGATCAAGCCTGACGTCGTGCTGCTCGACGTGCGCATGCCGCGCCTCTCCGGGCTCGACGTGCTGAAAGCGCTCCGGCAGAGCGATCGCCTCCCGCCGACCATTCTGCTGACGACGTTCGACGATGACGGAGCGCTGCTCGAAGGGATTCGGTCCGGCGCTCGCGGGTTCTTGTTGAAGGACGTTTCGCTCGACGACCTGACTCGCGCCATTCGCGACGTCGCCGCCGGCGCTACCCTGATGCGCCCGGCGATCACCGAACGCATCCTTCGCACTGCCGGACAGGTCGCGCAGGATTTCGAGGCGATCGACACGCCGGAGCGTCTCAGCAAGCGGGAGATCGAAACGCTTCGTCTCATGGCGGGCGGCCACAGCAACCGCGAGATTGCCGACGCGTTCGGCACCACCGAAGGCACGGTCAAGAATCACGTGTCCAATATCCTGCTCAAGCTCGGCGTCAAGTCGAGAACGCAAGCCGTGTTGAAGGGCATGGATCTCGGTTACCTCGGCACGCAGCGACGGTAGCGCGGTCGCGCCGGTGAGTGGGCGTTCGTACAATGGGCCCATGCCCGGACGCGAGTGTTATCACTGCAAGCAGTGGGTCGAGGAAGGCGAGCCTCACGACTGCTGGACGACCACGGAAGGCGCGCTGACGCGCGATCTCTCCGATGATCTCCGGGAGGCCTGGGCGCGGCTCCGCGAGACCGCCGCCGACTTCGGCGAGCAGCGCATCTACGCGTCGCACAACTCGATCATGTTCGCGCGCAAAGCCTGCTATTTCTTTGTCAGGCCGAAGCGCAGCTTCCTCGAGGTCGTCGTGTTCCTCGGTCGCACGGTGAAGGCGCCGCAGGTCCGGCGTGTCCATCACGCGTCGAAGTCCAAGGCCGCCCACGTCATTCAGATCAAGCACCGCGACGAGGTCGAGGCGCCGATCACCGAGTGGTTGCGCGAAGCGTACGACTACTCAGGCAGCGCCGGTACGCAGATCGGTTCGAAGAACGGGTCCACCAAGAAGGCGAGCGGTCGGGTCGCGGCAAGCCCGAAGCCGAACCCGAGCCGCACGATCCGAGGACAGCGCACCCGCGCCAAAGGGAGGCGCCCCCGCAAGCCGTGACGAGACAAGCAGCGTGCCCGGCTCAACGACATTCGATGCGCGCCACGTACAAGTCGAGGCGGTCGAAGCATGTGCTCGGTGAGCACGTCGAGGCGTCGGCAGCTGGACGAGCCGACATGAAGTAGAGCGCACGTCCGTCGTGGGAGACGAACGGCGCCAACGTCATCGATCGCGGAACGTTGACCCCGGGCCCAAGCGGGACGGGGGCGCCCCAGTCGACGCTCGTGCTTGCTCGGGTTGACACCCACAGCTCTATGCTGCCGCGCCGGGCCGACGCAAACCACATGGTGTGCCCGTCGATCGACAGCGACGGTGAAAACTCCGCTCGTTCGGAGTTGACCGAGCCTCGGAGTCGGCTCGGTTCACCCCAGGGCGCATCGGACCCTGTGCGCGTGGAGACCCACAGGTCGGAGTCATCGCTGTCGAAGCTCGTCGATCGGTTGAAGTACAGCGTGCGTCCATCGGCGCTCGGCGTGGGGAACGCCTCGAATGCGTCCGTGTTGAGCGGCGGCCCCAGGTTGATCGCGCGGCCCCAGCGCTCCTGACGCGATTCGCGGGTGGACACATACAGGTCGGCTGTGCCTGCGCCCTGGTTTCGAGTCGATGCGAAGAACAGGGATCGTCCGTCGTCCGAGAGGCGCAGCGAGAAGTCATCGCCGATTGCGTCGTTGACGTCCGGCCCTATATTCGCTGGTTCACCCCATTGTGCGGAACTGTTGGCGCGGCGCGCGACGAAGATGTCCTGCTGACCAGTTCGATTTGACGTGAACAGGAGTTCGGTCTCGTCGGCGGACACTGTCGGACTTCCATCGAACCCGCCGCTGTTCACCGAGCCGAGCGCCACGCCAGCCGCGGCGTCGCATTGTGGCTGAGGACGGTTGGAGCCAGGTGCCGCGGCACAGGAGGTCACGCCGATTGCGACGCTCAACAACGCAGCACGGCACAGCACGGTCGCGTCATTGTACGCGCGCGATTAGCGATCAGTTCTCGGTCGGTGTCCTGAGCGCCGAATCGACGACGACGACGTCGAGCGGAGCGCGTCGTGATTCGAGCGCGAGGCCGACCTGTCGCAGCGGAGCCGACAGCGGATCCGGCGATGCCCCCTCGAGCATCCGCAGCGCTTGCGAAGGCAGCGAGATGCCGGCGTTCACCGCGGAGCGAATCATCATGGGCGTGTAGTCTTCGGGCGCGATCTCGAGGGTCACGTCGTAGCGGCCCTTCAGCGACGTCATGTCGACGACCGGCCGGTCGACGAATCGAGATAGCAGGTCGGCCAGCGCCGTCATCGTGATCTTCTTTGCCTCGAGCCGGTTGTTCCCTAACGAGAACGACGACCCGCCGCCTAGATTGACGTCAACGCCGTTGCCCGAGCCCGTTGCCGCGACCTCGAACGCCTGCGGCTTCGCGTTGGGGTCGGGCGCCGGATCCGGCGGCAACTCCTTCACCTTCAGGCCCGTCTTCGCGATCGTGAGTGCGTAGACCGGAAACTCCTTCGTTTCGCGATGGACCTTCATCGCGAAGCGATCCGCCAGCAGCGACTGGAACATCTCCGGAACCTGGTCCGGAGATGCGTTTTCGGGGAGCGTCGCCGTGATGTCGAAGCGCTGCTGCGCCAGCCACTCGGGGCCCGAGATCTGACTGGCCCGGATACGATAGGCGACGCCGACGTAGTCCTTCACCGACATCGCGACGATGCGCACTTGCGAACCGGTGACGCGTGCGCCTGCCGAAACCTGGGTGACCTGATCGGCGGACGGCCGAATCGACGCGACCTCGAAAGCCGGACGACCCTGAGCCAGCGTCACCGCAGCGCACAAACAGAAGGCGAGCACGAGGCCGCGGGTCATGTCGGGTGAGACGGATCCTAGCAGGCGTGAGTTCTATCGTGGCAGGCGAAGTTCGGTCCTCACAACCACCGAGCCCGTGAGCGCGCAGTGTTCTAAGGCCGGGCCTTCAGGCCCGGCCCCATCGAGTGAATCAGCTCGTTGCTTACGCTACGGCCGGTAGTCGGCCGACGCCTCTGACGTCTTCACGACGTCGTGGCCGCCGGTCGCTTCGAGGATCTCTTCGGCACGCTTGGCCCACTTCGAGTCGTCGCAGTGCACGGAGATGAGATAGCCGCCTTCGCGAATCCGTCCGGCGTAGCGCTTCGCTTCGACCTCGGGGATCCCGGCGCCGATCAGGCCGCCAACCAGTCCGCCGGTTGCTCCCGCCGCACCCGCGCCAGCAAGCGCCGCGACGATCGGTCCAGCGGCGATGAGCGGTCCGATGCCCGGAATCGCGAGCGCGCCGATCCCGACGAGCCAACCAAGGACGCCGCCGACGGCGGCACCCGTGCCGGCACCGGTGGCGATGCCTTCCGGCGCCTTCGAGTTGATCTCGTGCGCGAGATCCTTGGTGGTGTGATCGCGGTCCGGCAGAATCGCCGAGATGTCGCTGTTTCGGAATCCCGCGGCCCGAAGAGATTCGAGTGCGCGCTCGAACGTCAGCCGATCCGGATACATGCCGTACGCAACCAGGTCCGTTGCCATGTGAATGCCTCCTTGATGGGCGGCGCAACTCGGGGATGCAGCGTGAAGTCGTCCGCCCGAACTCGTCCCTCACACGGTGAGCACTAACCGTGCCGGTACGAAGGCGCGCCTGATCGACGGCGTCTACCCGTCGCGCCGCGCCAAGAGGTATTTCTTGCACTCGCCGCGACGGCTACGGCGTTCTCGTGATGCGGTCGTGCTGGGGATCCCAGCGCCAGAGATCCGATCGGCCCTGCAGGTGGACTCCGCCGAGCCAGCGATCGATGCCGCACAGTCTCACTCGATCGTCACGTCCGTCGAGCACAGCACGGCCCGACTCGGTCAGCCGCACCGACGCACGAAGACGATGCAGCTCATCATCGCTTGCCGCGTTCAACTGAACTAATGGAGGTGTTGCGGTCGAGAGCGATTCGGCGAGATCCGCGAGAGACATATCGCTGACGTAGTACGAGTACTCGCCGTCGTGCATGGGCCGAAAAACCTTGTACAGGTCGACCGGCCCGTTGGCGGCGAGCTCGAGCAATCTGCGCTCGGTTCGTGACAGTCCATCCGTCGTCCACGGATATTCCTGCAGGAATCGCGTAATCGACGCTGCCAGAAACGGCAGCGCCGACGTATCGGAGCGTCGCAGTCCGTCGAGGGCGACCGGCGTAGGTTCACGGAACACGCGCCACGTGTGTGCTGCCAGCTCGTACTGCGCGTCATCGACCGGTTGACGCGTGTCGAGCAGCGTCGCCAGCTCCGCCGGCGTGAGCTCGCCGAGTCCGTGAAA
Organism: Vicinamibacterales bacterium; assembly: GCA_035649395.1. Classification (GTDB taxonomy): domain Bacteria; phylum Acidobacteriota; class Vicinamibacteria; order Vicinamibacterales; family UBA2999; genus Gp6-AA40. The sequence goes on from DASRJR010000172.1 coordinate 6,355, forward strand.
GTCGGGCCGGCCTGGAAACGATCCGATGCAAATCAGGCTCACGACGGCCGTCGGCACGTGCTCGCGAATCCATGTCAGCAATTGAACGAGATTCAGTTGATCGAAGAGGTCGTGCTCGAACCAGAGAATCAACTCGTCGTAGGTGTCCTGCTGTTCGATGACCGTACGCCAGTTCCTCACGTCGAGGATGGGATCCGGAGGCGGGTCGTCGGGGCCCGGGAGATATCCGCGCAGCGCGATCAGTTCCTCGTCCGACACACCGGCCGGCACGGGACCGTCGTGCAGCGGGTCTGCCCAGATCGAGACCGCGCCCGGAATTCCCGCGGCCTCAATCGTCATCGTCGTACTCGTGCCGTTCGCGACGTGCAGAAACCGCGTCGTACGAGTGCCGACCGCCGCAGCCGAGCCGAAGAGCACGTTCCTGGAGCTCATGTCGGGACGATAGATCGCGCGACGACGGGACACAAGCCCGCGCCGCCCCGGTGCGGCCGGGCTGCGTCGGCCTGCGCGTCAGTTTGCGTTCTCTGCGCCGTCGATAGACGTCGCGTCAGAAGGAACCGGATTTGGTTGAAAGAAGATCACTGAAAGACCGTTGTTGTCGCGAAGGCTGAACTGACGGCCTCCGTAGAACGGTTCGTAGAGGTCCTCATCGAAGTGCACGTCGATCGAATCGTCTGAGCCGGCGAGACGCGCCCGAGACGTCGCCAGCTGGCAGCCGATCACCTCGCCGTTGTGCACGTCTCCCATGCCGCGCACGTCGGCGCCGGCATCGAGGAGCAGGCGGACGCTGTCGACGTTGCCTTGCGCGGCGGCGAAGTGGAGCGGCGTCGCGTTATCACCGCCGTCGCGCGCGTTGGGGTCGGCCCCGTGCGCGAGCAGCATCCGCACGACGTCGGGATGTGGTCCCGCCAGGTGCAGGCCGGTCGTTCCGCCCGTCAGCCGCTCGCGGGCGAGTGCGGGCTCCTCGGCCAGCAGCGTGCGCACGGCCTCGGTGTCCCCAGTGGCGCAGGCACGCATGAATCTGACGACATTGGGCCGTCCACGCTGATCCGATGGCATGAGTTTCTACCTCGTCCGCTTTCGTGCATACCTCTTGCATCGAAGAGGTCGTGTCGATTGCTGACCTCTGGTACAAGAACGCAATCATCTACTGTCTCGACGTCGAGAAGTATCAGGACGCCAACGGCGACGGCGTGGGCGACTTCGAAGGCCTGATGCGACGGCTCGCGTACCTCCAGGGGCTCGGCGTGACCTGCGTCTGGCTGCAGCCGTTCTACCCCTCGCCGAATCGAGACAACGGCTACGACGTCACCGACTTCTACGGTGTGCACGAGAAGCATGGTTCGCTTGGCGATTTCGTCGCCTTCATGCAGCACGCCGACGCGCTCGGCATTCGCGTCATCATCGATCTCGTCGTCAATCACACGTCGGTCGATTCGCCCTGGTTCCAGGAGGCGCGCACCGACCCGCACAGCTTCTTCCGCGACTGGTACGTCTGGTCCGACGTGCGCCCGAAGAACCACAAGGAGGGGATCGTGTTCCCGGGCGAACAAACGACGACATGGACGAAGGACAGACGCGCTGGCAAGTACTACTTCCACCGCTTCTACGACCATCAACCCGACCTGAACACGTGGCACCCGTACGTGCGTGCCGAAATTCAGAAGATCATGGGCTTCTGGCTTCAGCTCGGCGTGTCGGGCTTCCGCATGGACGCGGTGCCCTTTCTGATCGAGAAGAAGGGCGCAGGCGTCGAGCGGCAGGTCGACTACAACCTGTTGAAGGAGATGCGCGACTTCCTGCAGTGGCGGTCGGGCGACGCGATCATGCTTGCCGAAGCGAACGTGCCGCCCGCCGAGAGCAAGGAGTACTTCGGCGCCGATGGCGATCGCGTGCAGATGATGTTGAACTTCCCGGTGAACCAACGGCTCTTCTACGCGTTGGCGACCGCGGATCTCTCGCCGCTCGTCGATGCGCTCGAAGCGACCTGTGATCGTCCCGCCAACGCGCAATGGGTCCAGTTCCTGCGCAGCCATGATGAGCTCGACCTCGGTCGTCTCACGGAGGAACAACGTCAGAAGGTGTTCGACGCGTTTGCGCCGAGCCCTCGCATGCAGTTGTACAACCGAGGCATCCGGCGTCGTCTGACGCCAATGCTCGGACAGGATCGAAAACGCCTGGAACTCGCGTTCAGCTTGCTGTTCTCGCTGCCGGGCACGCCGATGATGCAGTACGGCGACGAGATCGGGATCGGCGAGAACTTGCGTCTGCCCGAGCGCGAGTGCGCCCGCACGCCGATGCAGTGGACGCCGGACCGCCATGGCGGGTTTTCGCGCGCGCGCCGCATCGTTCGACCGGTCATCGACGACAAGATGTTTGGCTACAAGCGGGTCAACGTTGCCGCTCAGCGCCGCGATCCGCAGTCAATCCTGAACTGGACCGAGCGGATGATTCGCGCGCGGAAGGAATGCCCCGAGATCAGTTGGGGCACCTATCGCGTCCTGCGCACGAACGGGCCCGAGGTGCTGGTGATGCGCTACGACTGGCGCGAAACGTCTTTGGTCACGCTGCACAACTTCGGCAGCGGCAAGCAGCAGATCAAGTTGAAACTCGATTGCCCGCGGGACGAGGTCCTCGTCGAGGTGTTCGACGGTCATCACAGCCGAAAACAGAACGACGGCACTCACCACATCGCGATGGACGGCTACGCCTGGCGTTGGTTTCGCGTCGGCGGACCCGACAACGCCCTCGACCGGTCCGATCTGGATCTCACGACGGCGCGAAGGTAGAAAGAATCTAGGAATCAGGATTCAGGAATCGGGATTCAGCTCAGGGCCAGGTCAGAGGAACAAGCCGATAGGCTTCGGCCAGGGGATTCGCTGACAACTGACACCTGCCTCCTTGCGGCTTGCCCACGGCTGACTCCTGATTCCCGATTCCTGATTCCTGCTGCTTCAGGATTGCTCATCGAGCAGCGTCGCGGCTTCTTGAAGCAATCGTCGGAACGGATTCCGCTTGCGCCAGGCGTCGAGCTGAATCTCCTCCGACTGCCCGAGGTCGCGGAAGAATGTCTGCTCCAGCTGACGTCCCAGCGTGAGGTCGAATATCCCAAAGGCATTTTCCTCGTCGAGCTGGCGTGACCGCGAGTTCAGGTTGGGCGAGCCGATGATCGACCACTTGCCGTCGAAGACGGCGAACTTGCTGTGAATGAACGTCGGTTGGTACTCGTAGATGCGCACACCAGCCTGCATCAGCTCGTCGTAGTGGTTCTGCCCGCTGTAGCGCACCCACTTGTTGTCGATGTGCCGCCCCGGAAGCAGCAGCCGCACGTCGACACCCTCCCGCGCCTTCTTCTCGAGTGCCTTGCGCAGGGGCTCGTCGGGGATGAAGTACGGAGTCGCCAGGTAGACCGTCTTGCGAGCGGCCAGGATCGGCATCAGATAGAAGTACGCCATCGACTGGTCGTCGTCGGCCGGCGAATTCACGTGTTGAATGAACCGGTCGACGCCCGGAGCCGCGGGCGCCGTGGATGCGTAGATCGACGGGCCGACGAGGATCTCGCCCGAGGTACTGACCCACGACCCGACGAACGCGGTTTGCAGGCTGCGTGCGAGCGGGCCGGTCACTCTGAACATCATGTCGCGCCAGTGGTCTGGATCCTGCGCATGGCCGAGCCACTTGTCCGAGATCGCCATCCCACCGACGTAGCCGACCTCACCATCGACCACGATCGAGCGGCGGTGATTGCGCCGGTGGAAGCGCGTCACGGTGCCGAACCGCGGCGTGCGATACCGCTCGACACGGCCGCCGGCGCGGCGAAGCATCTCGAACCGATCGTCGGGCGCCTTGCGTCCGCCGAGACCGTCCAACAGCACGCGAACCGCGACGCCGTGCTGCTGACGCTCGATGAGCGCATCGATCACCTGATTGCTGAACGTGCCGTCCTCCCAGATGTAGACGAGGAAGTTGATCGTGCGGCGAGCGGACCCGATGTCCCGGAGCAGCGCCGGCACGAAGGCGTCGCCGTTATCGATGATTTGCACGGTTCCGCCATGTTCGATTGGCGCGTTGACGAGCGATGCCACATCCTGCGCGAATTGCGATGAGTCGACCGGAGCGAGCGGCCCGCTGGTCCGAACATCGCGTGGCCCGTTGTCGACCCCGAGGAACAGTACGCTGAACACGATGACGAGCGTCAGGAGGCCGATGGCAAACACCGCGGTCTGCCACCACCGGTGCGCGCGCACGAACTGACGCGCGGCCTCGAGCGCCTCAGGCGTCGCCAGTGGATCTGTGTCGCGCAGCGCGGCGGGTCGCGCTGGCATCACGTCCTCGTGCTTACGGGCGTGTGCGTTTGACATCGCCAGCCAGAATCGTCCATGCCATCCAGAATCCGCCGCTCGCCGCCAGCAGGAAGAGCAGCATCGCGATCCCTGGATAGCCCAGGATGGTGAACGTGGTCTGCACCTGCATGAGCATCGCCGCGCCGACGATCAGCGCGGCGAGCACGACGCCGAGCGCGATTCGGTTCGCCACTTTCTGCAAGCCGTCGATGATCGACCCGTGATCGATCACCTCCACCTTCAGGCGCACGTCGTTGGCGGCGATCGCGTCGAGGATCCGATTCAGCCGCTCGGGCAGGCGCTCGGTGAGGTCGCGCAGCTCGAGCGCCGACGACAGCAGGTGGGCCGGCGTCAGCGTCTTCAGCATCCGCCGTCGCATCAGTCCCGTCGCATTGCGACGCATCGACCCGTTCACGTCGAACTCGGGATCGAGCACGCGTCCGATGTGGTGCAGGTTGAGGAGCGTCTTGCCGAGCAGCGCCAGATCGGCGGGGAGGCGCAGGCCGTAGCCGCCGCTCGTGCGCGCCATGTCCAGCATGACCCGGCCGATGTTGAGCGACTTGGCCGGTGTGTGTTGGTGCCCGCCCACAACCTCGATGACCATGCGCCGCAACGAGGCTTCATCGAAGTCGTCGTGCTTCTCGCCGAGCGACACGACGACCGATGCCGCTTCGTCGCCACGCGCATCGGCGATGGCCAGCATCAGCCGGAGGAGCTGATCCTGCACGGTGCTCGAGAGCCGGCCGACCATGCCGAGGTCGATCAACGCCAGCCGGTGATCCGGCGTCAGTAGCGCGTTGCCGGGATGCGGGTCCGCATGGAACAAGCCGTCGACGAGGATCTGATGGAGGTACGCCCGGCACAGGTCGTTGGCGAGCGCTCCGCCGTCGATCTCGGTCCACTCGACGCGACTCACCGCGGTGATCTTGGTGCCGGCGATGAAATCCATCGTCAGCACACGCGAGGTCGTGTAGTCGTCGATCGGCAGCGGGACGACGATCGAATCGAAGTCGCGGAGCTGGTGCGCAAGCGCCGACATGTGACGCGCTTCCTGCTGATAGTCGAGCTCCCGCAACACCGTGCGCCGGAACTCGTCGAGCACGCGCGGCACGTCGAGGCTGCGCGAGATACCGCCGACGCGTTCCAGCAGAGGCACGAGATCGCCGAGCGCCTCGAGGTCTCGCCGCACCTGCTCGCGAACCTGGGGCCGCTGCACTTTGACGGCGACCTCGCGGCCGCTGCGGAGCACCGCACGGTGGACCTGTCCAAGTGACGCTGCCGCCAGCGGCGTCGGTGCGAATTCGACGAACGCCTTCGAGAGCCTGACACCCAGCTCGTCTTCGACGATCGCCACGGCCTCCGAATAGGGAAACGGCTCGACCTCGTCCTGCAGGCGCTCGAGTGCATCGACATAGGCCGGCGGCAGCATGTCGGCGCGCGTCGAGAGCAGCTGTCCGAGCTTGATGAATGTCGGCCCCAACGCTTCGATGTCGCGCGCGAAGGCATTGCCATCGGCCGCCGTTCGCTCGATGCCGCGCGTCCCGCGCTCACCCTCCTCGTCGATCACGAAGTCGGCGCGAGCGTACTTCGCGAGGAAGGTCGCGAACTCGCGGTATCGGCTGAGCCGCTCGACGATCGCCATGCGAGGGATGCGAGCAACGGTCGTGCCTTTGCGCAGGTCATCCGACGGCTGAGTGTTTCATCACCGTTGGAAGAACTTACTGCACGTGCAGCGTTCTTCGTTTCCGCGGCTGTATCGCTGCTGACGCCGCTCAGAGCTTCGGCGCTTTCCCGGATCGGGCTGATTCCGGCACATCGATTGAAGCGCCGCAAGCCGCGCGAGGAGGAGTAGATGCCCGTTTCTCGACGACGGTTTCTCGAGAGTGCAGCAGCGACGGCTGGATGGCTCACGCTCGGCGGCGGCGCGGTACCGCGAGTGTTCGCTCAGAATCGCGGGCTGCCGCCGCCTGACACCTCCGGCATCGATCACATCGTCGTGCTCATGATGGAGAACCGATCGTTCGATCACATGCTGGGATGGCTCGAAGGCGCCGACGGCCGTCAGCGAGGGTTGAGCTACGTCGACCGTGAGGGCACGGCGCATCAGACGTTTGCACTCGCGCCGGACTTTCAAGGCTGCGGGCATTCAGATCCCGATCACTCGTACGAGGGCGGCCGTGTCGAATACAACGACGGCGCCTGTGACGGCTGGCTGCGGGCGGGTGATAACGACGAGCTCGCGATCGGCTACTACACGAAGAAAGACCTACCGTTCTTCGCCGCCGCGGCGACGCGGTGGACGACATGCGATCGCTACTTCTCCGCCATCATGGCCGGGACGTTCGCCAACCGGGTCTACCAGCACGCGGCTCAGACCGATCGCCTCGAGAACACGTTCGAGTTGAGCGTGCTGCCGACGATCTGGGATCGGCTCGCCGAGAAGGGGCGCACCGGCCGCTACTACTTCAGCGACCTGCCGTTCCTGGCGTTGTGGGGCGGCAAGTACATTCCCATCTCGCGTTCGATCGGTGACTTCGTCGCCGATGCTGCCAGTGGCTCGTTGCCGGATGTGGCGTTCGTCGAACCGCGCTTCCTCGGCGAAGAGTTCGGTCTCTCCAATGACGATCACCCGTTTGCCGACATTCGCAACGGCCAGGCGTTCATGAACTTCGTGTACGACGTGGTGAGGACCAGCCCGGCGTGGCCGCGCACCCTGTTCGTGATCAACTACGACGAGTGGGGTGGTTTCTTCGATCACGTGCCGCCGCCGGCGGCACCGATTCCACGAGCAGATCAGGCGGCAGGAAACCAGGATGGCCTCCTCGGGTTCCGAACACCCGCAATCGTGATCTCACCGTTTGCGCGGCGCGAGGATGTGACGAGTGTGGTGCTCGATCACACATCGATCCTCGCGGCGATCGAATGGCGATTCGGGCTCGAGCCGCTGACTGTCCGCGATGCGACGGCCAACAACCTCGTGTCGGTGCTCGACTTCAGGAGGCCCGATTTCGCGGCGAAGGCCGTTGACGTGCCGGCCGGCCCGTTCGAGAACCTGTGTCTCGGCATCGCCGGCCCTAGCGACAGCGAATGGCTTCCGCTGTTGCGCCTCGCCGCCGAGACGGGGTGGCCGGTCGATACGTCGCTCGCGCCGTAGCCGATATCGAGGCGCTATAGTCTGGACGCGTTGCGCAACAAAAACCTGTCTCGCCGTAGCCGAGACGAAAGTGGAAACCAGTCCCGCCGTCGCCCCGGCGAAGGCGGACGTCCGCTCAAGACGGTCGAGCGTGTGCTGTCGAAGGCCGGCCTCGGCTCTCGCGTCGAGGCGCGTCGATGGGTCCACGCCGGCCGCGTCAAAGTGAACGGGACCATCGTTCGCAATCCCGATCAGTGGATCGACATGGAACGCGATCGCGTTCGTGTCGATGGTAAGCCGCTCGTCGCGCGCGACCGCGTCTACGTGGTGCTATACAAACCTACTGGGTATCTGACGACGTACAAGGATCCGGAAGGCCGGCCCACCGTGTACGACCTGATCGCCGATGTCGGCACGTTTCTGTCTCCCGTCGGGCGTCTCGATCTCAACACCTCGGGTCTGCTGCTCATGACGAACGACACGCGCCTTGCCGAGCGTGTGACGAACCCCGATTCGCACGTGCCGAAGACGTACCTGGTGAAGGCCTCGCCCGTGCTCACGGACGCGCAGCTGCAACAGCTCCGCGACGGCGTTGAGCTGTCGGATGGGCCGACTCGGCCGGCGACGGTGAAGCGAGTGCGTGATTCCGCCAGCGCGACGCACTTCGAGATCACGCTCACCGAAGGCCGCAACCGGCAGGTACGCCGCATGGTGGAAGCGCTCGACGCCCGCGTGTTGAAGTTGGTGCGCGTGAAAGTCGGCGCGATTGGCATCGGCACACTGCCGATCGGCAAGTGGCGTCTGCTGACACGTGCCGAAGTCGCCGCGCTCGGTACGTAGGGCCGCCTTCAGGTGTCCGTGGGGGCCGCCTTTAGGCGGCCCGCCGACTTCACGCAAGCACCGCTCGTTTATCGGCCACCGTTGCCGCGTCGCGCGCTTCCAACTCGCGGGCCAGCACAAACGCCGAGATCGACATCACGATGTCGCGCACCGCGATATCGAAGTGGCCACCGATCACCAGGTTGGCAGCGACGAGCAGCAGCCACACGCTCACAACGTACGCGCCCAGCCGTGGTGCCACGACCAGCACGGTCGCACCAACTGCCATCTCGACCACACCGACGATTGCCATCAACGCGCTCACCGGCAATGGCGAGATCGCCGCTGCCAGCGGGCTGACGTAGCTGCCCCAGTCCGCCAGCAGATTGAAGAACTTGTCGAGTCCGGCGAGTGTCGCCGTCAGACCGAACGCCAGCTGCAGCACGCGAACGGGTGTTGCGAGTCTTTCATCCATGATTGTTGCCTCCACCAAACAGAGTGGCGGCGCCTGGAAACGTGACAGCTGTCACCTTTCGAAGGCCTGGCAAAGGCCTGCCCTAGGCCTGTCCCAGGCCTGGCCTAGGCCTGGCCCCAGGTCTGACCCCGCGTAGAGCCCGCGAAACGACAGTTGTCACTTTTTGCCATCTCGTGACTCTGTATAGTGAGGAGAGAGCCATGCCCGCAACGTCATCTGCCTTGATGAGCTCGTCGATTGCGCTGAACGACGAGGAAATCGTCTCGCGCATCCTCGACGGCGAGACTCCGCTGTTCGAAGTGCTGATGCGGCGTCACAACGAACGTCTGTATCGCGCCGCGCGCGCCATCCTCCGGGATGGGGAAGAAGCGGAAGACGCGATGCAGGAGGCGTATGTCAAGGCCTACGCGAACCTCGAGCAGTTCGACGGCCGCGCCAGGTTCTCGACGTGGCTCACGAAGATAACGGTGCACGAGGCGCTGGCCCGCGTCCGCCGGCGCGGCCGCTTCGAGCCGATGGATGACAGCTCGCTGGAGACGCTGATGCCGCCCACGTCAACACTCGATCCGGAACGGCTCGCCTTCGCACGCGAATTAGGCGCGCTCATCGAGACGGCCGTCGACAGGCTCGCGGACGGCTACCGCGAGGTGTTCATGCTTCGCCAGATCGAGGGACTCAGCACGGCCGAAGTCGCGGAGGTGCTCGGCATCAGCGAGGACCTCGTGAAAACGAGGTTGTCGCGTGCGCGTGGCGCGCTGCAACGCGACCTGCTGGAGCAGACCGACGCTGCGGCGAGCACGGCCTTCACGTTCGGACAGGCGCGGTGCGATCGCGTCGTCGAGAGCGTGCTGCGGCGTGTCGTCGCGATGTAACCTCGTGAGGTGCCAGAACTCCCAGAGGTCGAATACGTCCGTCGTCTGTTGCGTGGCGCGATGGAGCGCGTCCGCATCGCGCGCGTGCTCGCGCGCCGGCCGAATCTTCGCTATCCGCTCGGGTCTGATTTCGTCTCACGTTTAGAAGGACAGACCGTCCGAGCGGTTTCCCGCCGAGCGAAATACCTGGTGGTCGAGCTCGCGTCCGGTGAGACGCTCGTGATGCACCTCGGGATGTCGGGGTGGTTCCGCGTGGCGCGACCGCAGTCGCCAGGAGGACCGACCGCTCGCGGCCGCTCGAATGGCGGCCGCTACTACGATCGGGCGCAATTGGAAGCCCACGATCACATCGTGTTCGAGATGTCCTCCGGCGCGGCAGTCATCTTCAACGATCCGCGACGATTCGGATTCATGAAGGTGCTGACCGCCGCCGCACTCGCGGCCGACCGGGCGCTGAGCATTCTCGGCCCCGAACCGCTGGATCGTGCGTTCACCGCCGACGTCCTCGCGGCGCGGCTGAAAGGAAAGAAGGGCGCGACGCTCAAAGCGGCATTGCTCGACCAGCGTGTGGTTGCAGGGCTCGGCAACATCTACGTATCGGAGGCGCTGCATCGTGCCGCGCTGTCACCGACTCGACGCGCAGCGACGCTTGTGACCCGCAGCGGAACGCCAACGCCGCGGGCCTTCGCACTCGTGGACGCGATCAAGGCGACCCTTCGCGATGCGATCTCGAACCGGCATCGCGCCGGTGGCGCCGATCGGTTTCTCGTCTACGACCACGAAGGCCGTCGCTGCCCGCGGCGAGGGTGCCGCGGGACGATCAAGCGGCGCGTTCAACTTGGCCGCTCGACATTTTTCTGCCCAGTCTGTCAGCGCTGACGAAACATTCACTAGACGGTTGTTCCGTCGAGCGCTCCCGCAGTACTCTGCCCAGATGCGTATTTCGAGTGCCGCTACCCACGGGATGCGTTTCCTCTCACTCGTTCTGACCGGACTCATGGTGACGGCTGCATCCGTGGCGTGCCGGCAAGCCGCGCCGACGGCAGCGAAAACCATTTCGGCCGACACGTGGGCGACGGTCGACGGCCGTGAGATCACGCGCGAGCAGGTCGAGCGTACCTTCAAGCGGACGCGCGACTCGTCGCAGCCGTTATCGCCGGAGGAAGAGCTCACGGCGAAGTTGAGCCTGTTGAACGAGCTGATCGTGCAGGAAGTGCTGTTGAACAAGGCCACCACGCTGAAGGTGACCGTCGCCGACGGCGAGGTCGATACGGCCTTCAACAACGCGAAGAAGAACATTCCCGACGATGCGTTTCAGCAGGAACTGTCGCGACGCGGGATCAGCGCCGCGGATCTGCGAGAGGGCCTCCGGCGCGAGCTCCTCGCGCAGAAAGTCGTCAATCAGGAGGTGAGCGCCGGCGCGGCCGTGAGCGACCAGGAGGTCACGGACTTCTTCAACACCAACCGCGCGCAGTTCAACGTCGCCGAAGAGACCTACCACCTCGCGCAGATCGTGGTGACTCCGGGCCGCGATGGCCAGGTGACGAATCGAACCGGCGACGACGCGACGACGCCACAAGTAGCCGTCGCCAAGGTCAAGATGCTGATGGAGCGGCTTCAGGCGGGCGCTGACTTCCGCGATCTCGCGGTCGCGTATTCCGAAGATCCCGAATCGTCGCCGCGTGGGGGAGACGTGGGCTTCGTGCCGGCGTCACAGATCAAGCAGTCGCCTCCGCCCTTGCGCGATGCCGTTTTGAACAAGAAGCCCGGCACCGTCAACATCGCCACGATGAATGGGGTCTACACGCTCGTGCTCGTCGTCGCGCACGAGCAGGCCGGGCAGCGTGACCTGTCGACGCCCGGCGTCAAGGATGGCATCACCAATACCTTGAAGGGCAGGAAGGAGCAGTTGCTCCGCGCGGCGTATGTCACCGCGGCGCAGGACGAGGCGCAGGTCGAGAACTATCTGGCCCGTCGTCTCGTCGAGTCGAAGGGCAAGGCGCCTGGCCTGCTCACGAAGTAGGCAGGGCTCAAGTCGCTGAGACGCGGCGGTTTGTTGGCCGCTGAGCGGGCCCGCACGCTTGCGCCGTGCGCGAGCGAGCCACTACAATTGGAGGTTCGTGCATTCGCACGCGGCCTGAATACTGGGAGGTCGTTCAACGGTAGGACACGTGGCTCTGGACCACGTTATCGGGGTTCGAATCCCTGCCTCCCAGCCAGCCTCCGCTCACGCTTCGCGTGAGCTACGGCTAGGCCGGCTTCGCCGGCCAGGCCTCAGGCGAACACACCAACTGGCGGAGGCTGTCTCGACGAAGCTCGCGAAGCGAGCGAAGTCGGACTTCAGTTTCTGCACCCTTCCAACCCACCCGGACGCCCAGAAACTTCGTACCGCAACGACACGCGAGAGAGGTCTATTCGAGATTTGCGCCCATCGTTGTCGGGAGCGTCTCTTGCGATCCCGGTCGAATGACTCCTCACTCCCTGCGATTCGTCTATGTCCTCCGCAGCGTGTCGAACCCTGAGCGCCACTACGTTGGGATCACGGCCAGCATGAGGGGTCGGCTCGAATGGCACAATGCAGGTCCCTGCGGCTACACCGCTGCGCACCGTCCATGGCGGTTGCTAGTGCAACTCGAGTTCGCCGACGAGCAAACAGCCCGTCGCTTCGAGCGCTACTTGAAATCCGGCTCCGGCCGCGCGTTCGCGAAGCGGCACTTGGGCGCGGGCTGATCGCACTCGCCTCCAAGGCGGGATAATCTCCAGGTGACCGGCATACCTGTCGAGCGGCTTGTCAAGAGTTCTCTGGAGCGACAACGGCGCGCAGCCGGGCTTAGGCGCAACGACGGCAGACGTTCGCGCTTGCGAAGAGCGCATCGGCCGCTCGCTACCTGAGGAGGTGGCGGGTTTTTATCTGTCGCTGAATGGAACCGAAGAGACAACGTTTGCCGCCTTCTGGGAACTGTATTTGTCCGATCCCGACGCAGCGCTCTTCGCGAAGGGAGCGTTAGTCCAGCCCAGCGCCTGAACGACGAGACATCGTCGCCGGTACGCCTATGCGGCTCCGACAAGCCAGTTGCGAATTCCGTCCCGAACACCCAGCCAGACTTCGCTCGCCC
>DASRJR010000173.1:0-13592 GCA_035649395.1 Vicinamibacterales bacterium
CGGCGTGGTCTGGTTGCTGACGCCGTCGATCACGCCGTGTTGAAACAGCCATCGCGGCGTGAGCGACTTGACGTTCGACGCGGTGATCTGCGTCAGCGGCGAGAAGCGACTGCCGGCCAGATCGAGGTTGTGGAGCGGCCAATCAGCGCCGCTGCGAGGCTGCGCGGAGAGCGGCGGCGCAAGTGGAAAAGTGGAAAAGTGGAAAAGTGGAAGAAGTAGAAGTGTGAAAGTGACCAAGTGCCGGAAGTACCGCGAGGTACTTCGTTGACTTAGCCACTTAGACACTTTCACTTTTCCACTCTTTCACTTTTCCACTTTTCCACTTTTCGCGGAGCGCTATGGTACGCGCGACGAGACGTAGGCGGCGATGGACACGAAGTCCTCGTCCGTCAGCTTCGCCACCACCGGTTTCATCAGCGAGGTCCACTCGCCCTTCCGCGCGCCCATCTGCATGTCGTACATCTGGCGCACCATGTAGCTCGGCGAACGACCGGCGATCCCTGGCACCGGACCCATCCCCTTCAGGTCGGCCCCGTGACAGAAACCACACTGAACGGTCTTGCCATTTCCGCCGGTCGTCACCAGCGACTCGCCTTTCTTGATGCTGCCCATCGGCGCATACGCGATGAAGCCGGAACGCGGATCCCGAAGCGTCTCGGTGTGCTCGACGTTCTCGGGCGTCTCGATGATCCGCATGCCGATCGGCTCGGTCTCGGTGCCCTCGAGGCGGAGATACATGCCTCCCTGAATCCTGGTCTTGGGCACCGTCTTGGTCTCCATCACCTTGATCCACGGCGTCCACTTCATCGAGCCGAAATACTCGGCCGAGGCCTTGATCTCCTCGGGCGTCATGCCCTTGGCGATCTGGATCATGATGTTGGTGTTCGCCTTCCTCGGCTCGCCGCTCTTGCGCACGTCGGCTCGGAAGTCGTTCATCTGCTGGATGAAGTACGACACCGGCAGACCGGCGACGCCGGCGTTCTCAGGACGCCCCTTGCCGTTCGGGTAGTGGCACAGCGAGCAGGCGCGTACGTCCGGCCGTTTCCCTTTCGCCACGATCTCGGGCATTGTCGGATGATCGCCCGGGAACCAGTCAGCCGGCCCGAACTGGTCTCTGATAGCCGCCAGCGGGAAACTGAGCGTGCTGCCGGGCAGCGTTCTCGGCGTGGGATCAGGCTGAGCGGGTGCCGCCGCGGGAGCGGCAGCGCCTGCTGGTGGCGCCGGTGGAATCGCGTACGCCCAAGCCGGAGGCTCGCCCGCCGCCCGCAGCCCACCCGCGGTGACGAGAGCCGCCAGACCAACAACGACGACGCTCACGAATATGCGCATAGATCGCCTCCGGAGATGCCGTTTTCAGGATGCTCGATTGCCGCACAGTCTAGACCGAATCGAGGCGCGCCGCGCAGATAGCTATCGCGGCGCGCGGCCGGTGAGCTTCAGAAACATCTGATTCTCGTGACAGATGAACTCGATTGGCTCCGAGCCGTCGGCGACGATCCGCTGCGTCATTCGGAGCGTAAACGGCTTGGTATAGGCCTTCGGGTCGTCGACGGTCATCTCGATGTCCATCTGCCCGTAATTCACGCGCCGAAAGCGCTCGCTGAGCGTCATCGAGGTCGTGTACGGGCTCCCGCGATGATCGAGCCATCCCACACCGAAGAAGCTCTTTGGCTCGGCACCCTTGAATTCGGCCGGGTCGACGCCGCGAAAATTGTTCGAGTCGACGACCAGCGCGTCGCCTTCCCATCGCCCGACGGAATACCCATGCCAGAACGGCTGGGGATCCCCCAGTTTCGGCAGCGCCCGGCCGTCCATGTAGATCGTGCGCAAGCCGTAATTCGACTCGTAGACGATGAGAATCTGCTTGGGGGTCTGGACGATTTTGAGCGGCTGGGGATCGACGTGGTACTGGAGCGGACCCTGCGGCAGACAGAGTCCGTCGGGATCGTTCAGCCCGTTTTCGGCCGCCCGCTTCTGCTGGAGATCGGCGGCCCACGGTTGAAATGGCAGACTTCTCGTATCGACTCCCCCTGCGATGGTCCAGACGCCGGACAGATCCGGTTTGCCGTCGGGGGTTCGAGGGGTGGAGGCGGTGAGATCCGGTTTGCCGTCTGGCCTCTTCGGAATGCCCACCGCATGCAGCGGCCATTGGGCGCAGAGTGAGGGCGAGAGCACGCCGACCATGATCGCCGCCAGTGCCGTGGTGCCCCAGTTCATGCCCGCCTCCTCGCTGAGCACGCGACGCGCGTGACGGCTACTTATCTAACACAATCTTCTTCCTGGCGGTAATGCGAAGGATGTCGGGCACGTTGCGATCGCTCGAGAGCGTGCGCAGTTCCTTCTCGGCCAGACGCGGCAGCAGGTTCAGCGACAGCGGCACCGGCGTCTTCGGGTTCTTCGCAAGCGCCCAGACGACGTTGTAGTTCTTCATCCACGCGCGATTCATCGCGATGATGCGGAGGATCTCGTCGGAAACATTGGCCATTCGCGCGATCGCTTCGACCTCGGTCGTTGTCAGCTTGGGGCTGCTCAACACGGCGACCGCGATCATTTTGTTGGGATCGCGGATCAACACCGCGCGTTCCTCGCGCGTCCCCTTGGTCGCCCGTTTGAGGCGCTGCGGCACGTTCATCGCCGCGAGGCGCTGCAGCACCGACGTCGAGTCTTCTTCTTCCTCCTCCGGCTTGGACTCGGGCTCGGTGTCGATCATCGGCTCATCGGCGCTCGGCGACGGCGTCGGCCCGGGGTGAATGCCGCGGGCGCCGAAGAACTCGACGAGCTCGGTCGGGGCATCGGATCGGGCCAGGAACCCTTCCAGGGCCTCACGCGGAATCGCCTGCAGCGTCGCCTCGGCGGTGGCGGCAATCTCGGGGTCGGGATCCGAGATCAGCAGCACGAGCAGACCGAGCTGTTCGTGGGCACGGGGCGCCAGCGCACCCTGCGCCGCCACCAGCCGGACGTCGCGGGCGACGTCACCGCGCCTGAAGAAATCGAGCAGTGGGGATCGGAAGCCGCTCTCCATCATTCCTTCGACTCGCGTCGTTCCCTTCGACTCGCTTCGCTCGCTCAGGGCAAGCGCTCAGCGCGAGCCTCGTGCGGGAATCGTACGCATGATACGGGCAATCGCGTGAGGCAGCTCCGAGATCGCGCCGTCGCTGAACAGTCCAATCGCCGCGACACCGGCCGCCCCCGCCGCCTCGACCTCGCGTGCGGTCGCCTCGGTGATCCCGCCGACCGCGATCACCGGCAGCGCGGTCGCGGCAACGACGTCGGCGAGCGCGCGCACTCCGGCCGGAACTGCACCCGGCTTCGAGGTCGTCGCAAACACCGGCCCGAAGATCAGGTAGTCGAGACCGCCGCCCGCGGTGACTCGCGCGGCTTCGTCGGCGCTGTGCACCGACCGCCCGACGAGAAACATCCGTGGTGCGATCGCCCTGACCCGATCTGCAGGCATCGAATCGCCACGCAGATGCACGCCGTCGGCGCCCGCGGCCATCGCCACGTCGACGCGATCGTTCACGAGCACCCGTGCGCGAGTGCCGCGCACCGCTCTCACGCAGCCCGCCACCAGCCCGACGAGCGCACGCCCATCCAGGTCGCGTTCGCGTATCTGCACCAGATGCACGCCGGCACGCGCGGCGGCGCCGACCAGCGTGACGAGGCTCTCTTCGCAGGGGTCGGCAAGCCGGTGCCGATCGGAGATCATGCAGACGACCTGATGCAGGCGACTACTCCTCGGCAGCCGGGGTGCGTCTGATCGAGACCACCGGATCGCTGAGATGCCGGGAGGCGAGGTACGTCCAGATCTCGGCCACGCCGGCGAACAGGTTCACCACGCCGAGCCCCGACACGGCACCGCGAACGAAATCGTTGGCGAGGATGGTCCGCAGCGGCGGCAACAGCTGCGCGAAGTAGTTCTGCTCCCAATACCCGGACCACGGCAGGACAACGAGGACGAGCCCGGCCTCGAAGAAGAACACCGTGAGGACCAGGCGCATCACCCGCGGGCACTCCCCTGCGTCACCTCCCGCAGCCGCTCGATCCGCTCCGCCAGATCCCGGTACGCATCCGCCGAGTCGGTCTGAATCTCCAGGAACGTCGCCAGTGCACGCTCGTGCTCGCCAAGCCGCTCCAGCGCGTCGGCGAGCTCGTACAACAGACTCCAGCCTTCGTCGGGCGTCGGCGGCGGCGCTTCGATCGCGCGCTCCATCCAGGCGACGGCATCCTTGTATTCACCGCGCCCGGCGAGCACGCGGCCGAGCGTCGCGGCCGCTTTGAATCGGAATATCGGCGTCCTCGCGGCCGCCTGCAAATCGAGCAGCGCCTCAATCAGACGACCATCGTCGAGATGCCGCTTCCCACGCTCGTACTGCTCGGTCGCCTGCGCATACTGCTCGCGCGTGACGCGCGAGCGGATCTCGCGGAACACCGCTTCGAGATCCTTCATCGCACCGCCGGCGGCACGACGAACAACCACCGGCATCGGCGGCAGCACCAGCGCCTGCGCGCGCAGCGCGTCGAGCGCGGCGTTCAGATCGGCATCACCGCCGTCGAGCACGATCGCGTCATCGCCGACCGGTGTGCTCGGTGTGGGTTCGGCGAGCATGGCCTCGCCGCCAGACATGTCCGCGCCGCTGATCACGAACGGTTCGTCGGCGTCGTCCTCGTCGGCGGCGGGCGTGCTGTCAGCCACGGCCTCACTGTCGCGCGGGACCACCCGATCGGCGTCCTCGAACGTGACCGTCTCGATTCGGATCTCGCCGACGGACAGCGCAGGCGCGATCAAGTCGCCCGCGGCTCCTTCACTGCGCCCCACCTCGTTGTAGAGGGCCGTGAGCCCGGTCTCGGCTTCCACCTTCAGTTGCGCGTCGCCGGAATTGTCGGCCAGTTTGGCGAGCCGGATCAGGCACTCCTCGACCCCGACCTTGTCGCCGCGCTCGCGGCGCAGCTTCGAGAGCTGGCGGAGGTACCCGGCCGCATCAACGGCCATCCCCTGACGCTCGGCGATATCGACGAGACGCGTCAGCGAGTGTTCGTGATCGGCTTTGACCTTGAGCGCCTTCTTGTAGTGCGCCGCGGCTTTGGGCAGGAAGCCTTCCTCGAAGAGGTGATCCGCGACCGCGACGAATCTCACCGTCGCCTGCTCGCCATCGCCGACGCGGACGTAGAGATCTCCGAGGGCGTTGATCGTGCTCCAGTCGTCAGGTTGATGCTCGACCAACTTGACGTACTGCTCGATCGCGCCGGCAAGCTTGCCCTGCTGCAGCAGCTTTTCGGCCTTCTTCAGCGTCGCTTTGCGATCTACCGGCACAGGTACCCGAAGAAAAGAGCGTGGACCATGTGGAGTTGGGTCAGTCCATCGTATCAAACAGGCCTGACTGCGGACGGAACGTACGTCGATGGAGTGATGAATAGCCGAAGCGTGCGACGGCCGCGCGATGCTCCGCCGTCGCGTAACCCTTGTGCTTGTCGTATCCGTAACGCGGATCCTGTTCGTGCCACTGCATCATCTGGCGATCGCGCGTCACCTTGGCGACGATCGACGCCGCGGCAATGGCGGCGCAGCGGCGGTCGCCATGCAGGACGGCGCGTTGGGCGAAATGCAGGTCTGGGATACGAAAGGCATCGACGAGCACGAGATCGGGCAGCGGAGCGATCGTCATCAGCGCGCGCCGCATCGCTTCGAGTGACGCACGATGAATGTTGATGGCGTCGATCTCCGCCGGCTCGAGTGCGGCCACCGACCACGCCATCGCCTTGCGCGTGATCACGTCATACAGCCGCTCGCGCTCGAGCGCGGTGACGGTCTTCGAGTCCGCCAGCCGCGGGATGTAGACGTCGGGGTCCAGAATCACGGCGCCGGCCACGACCGGGCCGGCCAGACAGCCGCGCCCGACTTCGTCACATCCGGCCACACGATAGAACCCCCACCGCCGCGCGGCGTTCTCAAGGGTCCTCATGGCGCGGACGCGAACCATGAACGCTGAACCTCGAACTGTGAACCCGGAACCGTGAACCCTGAACTCTGAACCGTGAACGGCTACCCGCGCTTCGTTTCCTTCATCCGCGCGGCCTTGCCCTTCAAATCGCGCAGGAAGTACAGCTTCGCGCGGCGCACGCGCGCCGACCGCACGACGTCGACCTTGGCGATCGTCGGCGAGTGCAGCGGGAAAATGCGCTCGACGCCCTGACCGAACGAGACCTTGCGCACGGTGAACGACGCCCGAGTGCCGCCCCGATGCAGGCCGATGACGATGCCCTCGAAGATCTGGATGCGCTCCTTGTCCCCCTCGCGTACCTTGACGTGGACGCGCACGGTGTCTCCAGACTTCATCTCCGGCCGTTCCGTCATCTGGGACTTCTCGACCAGCTCGATCGCGCTCATGATTCGGTCTCCTTCTTGATCTCGTCGAGCAGCACTCGATCATCGTCGTCGAGCACCGCGTGTGTCAGCAGCTCCGGCCGGCGTTCCAGCGTCCGCGCCAGCGCCGCTTTCCGTCTCCATCGCCGCACCTCGGCATGATGCCCCGAGAGCAGCACGTCCGGTACCCGGCGCCCCGCGACCTCCGCTGGCCGCGTGTAATGCGGGTAATCGAGCAGACCGCCGGAGAACGACTCCTCGACGACCGACTGCTCATCTCCCACGACCCCCGGCACGAGCCGGCTCACCGCGTCGACGACGACAAGCGCCGGCAGTTCGCCGCCGCTCAGCACGTAGTCGCCGATGGAGAGCTCGTCGGCCGCCACGAGATCGCGGACGCGCTCGTCCATCCCTTCGTATCGGCCACAGAGCAGCGCCACATGTCCCAGCCCGGCGAACCGGGCCGCTTCCGCCTGCGTGAACGTCCGGCCCTGCGGCGACAGCAGCACGACCGCCGCCGGCGCTCCCCTCGTCGCGGTGATGTGCTCGACCGCGCGCAGCAGCGGTTCCGGCTTCATCACCATGCCCGGCCCCCCGCCATACGGCACATCGTCCACGCTCCGATGCCGATCGGTCGTGAAATCGCGCAGATCGTGCACCGCCACGTCGAGGAGTCCGCCTGCGATCCCCCTCGAGATGATGCCCTCGGCCAGTCCGGCGTCAATCATCCGCGGAAAGATCGTGACGATATCGAATCGCATCCACCCGGCAGGGGCCTGGTCCGTCTCTCTACCTGTTCACATCGAGCAGCCCTTCGGGCGGATCGATCCGAATCCGCCTGGCCTGCACGTCGATCTCGACGCAGATGTCCATCGCGAACGGAATCAACACCTGCCCTCGCGGACCGTCGACCTCGAGCAGACTGCCCGATGATCCCCCTCCGACCCCAACGATCTCGCCGACGCGCTCGCCGGCGACCGTCTCGACCACGCAGCCGATCAACTGATGGTGGTAATACGCACCATCGCCAAGCGGCTGCAGCGCCTGCTCGGGCACGCGCAACTCGACGCCGGCCAACCGCTCGACGTCCTCGATCCGCACGAACCCGTCGAACCCGACGACCGGCCGGCCCTTCTGCACGCGCATCGAGTCTATCGTCAAGCGCTCGATGCCTTGCCTCGTTCTGCACCAGAGCGTGCCGCCTGGCTGGAACCGGTCTTCGACGAAATCGGTTTCCGGCGTGACGATCACCTGGCCCCGGATGCCGTGCGGACGCGCGATGCGGCCAACCAGCACCATCTCGTCCCATTCGGGCGGCCCGGGGCCGTCGGTCATCAGTCGCGAATGTCCAGCTGCGCCCGAATGCCGTGACGCTCGGCCGTGACCGACACCAGCGTGCGCAAGGCGGCGGCCGTGCGCCCTTGCCGTCCGATGATTTTGCCCATGTCGCCGGGCGCGGTCGTCAGCTCCACGATGGTCATCCCCCGCCGCGTCGACTCTTTCACTTTCACGCTGCCAGGATGATCGACCAGCGCTTTGGCCACGACTTCGACCACGGCGCACAAGGGACTCGTCTTGGCTTGCGCCGCGTCTGCCATCACTGCGCCGCGGGCGTCTCGGGCACGGCCGAGAGATCGCGTGAGACGTGCCTGGCCAGCAGCGTACGCACCGAATCCGATGGCTTCGCGCCGCGTTTGAGCCAATGCTCCACCCGCGCCTTGTTGATCTCGACCGTCGCGGGCTTCGTCCGTGGATTGTAGGTGCCGACATTCTCGACGAAGCTGCTCTCCCGCGCCGACCGCGCTTCGGTCACCACCACACGAAAGTACGGCTTCTTCGTCGTGCCTACCCGTCTCATGCGAATCACTAGCATCGTCGGTTCGCTCCTAAACTCCCAACTTCCAGTTCCCAACTCCCAAGCCGACTATCTCGACTTGATGAGCCCCCACGGGCCACCCTTCTTGCGTTTCTTGCCGGGGCCGGCTGGTCCGAACCCGACCTGCCCCTGCGCCAGCTTCGGCATCTGCTTGGCGTGACGCAGCGCGGCCGGTCCACCCTGCCCAATCAGCTTGATCACGCGCTTCATCTCGGAGAACTGTGTCAGCAGGCGGTTGACGTCCTCGACCTTGGTGCCGCTTCCAGTGGCGATGCGCTTCTTCCGGCTGCCGTTGATGATCGAGTCGTTCTTCCGCTCCTGCGGGGTCATCGACGAGATGATCGCTTCCACGCGCGCCAACTGCTTTTCGTCGGGCCGATTCTGCGCGAGCTCCTTCAAGTTGCCCAGCCCGGGAATCATGCCGAGCACGCTCTCGAGCGGGCCCATGCGCTTGATCGTGCGCAGTTGCTTGGCGAAGTCCTCGAGCGAGAACTGATTCTTGCGAAGGCGCTCCTCGAGTGCCTCGGCCTCGCCCTCCTCCATCGCCTGCTCGGCCTTTTCGATGAGCGACAGCACGTCGCCCATCCCGAGCATGCGTGAGACGATGCGATCGGGGTGGAACAGCTCGAGATCCTCGAGCCGCTCGCCACTGCCCACGAAGGCGATCGGCACGCCGACGACAGAGACGACGGACAGCGCGGCGCCGCCGCGCGCGTCGCCATCGAGCTTCGTGAGCACGACGCCGGTGACGCCGACGCGACGATTGAACTCGCCCGCGCTCTTGATGGCGTCCTGGCCGGTCATCGCGTCAGCGACATACAGGAGATCGGACGGATGGACAGCCTCTTTGATCGCTTGAAGCTCGTTCATCAGGTCGTCGTCTATGTGCAGACGACCGGCGGTGTCGACAATGACGGTATCGAAGCCTTTCGCGCGTGCCTCGGTCAACGCACCCGATGCGCGCGCCACCGGGTCCATCGTGTCCGGTGCATATACCCGCGCCTCAGCCTGTTCGCCGACGACCGACAGCTGCTGAATGGCCGCCGGCCGGCGGACGTCGGTCGAGACCAGTAGCGGGTGACGCCCCTGGCGCTTCAACCAGACCGCCAGCTTGCCGGAGGTGGTGGTCTTGCCGGAGCCCTGAAGTCCGAGCAGCAGAACCACACGCGGAGTCGGCGCCTGCTTTTGCAGCCCGCCTTCGGCATCCCCGAACAGGGCCAGCATCTCGTCGCGGACGATCTTGACGACCTGCTGGACCGGCGACAGGCTCTTGAGGACCGTCTGATCAGTCGCCTTGTCGCGGACGCGATCGATGAACGCTTTGACGACCTGGAAATTGACGTCGGCCTCGAGCAGCGCGAGACGAATCTCGCTCAGCGCCGTCTCGATGTGCGCATCGGTCAGCTTGACCTCACCGCGGAGGCCTTTGAACGCGTCCTGAATGCGATTGCTGATCGACTCGAACATGGGTGATGGTGCCGGGTACCTGGACGTGGCGCGCCAGACTGTCGAGCGCGCAAACCCTTATCTTATGGCAGGTTGACAGCCTCTGACAAGGAAGTTGTCGAATATAATTGCCCTTGGATGATACTCCGCATGCACGGCAGATGGCTTCGTTCGAGCGCGCTCGTGTGCGGCGCGGCGGTGCTCCTCGCACTGCCACAGGCCGGCAGCGCGCAAAACCTTGGCACGCTTGGGGCGAGCGCGGCCGGCGAGTCGACGGCCACACGAGCAGCGGGTGTCCCGACCGGCCCGGTGCCGCGACTCTCGAACGGACACGTCGACTTCAGCGGCGTCTGGGATCACGCCTACGTCCCTGACATGAGCTTCTCGAACGAGGGAACTCCGGCGGTTCAGAAGGGGGCGGGCGACCTCCCCTACTCGCCGGCAGGACTCGAGAACATCACCCGCTACGACCCCGAACGGGATGGCGACTACACCGGCATGTGCATGCCCTTTGGCCTGATGCGCTCGGTCAACGCCCCGTACCCGTTTCAGATCATGCAGAGCGAGAAGTACGTGGCGTTCCTGTTCGAGCAGAACAGTTGGTTCCACGTGGTGCCGTTCAAGGCCGCCCACTCGAAGGAGCCGAACCCCACGTGGTTCGGCGAGTCGATCGCGAAATGGAATGGCGACACGCTCGTCATCGACACGATTGGTTTCAACGGCTTCACGAGGCTCGATACCAAGGGCAACCCGCACAGCGAGAAACTGCACCTGGTGCAGACGCTGAAACGGACCGACGCGGGTCACATCGCGTACTCGGTGACGATCGACGACCCGGTCTACTACACCAAGCCTTGGACCAACGAGCGCACGTTCACGCTGTCGAACGGCGAGCTGCTCGAATACTCGTGCGAGGAGAACAACAAGTCGCTCTGGGAAGGCCGCATCAAGTTGTGGCTGCCCCCGGGCACATCGCAACCGCGCGAGAAGAAACCGTAGAGCGCGGGCTTTAACCCGCGCGTTCCCAATGTCCGACGACTCACTTCAAAAGATCGCCACCACCATCGGCGTGCCCGTCGCGCGCCGCCATATCTTTCTCTGCGCCGAGCAGACCAAGCCGAAGTGCTGTGACATGGAACGCGGCGTCGCCGCGTGGGACTTTCTGAAGCGGCGCTTGAAGGAGCTGGGACTCTCCGAACAAGGCGGCATCCTGCGCAGCAAGGCCAATTGCCTGCGCATCTGTGAAGGCGGACCGATTGCGGTGGTGTATCCCGAGGGCGCGTGGTATCGCGAGTGCGATCCGCCGGCGCTCGAGCGGATCATTCAGGAACATCTGATTGGGGGGAGGGTCGTCGAGGATCTGCTGATCGCCGAGCACCCGCTGCCAACGAGCTAGAACGGTCGGCCCTATTTCAAGCCAGTCACGAGGAACAGGTCGGACAGCAAGCGCGAGTAGCTGTGCACGTAGTACTTGGCGTCGCGTGAAATCGCGAACACGCTCAAGCGCAGACCGGCCGGGTCATGAGCACGAATCGTCGCCGCAGGCGTTCGCTTTCCGCTCGCCAGATCCTGCCGCTCGATGGTCCATGGGAGCCCGCCCCCACGGGCAATCAACAGCCCGCGACCATCCGGCGTCCACTGCACCGGCACCTCACCGGGCTCGAGCGTACCAACAGGTTGGGGCGCGCGGCCGTCAGTCGCGTAAATCATCGACATGCCGTCTTCAGAGGTGGCGACCACACGAGTGCCGTCCGGTGAGATTGGCGACGTCCACCATCGATTGACACTGACGACGGCGCCGTCCGGCGTGAACGGCTTTGGCGCACCGCCATTGACATCCTGCACGTAGCCGCGCGACGCCTCTCCTGGTTTGTGACCGAATCCAATCACGGTGCTGCGATCCGCCCACTCCGTCCGATCGAAGAAGATGTTCTCAGGGTTGGGCAACTCCCGGGTGGCGCCGGGCCCGGTCGGATGCAGGAACAGCGGGTGGCCATCCACGGGCGACGCAAGGGCCCAGCGGCCGTCAGGAGAGAGCGACGTTGGATACCCTGGGCCAAGGTGAACCGGCGACGCACCGGCCTTCACCAGATAGGTCTCGTACGGCGGAGCGGATTGATCGGAGATCAGCACGCTGCTGCCGTCGGCCGCAATCGACGTACTTGCCGAATTGGATCGCAGCGTGACGTCAATCGGCGCGGGGCTGTCAGGCATCAACGCCTCAACGACGCGCTCCTCCCGATCGTGGCCCAGAAGAACCCGTCCGTTCGACGCGATGTCCAGCACCTTGTAACGCGTGGCTCCGCGCAGAACCGTGCGAAGACGACCGTCACGTGTCACGGCGTATACGCCGTCACCACTGACCGCGGCGCTCTTCGTTGCGCCGAACCAGATCTCCGCCCCATCTCCGTTCCATGCGATGCCGTGGACCGAGACCCATCCTTTCGAGAGAACGACGCGGTGGCCCCCCTTGTCAACCATCGCCACGTCCCCAGCATCGTCGGCATACAACGGGTGGTCGGCAAACGCGATCTGATCGCCCGACGGCGAGAACCGGATATCGCTGATGTAGCCGGACGTTTGATAGAGGACCTTTCCGAGCGGGAACTCGAGGCGCTCGACGCCGCCAACCCGCCGCACCACCGCCAGCTCGTTGCCGCCGGGGATCCACTCGGCCTCGCGGACGTGCTCGACCATCACACGAGGCGCGCTGCCCAACACCGCCGATCGCGCGAGGGTGCCCTCGCCCATCCACCCCTCGAACGAATGATTCAGCGAAATCGCCAGCTCCCCCGTCCTCGAGATCGACAGCAGGCGCGCGTTCGGCAACGACAACGGCGCCGATTCGGGGCTGTCGGCACGTGTCATGAAGATCTTCAGGGGCTGACCGTTCCAGGCGGCGCCGTAGATGATCGACTGTCCGTCCGGCATGAATCGGCCGTCGCGGATCGTCCCTTTGTCGAACGTCAGCTGGCGAAACTCCGGTTCCGAGGCACTCGCCGAGTCCGCGGTTCCGTTGCGCATCATCCAAACGCCGGCCGCACCGGCGAGGAGGCCGAGGATCAGTCCAGCGACGGCGCCAACCAGCCACCCGCGTGAGCGGACCGCTGCTAACGCCACACCGCCGGATGCGCTGCTCGCATCGACCGACGACTCGAGAGCGAACGCGAGATCACGGGCGGACTCGAATCGCTCTTGTGGTCGCTTCTCGAGACATCGTCGGACCGTCCGCAGAACGGCTGCCGGCAGCGTGACGTTCAGCGCGGCAGGATCGGGTGGATCCTCACGCAGAATCGCGGCCATCGTTTCGGCGGCCGTATCGCGCCGATAAGGCTGCTGGCCGGTCAGCATCTCGTACAGCACGCAACCGAGGGCGAAGATGTCGGAACAGTGATCGCTTGGCTCGCCGCGCACCTGCTCGGGCGACATGTACCCGACGGTGCCCAGGACCGTTCCCGGCGTCGTCGCCGGCGCCATCGTCGGCGCCTCCATCCGCGTGAGATCGTTTCGATCGGGAGTATGGCGAGCGAGGCCGAAGTCGAGAATCTTCACGCCACCTGTCGGCGTGAGAAAGACGTTTTCCGGCTTCAGGTCGCGATGCGCAATCTGCTTGTCGTGCGCCGCCGCGAGTCCGCGGGCGATCTGCGCAGCGATCTCGACGGCCTTCCGTACCGGCATGGGCCCATCGGCGAGGCGCGCGCGCAACGTCTCCCCTTCGAGGAGCTCCATGACCGCGTACGGATGCCCGTCGGCGTGCCCCACGTCGAAGATGGTCAGGATGTTGGGATGCGACAGCGCCGCGATCGCCAGAGATTCACGCTCGAAGCGCGCCAGCGCTTCGGGGCTTTCGGCGATGCCAGCCGGCACAACCTTGATAGCGACGTCGCGATTGAGCCGGCCATCGCGCGC
>DASRJR010000174.1:0-163111 GCA_035649395.1 Vicinamibacterales bacterium
CTCCGCGACTCCTCTTCGAGGGTTGAGTGTCGAGACTCGAGTTCATTATCCCAGCGCCAGCCGTTCGCGCGGAATCTTCAAGCCATTCACCGCGCCCAGAACCGTGGCGCCGAGTGAGCCGTCGGCAAACAAATCGTGCGCCACGCGCTGCATGTCGTCGGCGCTCACTCGTTCGACGCCGGCGAGCGTGTCGTCGAGGCCAAAGTGGCGGTCGAAGTAGATCTCCTGACGCGCGAGGTGCGACATGCGGCTCGACGTGCTTTCCAGGTTCAGCATCAGGCTGCCCTTCAAGTGGTCCTTCGCACGACGCAACTCGGGTTCGGGCAAGGCTTCTTCCTTGAGACGCCGCAGCTCGGCGACGACGACATCGATGAGCTCGCCAACGGCGTCGTTGGCGCATCCGGCATAGATGGTCATCGAGCCGGTGTCGCGATAGGCACTGAGCCCGCTGAAGACCGAATAGGCGAGCCCTCGTTTCTCGCGGATGTTCTGAAACAGCCGCGAGCTCATCGAACCACCCAGGATCGTGTTCAACACGTAGCTGACGTACCGGTCCGTGTGATCCTGCTGATACCCCGACGTCCCGAGGCAGACATGGCTCTGTTCGAGCTCTTTGTTGCGAACCATCGTGTGGGGGACGACCACCGGTGGTTCCTCGGTAACCGGTCGGCTCGTCCTCGGAAGGCCGTCGAACGCGCGGGCGACGAGATCCTTGACCCGCTCGTGCTCGATATTGCCGACGGCGGCGACGATCAGGTTCGGGGCGGAGTATGTGTCGGTGAAGTAATCCCGAAGGGCCTCGCGAGAGAAGCTCTCGACCGTCTCCTTCGTTCCGAGGATGGGGCGGCCCAGCGCATGGCCGCGCCAGAAGCTCTCGGTAAAGAGCTCGTGCACGAGATCGTCAGGCGTGTCCTCGACCATCTTGATCTCTTCGAGGACCACCTTCTTCTCGCGAGTGATGTCGTCCTCGCTGAAGGCCGGCCGCATCACGATATCGGCCAGCAGATCGACGGCGAGGGGAAGGTGCTCGTCCAGGACCTTGAAGTAGTAGCTGGCGTACTCCTTGGCCGTGAACGCGTCCATCTGGCCGCCGATGGAGTCGACGGTCTGGGCAATGTCCTCGGCGCTCCTGGTCGACGTGCCCTTGAAGAGCATGTGCTCGACGAAATGGGCGATGCCGCTCTGCTCGTCCGACTCGTGACGCGACCCGCGCGCAAGCCAGACGCCGATGCTGACCGACCGCACGTGTGGCATCCGCTCCGTGAGGAGACGAAGCCCATTGGGGAGCACGTCGCGGACGATCGCCGATTGAGACACTGGACCCGTTCTTTGAAGATAGGCGACCGGCGGCAGAATGTGTAGGGACGCCCGCCGGTCAGCCGCAAACCATTGACTGACAGGGGATTAGCAGAACAGGCGCATGATAGCACGAATGGCAGTGAAATACACTCGCCGAGCCGCCCGCCTGCCGTCGAGCTTCGTATCGCTCGGTCCCATCTGCTAGAATAATTTGCTCGCATCCTCAAGAAAACGCGAGAGATAAGCCTTGCAACCCGACCGCTACGATCTCGCGGAGCTCGAACCCGCCGAACTCGAAGCCCAGCTCGAGGCCATCGGGTGTGAGCGCTTTCATGCCCGGCAGATCTATCGCTGGATCTACAAAGGAGGCGTCGCTCACTTCGGTCGCATGACGAATCTGTCGATGCTCCTCCGGGCTCGACTGGAATCGACATTCGTCATCGGAACGCCCAGTATCGTCGGCGACGAGCGGTCAGTGGACGGCACCAGGAAGTTGGAGCTGGAACTCTCCGACGGCCGGCGGATCGAATCGGTGTTCATCCCGGACACACCGGCGATGACCTTCTGCATTTCAACCCAGGTCGGGTGCGCCATGTCCTGCGGCTTCTGCCTGACCGGCACGATGGGGCTGGTTCGCCACTTGACCGCGGGTGAAATCGCCGGTCAGGTGCGAGTACTGGCCGCCGCAACCGGGTTGCTGGATGCCTCGTTCAACATCGTGTTGATGGGCATGGGCGAGCCTCTTCACAACTACGACAACACCATGAAGGCGCTGCGCATGCTGCACAGCGAGCACGGGCTGGCCGTGTCACCGCGTCGCGTGACCCTCTCGACCGTGGGCATCATTCCGGCGATGGAACGGCTCGCGCGCGAACCGCTGATGCCCAATCTGGCGGTGTCGCTGCACGCCACGACCGACGATCAGCGGACTTCGCTGGTTCCGCCGAACCGTCGTTATCCGCTTGCCGCGATTCTCGACACCTGCCGTCGGTTTCCACTGAAGAAGCGGAACCGAATCACGTTCGAGTACGTGATGCTCGAAGGCGTGAACGACACGCCCGAGGACGCGCGCCGGCTCGTGACCCTGCTCGCTGGAATCAAGTCGAAGGTCAATCTGATCCCGCTCAACCCCGCTCCCGGAATCCCCTTCGTGCGTCCATCCGACGAACGGGTCAGCCGATTCGCGCAGATCCTCGCCGATCGGCACGTGACCGTGTCAGTCCGCAAGAGCCGCGGTCAGGACATCCGCGCCGCTTGTGGTCAGCTGATTGTCGAAGGTGGGATCAAGAAGACCGCCGCGCAGCAGATGGCGATGTTGCTTTAGTCGATCCTCACGTTGATCCATTCGTTGCGTGGGTAGCGTCGATCGAGCTGCACTTTGACGTAGTTGTCCGTCACAGCCGATCGGCCATCGTCTACCGTCAGCGCACGGCGCACGCTTCCTTGCTGCGAACGTCGAAAAAGAGTGGCTTTCTGCTGACCGACCTCGCGCACGCGCCTTCCTCGGTCGCGAATGGCCATACCGTCGACTTTCCCACTCAGGGCGCTCGCCTCGGTACCCGGTCGATCCGAATACGGAAACACGTGAACGTGCGACAAGGGCAGCTCGCTCAGCAGCCGCTCCGTTCGAGAGAATTCCGCTTCCGTTTCGTCCGGGAAGCCGACGATGACATCGGTTCCGACCGCAGCATGGGGCATCAACGTGTGAATGCGCTCGAGAAGCCGCTGGTAAAAAGCGGCAGTGTACGGCCGTCTCATACGGCCGAGCACAGTGTCAGCACCGTGCTGAAGCGGGAGATGAAAGTGCGGTGCCAGCCTGGGTGAGGCCGCGACCAGATCGACGATATCGTTCGTGCAGTCCATCGGTTCGAGCGAGCTGAGCCTGAAGAGGACGTCTCCATTCCACTCAGCCAGACAGCGAACGAGCGTCGTCAGCGACGATCCATCATGCACGTCCCGCCCGTAGGAGCCGAGGTGCACACCAGTGATCGCGATCTCCTTGTACCCGGACGCGGTGGCACGCGTGATGCGATCGATAACGACCGGCATTGGTGTCGAGCGGCCGCGGCCGCGCGTATGCGGGATGATGCAATAGCTGCAGGACTCCTCGCAGCCCGTCTGCACGCGAAGAGTCAGCGCCGTTCGTCCTGCCGTGCCTGGCTCGAGGGCATGGCCACATGGGCCGTCGCCGTCTTGCGATCGACTCGTCTCGCCCAGCAGTCGCACGACGTCGTCCTTGTCAGTGTTCGACACGACGTCGACGACGTTGGGCAGACCGCGCAGCTCGTCGGGCCGTCGCGTGGCGTAACAACCAGTGACAAGCACGCGGACGGATGGGTTCTGTCTCGCAATGCGTCGAATCGTCTGGCGCGCGCCCTGATCGGCACTGGCCGTCACCGAGCACGTGTTGACGACGACGAGATCGGCCTCGTCGGGCGAGACGTTGCGCGCCCCACGGGCGCGCAGCTCACCCTCGATCACCAGCGAGTCGGCTTGATTGACGCGACAGCCAAACGTGATCACCGAATACTTCACGGGTCACACTCCGGTGACGCCGTGAGGCGGCGACTGTTCCTGCGGGCTCGAAAGAACGGACTCGAACGCCAGCGCTTTGCGCCCGATGTCTCGGCGGAACTGCATTCCGTCGAAGTGAATTCGCGAGACCGCGCGATACGCGGTGTCGATGGCGTCAGCGTAGGTCGCGCCGCGGCCGACGACGGTGAGCACGCGACCACCGGACGTCACGACGTGTGTGCCGCGTCGGGATGTGCCGGCGTGAAACACCAACGAGCCCGTGACCTCCGCCGCATCGGCGAGGCCGTCGATCGGCTTGCCCGTGTCGGGCGTGTCCGGGTAGCCGCCCGCCGCCAGCACGACGCCGACGTGGGGCTCCTGGCGAAACTTCGCAGCCCGCGATGGCAGCGCGCCCGTCGCAGTCTCACCGAGCAGCCATGAGAGATCCTCGTCGAGCATCGGCAGCACGACTTGCGCCTCTGGATCTCCGAAGCGAACGTTGAACTCGACCACTTTCGGTCCGTCGGCGGTGAGCATGAGCCCGACGTACAAGAAGCCGCGATACGGATACCCCTCGCGCTCCATGCCGGCGAGCACAGGCCGCACGATTTCATCGCAGACGCGCCGATCGATCTCTGACGTCACCAGCGGGCTTGGCGAAAACGCACCCATGCCCCCGGTGTTCGGTCCGCGATCGTCGTCGAAGATGCGCTTGTGATCCTGTGCCGATCCGAGCGTCACGAAGTTCTTGCCGTCAGCGAGCACGAAGTACGACGCTTCCTGTCCGATGAGGAACTCTTCGAGCACGACGCGGTCGCCGGCGTCGCCAAAGCGACGATCGACCATCATGGACCGCACGGTCGCCTCCGCCGTTTCGCGGTTCTCGGCGATCACGACGCCTTTTCCTGCCGCGAGGCCGTCGGCCTTTATCACGAGCGGATAACCGAGCTGGCCGCGCTGCACGACTTTCAACGCGTCGGCGGGCGATTCACAGACATAGAACGCGGCCGTCGGCACGCGGTGGCGAGCCATGAAGCCCTTGGCGAACGACTTGCTCGATTCGAGACGGGCGGCGGCACGGGTGGGTCCGACAATCGGGCGACCTGCGGACGTGAACACGTCGACGACGCCCCGGCTCAGCGGCAGTTCGGGACCGACGACCGTCACATCGATCCGCTCTTGCTCGGCGACGTGCAGGAGCTGTCGTGGATCGGCAACATCGGCAGGAATGCATGTCGCCGTGTCGGCGATCCCGGGATTCCCGGGCGCACATACCACACGTTCGACATCGCGCTCGCGAGACAATCGCCAGGAGAGCGCATGCTCTCGAGCGCCGCCGCCGATCACGAGAATCTTCATGGAAGCAGGCTAACAGCCTGACAGATCGTGATTTGTTGGGCTAAGAGGAGGCTCCGGACCGCTGCAATCGGTGGCCATGAGACTGTGTGCAGACGACCTCATGGCACACGACTATTTCGTTGACGTAGCGCCGTGTAACGCCTAGGATCCGCTCTTCCGTGTGATAGCCTAGCATATTCGCCACTTTTCGTCGGTCATTGCAAGTAGGTATTGCACATAGGTCATAACAAGTAGGTCATCACAGGGGCGAGCCACAGGGCCGGTTAAGGGGGTGTTCAGGGCGTGGCTGAAGTCAAGATTCAGGAAGGCGAGTCGATCGAGAGCGCACTCCGCCGCTTCAAGCGCAAGGTTCAGCAGGAAGACATCATCAAGGACATCAAGAAGCACTCTTTCTACTTGAAGCCTGGTGACAAGCGCCGGGCCAAGCAGGCGTTAGCGCGCAAGCGGAACCGCAAGAAGCTCCGAAGGGAAACGGAGTAGCGCGGCGGCATCGACGAGCACGAGGTGGCGGATGGAGTTCCAAGACAAGACCCTGAGGTGCGTGGATTGTGGCTCCGAGTTCATCTGGACGGCGGGCGAGCAGCTGTTCTTCGCTGACAAGCAGTTCAAGAACGAGCCGAAACGCTGCAAGACGTGCAAGGCCAAACGGGCGAATCGCATCAGCTCTGGTGCGCCGCCGGCAAGGGAACGGGTCGAGACCCAGACACAATGTTCGGCGTGCGGCAAGGACACCACTGTGCCGTTCCGTCCGACACAAGGCCGTCCCGTATTCTGTAAAGAGTGCTTCCAGCAAAGGAAATTCGCCGGAGCTGGTGGCATCTAACCGACTTTCGGGACAGAGAACTCCTCGTCACCGATCAACAGGTGGTGTTCGGGCCGGACCCCAAGTCTGGCCCGGGCCCCTCTATGCTAGAATTCCGGCTCTTACGAACCCTTGAAATATTTGAGGAACTCATGCAGATCGAGGAACGATCCGCCGGCGATGTGGTCATTCTGGACCTGAAGGGCAAGATGACCCTGGGTGAAGGGGACGAGGTCCTGAAAGACAAGATCAACAGCCTCGTGCTGCAAGGCCACAAGAAGCTCGTGCTGAACCTTGCCGATGTGCCCTACATCGACAGCGCGGGCCTGGGCGAAATCGTCCGCACCTTCACGACCGTGAGCCGGCAGGGAGGCAGTCTCAAGCTACTCAGCCTCACCAAGCGAATCACGGATCTGCTGGCGATCACAAAGCTCCTGACGGTGTTCGAAACGCACGACAACGAGGCCGACGCCATCCGCAGCTTCCAGCCGTCGGCCAACGTGTAGGCGGCGCGAGCCCAGACCGCGCTGTGATGGCGCGTCCTTCCTCCTCGTCCGCCGCTCGACCGGATCACGCCGCAGCGGCCACCCTCGAACACCACGCCGCACTAGGCTCGAGTCTCGGTCTGCTGCTCGCCTCGCTGCGGCCCGAGCAGTGGACCAAGAACCTGTTCGTCTTTGCGGGCACGCTGTTCGGCGGACATCTCCTCGATGCGGGCGCGATGGCGCGTGCCACCGCGGCCTTCGTGATCTTCTGCGCGTTGTCAGGGGTCGTGTATCTGTTGAACGACCTCGTTGATCGCGCCGCCGACCAACGCCATCCGCTGAAGCGGCTGCGACCGATCGCGTCGGGACGTCTGTCGCCGCGCATTGCGGCGATCGCAGCAGTGCTCCTTGGCGTCGTCGCGGTCGCTGCAGCCATGGCGCTGTCGGCGACGTTTGCGTGGGTGTGCTTCGCCTATCTCGCGCTGCTCGTGTCGTACTCATTCGTGCTCAAGCACCTCGTCATCATCGACGCCCTGACCATCGCCGCCGGGTTCGTGCTGCGAGCCGCAGCTGGTGCCATCGCGGTATCGGTCCCGATCAGCCACTGGCTGCTCGTCTGCACGACGCTGCTGGCGTTGTTTCTCGTGCTCAGCAAGCGGCGCCACGAGTTGACGCTGTTGGCCGACGGGGCAGTCACGCACCGCCCCATCTTGAACGAATACAGCCCCTATCTCCTCGACCAGATGATCGCTGTGGTCACCGCGTCGACGCTGGTGGGCTATAGCGTGTACGCCACGAGTAGCGAGACAGCCGTTCGGTTGGGTACCACACGCCTGGGTTTGACCATTCCGTTTGTGCTCTACGGCATCTTTCGGTATCTGTATCTGGTGCACCAAAAGCGCGCGGGCGGCAGCCCCGCCGACCTGCTGCTCACGGATCGGCCACTGCTGGCGTGTGTGGGTTTGTGGGCGCTTGCGGTGGCATTGATCCTGTACTCTCCCTTAGGTCGGTAATGCCGGTTCTCATCGAGTCGCCCGAATTCGCTCCATCGCAGCCGCGGTCACACACCGCGCGTGTGGCCGTCGTACGCACGCGCCCCGAGACGGTCCTCGCGGACTACGCGCGAGTCATGGATCTGGCGGGCTACCGGCACACGATCTCGCGCGACCGCGACACGCTGCTCAAGCTCAACCTCTCCTGGACGAAATACTTCCCCTCCTGTTCGTCACAGCCGTGGCAGGTCGATGGCGTCCTGGGGAAGATGCTTTCGGACGGATACTCCCGTCACCGTCTTATCCCGATCGAGAATAAGACGGTCGTTACCAATCCGCGCGAGGGGTGCCGGAACAACCGTTGGGAACCGGTTCTTGAAAAGCATGACGTGGGGTTCACGCCGCTTCCGGAAGTCGAGTGGCGCGTCTACCGGTTCGAGAGCCCACTGCTCAAGTTGAACGAGATCTTCCCGGAGGGCATCCAGATCCCCGCGATGTACCCGGGAAAGCAGGTCATACATCTTCCGACCGTCAAGACGCACGGTCACGCCGTGATGACCGGGTCGGTGAAGAACTCCTTCGGCGGACTCCTGCGCGAGGTGCGCCATTACGCACACAAATACATGCACGAGGTGCTGGTCGATCTCCTGTATATGCAGCGGGAACTGCATCCAGGCGTGTTCACGGTGATGGATGGCACGGTCGCTGGAGACGGCGCCGGCCCGCGAACGATGATCCCGAAGGTGAAGAACCTGCTCCTCGCGGCCAGCGACTCGGTAGCGATCGACGCGATCGCGGCGCGGCTCATGGGCTTCGATCCGCTCTCGATTCCGTTTCTGCGAATGGCGCACGATCGTGGGCTCGGAATCGCGGATCCGCGCCACATCGAGCTCGTCGGCGACGATGTGTCGAAGGAGAACTTCGGCTTCTCGACGAAAAAATCACTGGTGATCTGGGGCGACCAGATGATCCGCAAAGGATTCCTCCGACCGCTCGAGCGGATCCTGCTTCACTCACCGCTCATGGTGTGGGCGCCAATGGCGTCGAACGTGTACCACGATTGGTGCTGGTACCCGACAGTCGGCCTGTCGCGCATCCGTGAGTTCAACCGCACCGAGTGGGGGCAGCTCTTTCGGAGCTACTGAGCGATGGCCGATCAAAACCATCAGCACGGCCGCCGACCGCACTTCCATCGCGGCCGCCGCGGTCCGGATCGACGCGGCAACGACCGCCGCCATGCGCCGCCGCAACAGGAGCAGCCGCCCGCGCGCGACCATGTCGACGTCGAGCAGATCATGCGAGAGATCCGCTCGCGCATCTCCCAGCGGCACGGCATCGACCTCACGACGCAGCAGATTCAGGAGCTCGCGGCACGCCGCCTCGAGGCGATCCTCGACCCTCGTACAGTGAAGCCGTCGTTGCTCGAGCAGCTTCGCCGCAGCGCCGGCAACCCGATTGAGCCGCGTCCGGAGGATCCGTCGCTGTCGTACACCTTCGAAGCCACGACGCTGTACGAAACGCCACACGGGTTCCTCCGTTTCATGCGCCGTCTGCTGCATCCAATTCTGAAGCTGTTCTTCAACCCGAACCCGTTGATTCAGGCGTTGAACACACAAACTCGGATCAACCAGGCGCTCCTGGCACGCGACGCGGAGCGCGAGCGCAGGCAGACGGAATGGAACGCGCTGCACTACGACATCCTGCAGCGGCTCGTCACGGAGATTTCGCGAACGAGTCTCGAGGCGCAGGGCTTGTCGATGCGCGTGGAATCGCTTGCCGCCAAGGTCGACTTCAACGAGCGGCGCGTTCGCGGCATGGAGAACACGCTGCATCAATCACGGCCCGCATCGCGACCCGTCGAGCCGGCCAGCGCACCGGCGCTCGCCGCACCAGTCACGCGTGAAGGCGCACCCAGCGAGGCAACGGCAGGCGACACTGGGCGCGAGGGCAGTTCAGAAGGTGGACGACGTCGACGACGGCGCCGGCGTGGCCGTCGTCCCCAGCTCGGTACGCCACTCGAGGGTGCGACTCCCGCTCAGGGCATCGATCAGGCGGGGCCGCTGGCGATGGGTGAAGTCGACACCGAACCCGAGCTCGACGACGAAGACGATGAGATGCCGGGAGGGGAGCCGGGAGGGGAGGCCTTGCTCGATGGGCCCGCGTCGGAATCTGACGAACCGCCCGCGCCGACTCCACCCGAAGTCGAACCAGACTACACGTTGGATCCCTTCGCAGCGACGCCTTCGGTGGACGCCGTTCACTCGCCCTCCACCACATCGGACCCACCGGCCGGCGCATCAAGCGAGCAGCCGCAGGACGCAACCGGTTCGCCGCAGTCGACCGAGACGCCCGATTCCGGCACGAGCTCGTAGTGTCCGGGCTCCTGCCGCGCAGCTTTCGCGGACGCGGTCAACCGGACTCACTCCATGAAGATCGCGATCGTCGTCCAGCGGTACGGCGCTGACATCAACGGCGGTGCCGAGCTGCACGCGCGCTACATCGCCGAGCACCTCGCGGCTCATGGCGACGTGCGTGTGCTCACGACGTGCGCGCGCGACTACATCACGTGGCGCAACGAGTGGCCGGCTGGTGAGGAGATCGTGAACGGCATCGCGGTCGAACGGTTCCCGGTCGCACGCGAACGCGACCTGATCGACTTCAGGGAACGGTCGGCGATCGCGTTCAACCATCGGCACTCCGTCGAGGACGAGCTCCGCTGGCTGGAAAGCCAGGGGCCGTACAGCCCCGCCCTGGTCGCCCGACTGCGTGAAGCCGCGAATGAATTCGATTTTCTCGTCCTGTTCAGCATTCGATACGATCACTCGTACCGCGGCGCTCGCATCGCGCCGAACAAGGCGGTGCTCGTGCCGACCGCCGAACGCGAAGCCTCACTCGGCATGGCCGTGTTCCCGCCGGTGTTCCGCGGCGTACGCGCCATCATGTACAACTCCTTCGAAGAGCAGTCGCTCATTCACGCCGTTTCTGCAAACGAGCACGTGCCCGGAGCGGTGGTCGGCATTGGATCCGAGATTCCCGACACGGTTCATGCCGAGCGCGCGCGACACGCATTCGGCCTGCACAATCCCTTCCTGGTGTACGTGGGACGCATCGACACCAACAAGGGATGTGCGGATCTGTTTCGAGATTTTGTCGATTACGTGGACCGCAGCGGACGTGTCCTCGATCTGGTGCTGATTGGCAGCGCAGTACTGCCGATTCCTTCGCACCCGCGCATCCGCCATCTCGGCTTTCTCAACGACGCGGACAAGTTCGACGTGATCGGCGCGGCGGAACTGCTCGTGATGCCGTCGCCGTACGAAAGTCTTTCGATGGTGGCGCTCGAGGCGTGGGCGCTCGAAAAGCCGGTCCTGGCGTCAGGGCGATGCGACGTGCTCGTCGGTCAGTGTTTGCGCAGCAACGGCGGGCTGTATTACATGAACGCTGGCGAGTTCGGCGCGATTCTCGACCGTCTTCTGTCCGATCCGCACATGTCCGCTGCATTGGGCCGCTGCGGTAAGGAGTACTACCAGCAGAATTACTCGTGGCCCGTGATCGAGGGCAAGTATCTGTCGATGTTCGAACGCTTGCGAAAGGAGCCGCCCACGCACGCGATGGAGACGTTGCCGGGCTGGTGGGCGCGTCGACGACGGAACGCACCACCTGCCGAGGCCGTCGTCGCAGGTCTGCCCGCTGGCCCGGCCGCCATGCCGCAAGCGGCACGGAAGCAGGCCGCTCTCACATAATGGATAGGCTGCAATGAAGTTCGCGTTCATCGCGCCGCGTTACGGCGCCGACGTCACATCGGGACCCGATCACGCGTGCCGGCTGCTGGCCGAGCAGGTGTCCGCGCGTCACGACGTTGACGTGCTGACCACCTGCGCCCGCGAACCGGGAGCCTGGAAAAACGACTACGCGGAAGGAGCCGACCGGGTCCGCGGCGCGCTCGTCCGGCGTTTTGCCGTCGCTCAGGCGACCGACCGGTCGTCGCTGCATGCGCTGAGCCGTCGGCTCCAGGTGGAGCCGCCGTCGAGGACGGACGAGGTCGACTGGGTTCGACTGTACGGCCCCTCGTCTCCCGGGCTCATCGACCACCTCAAGCGGCAGCACCGTTCGTACGACGTTCTGGTCTTCTTCGGTCTCCAGCATTCGTTGACGGTGCTTGGTCTCGAAACGGCCCCCGAGCGCAGCGTGATCTTCCCGTACTTGCGGTTGCGGCCGGAGCTGCGGTTCGGGCTCTGGAGTGACGTGCTGCAATCGGCGAAGGGAGTGGGCTACTTCTCCGAGGCAGAGCGGCGCCTGGTGCGCTCGTACGTCGGACTCACACCGTCGCACGACGAAGTGGTCTGCATCGGCGTCGACCCGCCGCCGATGCAGTCGTATCCGCGTCATCAGCAGGACCCGGCCGACGTGATCGTTGATGAAAGCGACGCCTCATCCGATAGCCCGCCGGTGGAGTCAGACGACTATCTCGCGCGGCGCGGGGTTCCATTCCGCCGGCGCCATCGACTCTACGGCAGCTTCGTGCTCTACGGCGGCCGCGTTGAACCGGACAACGGCTGCGAAGAAATGCTGGAGTACTTCGATACCTACGCCGCTTCGGACGAGGACGCGATGCTCGTTCTGATGGGCGTCAAGATGATGAAGGTGCCGGAGGAGCGCTACCTTCGAATGGCCGGCGTGCTCCCCGAGCGCGAGCGGATGATCGCGTATGAGGCCGCAACCGTCACGATCGCGCCGGCGGCCGACGACCTCGTCGCGCAGCCGCTGCTGGAGAGCCTTGCCGTCGGGACGCCAGTCCTGGCGAACGGCGCGAATCCGGCCGCGGTCGAACACTGCCGCCGCTCGAACGCCGGCCTCTACTACACGAATCGAGACGAGTTTGTCGCGGCGCTCACCCAGCTGACGACGAACGCGCGGCTGCGCGAGCGGCTTGGCGAAAACGGTCGCGCATACATCCGCCAACACCATCGCTGGGACGGCGTCCTCGGCCGATTCGAACGGCTGATCGCACGCGCTCGCACGCGCGCCGCGTGAAGTCCGGCTAAGGCCGGACACGACGATTTCCGTGACGTCCGGCTGAAGCCGGACACGACGATCTAATCGCGCGTCAGTTCGCCCGCAGGAAACGGTCGCGCTCGCGACGATTCGGACGAGCCTTCCTCGTTGGGGACCTTCTTGCGCCGCGTGCCGATGTCGTAGCGCTTGATCATCTCGTTGAGTGTCGTCGGCTTGATCTTGAGCAGCTCCGCAGCGCGCTTTTGAACGCCGCCGGCTGCCTCGAGCGTCGACTCAATCAGCCGCTTCTCGACGTTGGTGATGACGTCCTTGAACGAGATGCCCTCGGGGGGCACCACGAACCGCGGAATGTGAAACACCGGCGCTGACCGGACGTGGTCGGGGATCAGCTCGCCACCGATCCGATGCCCCGAGCTCAAAACGACCGCTCGCTCCATGACGTTCTCGAGCTCACGTACGTTGCCCGGCCAGTCGTAATCCATCATCAGATCGAGCGCCTCGGGGGTGAGCTCCAGATCCGATCGATTGTTCTCGGCGCCGAACTTTTCGAGGAAGTGCTGCGCGAGATAGGGGATGTCGTCCTTGCGTTCGCGCAACGGCGGCAGGTTGATGTTGATAACGTGCAGCCGGTAGAACAGGTCCTCGCGGAAGCGGCCGTCTTCGACCATCTGGCGGAGGTCGCAGTTCGTCGCCGCAATAATGCGCACGTCGACCTTGATCGTCTCCATGCCACCGAGCCGCATGAACTCCCGCTCTTGCATCACGCGCAGGAGTTTGGCCTGGGTGTCTGGCGGGATATTGCCGATCTCGTCGAAGAAGATGCTTCCCTTGTCGGCGAGATCGCACAACCCCTTCTTCGGATAGATGGCCCCGGTGAACGCGCCTTTCACATGACCGAACAGCGTCGATTCGAGCAGATCCGGTGGCAGATTGCCGGAATTGACCGTCACGAACGCGCGCTCGGCGCGCGGGGATTCCGAATGGATCGCGCGGGCAACGAGCTCCTTGCCGGTACCGCTCTCGCCGGTGATGAGGATGGTCGATCGGCTGGGCGACGCCTGGATGATCAGATCGAACACCTGCTTCATGCGCGGGCTGCGGCCGATGATGCCGGCAAAGCGCTGATACTGCGCTTGCAGGTTTTGTCGCAGCGCGGCGTTCTCGGCAACGAGCTGACGCCGCTCGACGGCGTTGCGCACGACCACCAGCACTTCGTCGTTCTTGAACGGTTTGGTGATGTAGTCGAACGCGCCGCGTTTCATCGCGCCGATCGCGGTCTCAACCGACGCAAACGCCGTGACCATCAGGATCGGCAGCTCGTCGTCGAGCTTTTTCAATTCCTCGAGCAGCGTGAGTCCGTCCATGCCTGGCATCATCACGTCGACGATGACGGCGTCGAACGGGAACGACCGGGCCAGCTCGAGCCCTTCCTCGCCGCCCGTGGCCACGCGGACGTGATAACCCTCTCGCGTGAGGAGACTCTCGAGGATCTCACGCATGATTTCTTCGTCGTCGACTACGAGGATGGATCCACTACGCCGCATGATCAAACCTGACTGGTCTCGCCTGACCGGAAGTGCTGTACCGCCAAGGCCGGACGATCGTCCGCGACGGCAGGGAACGATAGGATGAACCGAGTGCCCTTCCCAACCACGCTGTC
The DNA here is from genome assembly GCA_035649395.1 of Vicinamibacterales bacterium. Taxonomy (GTDB): domain Bacteria; phylum Acidobacteriota; class Vicinamibacteria; order Vicinamibacterales; family UBA2999; genus Gp6-AA40. The sequence continues at coordinate 14,128 of DASRJR010000174.1, forward strand.
GCAATCGACGACGCCGCCGTGCTCTCGCACGATGCCATACGTGATCGACAGTCCGAGGCCCGTGCCCTGACCGATCGCCTTTGTCGTGAAGAACGGATCGTAGATGCGGGCCAGATACTCGTTGGGGATGCCTGAACCTGTGTCTGCAACCTCCGCGATGGCGCGACTGCCTTGCGCCCGAGTGGCGACGGAGAGCCAGCCGCCTTTCGGCATCGCATCGCGGGCATTGAGGAACAGGTTGAGGAATACCTGCTGTAATTTGTGTTCCTGAGCGAGGACCACGACCGGCGTCTCGCTCAAGTCGCGCCGTACGCGCACGCGCTGCGTCTCGAACTGGTGTTCGAGCAGCGCCAGCACATCGACAATGACGAGGTTCACGTCGACGATCGACCGCTCGGAGGAGGTCGGCCGTGAAAGCGTCAGGAGGCCGTTGACAATCTTCGCGGCCCGGAACGTCTGCCGTTCGATCTTCTCCAGCAACTGCGTCCGAGGATCCTTGGGATCGGCACCCTCGAGCAGCATCTGCGTGAAGCTGGAGATGCCGGTCAACGGCGTGTTGACCTCGTGAGCCACGCCCGCGGCAAGCAGACCGATCGACGCCATCTTCTCGGAGATCCGCAGATGTTCTTCCAGCTGCATCCGTGCGGTCACGTCTTCGATGATCACAATCGTGCCTGCAGTCGTGACGTCCTCCCCCTGCGGGCGACGCAGCGGCATGACGGCGACGTTGGCGATCAGCGCAATGCCGGGGCGGGATCCGCGCGGAGACAGCGGAACGCGCGACAGCGTGGCTCCATCGGGTGTGTCTCGCCTGGCCGCGCGAACCGCCTCGACGAACGGCGCATCGAAGAGGTCATCGAACAGACGCCCGGCGGCCTCCGCATGCGGGATGCCGTAGAGCTGTTCCAGTGTGTGGTTCCACCGCACGACGCGTTCGTCACGGTCGATCACCAGCAGCCCATCGTCGAGTGATTCGAGGATGTTCTCGTTGAAGGCGCGCATCCGATCGAGCTCGACGGCCTTCACGTGCAGCTGGCGATAGAGCCGCGCATTCTCGAGGGCGGTCGCCATCTGCCCGGCAACGGCGGCAAGCAGGGCCATGTCCTCGCTGCTCAACGGGTCCCCGGAATTCTTCCGTCCGAGCGCGAGCACGGCGATCGTGCCCTCTTTCGCCACGCAGGGCACGAAGTAGTACAGCCCGGCATCGCGCCAGAACTCGATCTCCTCGGCCGCAAACCGGCCGACCGCCGTCGGGTCGTCGAGCGTGACGTTGTGGCCTTCCACCAGTCGGGCGCCGATCGCTGAGCGCTTCGGCAGTCCGGGCGGGTGGCTGCTGCCGAATCCCAGCGCCCACATCGAGCCGAAGTGCGGCGCCGCTTCGTCCTCGAGCAGGAGCGCCATTCGATCAACCAACAGCGTCTCGACGACTCTCGACACCAGCCGCTCGGCCAGGCGATTCAGATCGAGATCGCTGTTCAAGTCGCGCGCAAACCCCAGCAAGGCACGCCGGTAGTCGTAGCGGTCACGATAGAACGCGCGGTCGACCAGGTTCTGAACAAACGTCTTCAGGGGCGGCGTCAGCAGGACAGCCACCAGCGTGGCGAGAAATGCCAGCACCCAATCGTTCGCCGCGCTTCCCTTCAGCACGACGCGCTGCACGGCCTCGAGCAGAATCGCGTAGATCGCGACCATCGCCGCGAGCGCCGCGGCATATACCAGCGCGCGTTTGACGATGACCTCGATGTCGAGCAGGCGGTATCGCACGATCGCCGACGCATACGTCAGCGGGATCAGACTCAGCGGAATCGCCGACAATTCCATCGGCAGCGACGGCTCGACACCCAGCACGTACGGGAGCGCGTAACCGAGGGCGAACGTGCCGGCGCCAAGCGCCGTGCCCCACGCGATCCAGCGGAGCTGGCGACGAGCGGTGATCGTGCGCACGTGCGACAGCGCACGAATCAACGTCACGAAACCGCTGATCAGGCAGGCCGCCAGATAGAGCAGCTCGAGCCGATCCAGCAGCGACACGATCGAGACGAACAGCCGCGGATCATTGGCGCTCTGCGCGACGGCCATGATGCGCGTCAGGCCCATCGCCACAGCGGGCAGATAGAACGCAACAATGACCGAGCGTCCGAGCACTCCCTCCATCCATCGACGCGGGCGCTCGGGGAAGACCAGCGTGAAATGCAGGAAGAGCGGCGGGAGTGCAAGGATCGAGACGGCGTCGGACCAGTAGAACACCCAATCGAGCCGATCGAGACGGCCGCTGAACGAGAAGGTGATGACACCGAAGAACGCGACCGCCACCCAGAAGAAGTGCAGGGTTGCCGGATCGCGTGGCCGACGCAGACGAACCGCACCGCCGACGAGCAGTGTGAAGATGCCCACCGCGGCGAGCACGAAGTACAGTGCACCGGGTCCGTTCGGCAACGGCGCGACACGCACATCGACGACCTCGCGCGTGCCAAGCCTGAGCATCGTGTAACGAAGCATCTGATCTCGACGGGCCGAATGCAGGAACGCCAGGACATCAGACGCGCTTTGAACGGGCCGATCGTCGATCGCGATCAGCACGTCACCCGGTTTGAGACCGGTCGTTGCCGCGGGGCCGCCGGGCGCGATATCGGCGACAACGACGCCGGCGTCGCTCTCGCTCCACAGCACTCCGTCTTCGAACTCGTGCCACGTCGCACGCGTAGCGACGTTGGCCGCGCCGAGGCAGAGCAGGACCGCCACAACGACCAGCGGCACCGCTGGTCTCGTCCACCGGCCCCACATGGCCGGGATTCGCGCACCAATCCAATGACTAGAACGTCTCATCCAATGAAATGGAGTGCAAAACAGCGTCAAAAAATGGGGAGCATCGCTCCCCGTGTTCTCCTCTTCCGCACGGCCCGCTCTCGCGAGCGGACGTCAGAACTTGACCGTCACACCTCCGAGCACACGCTTCGGCGGCCGAACGACCAACGCTTCGTCGTAGATCGTCGTTTCACCCAACTCTTCTTTGAACAGGTTGCTGACCGCTACGAGCATCTCCCACTGCGCGTTCGTGAAATCGAGGAACGGCAGCGCCTGATTGACCTGGACGTCGAAGCGCGTTCGCGCCGTCGCCAGGGCCGGGATCGCATCCGCCGCCGCAAGCGCGGCGTTCAACTTGTAAATCACGAAGACGCGCGTCGACGTCGGCGCGACGACACTCTCCACGGATGCCGTCAGATCGTGCACGCGATCTTCGGTCCGCAGAACGGACCGCTCCAGCGCGGCCAACGCGTCGAAGTCGGGTGAGCGGCGATCCCACACGGCATCGGCTTGTGCGTAATCAACAGTCGCCCGCAGGCGATCACTGACCGAACGGCTGACGGTGACGCCCCATCCGCGCGCGCCGTACGCGCCCGCCGATCCGACCTCGTAATGTCCGATGCCCGACGCCGACGGGATGTCCGCAAGGCCCACACCGAACACCGTGACCAGCTGATTCTCGACGCGCTGATCGAATACGCGAACACCGACGACCACGTCGCCGGGCCAGGTGCGTTCGACGCCGACTTCAACCTGATCGTGGCGTTCGGGGTGGAACATGCCGTGCGCAACCGGCGCGAATGTCCGCTCGGGAGGCAGCCACAGACCGATGCTGGACGGCAGGAACTCTTCGGCGCCCGGCGCGACCTGCCGTCTCGACATCGACGCACGCAGCGTCAGGCTGTCACGCCGCAGCGGCTGCACGGCGATGCTGGCACGCGGGCTCCAGAGCCCAGGATCGCTCAGGTAGTCGTACCGCGAGTACTTCGCCCCGTAGCTCACACGAAGCGGACGTGCGATCTGCCAGCTGTCGAACGCATACATCGAACCGACGACCCGGCTGCCGTCGCGTATCGCCGCCAGGGCGTCGCCGTTGCCGCCGAGATACCGCTGCATGCCGTACGACACGCCGGCTTCGTAGGCGTGGACGGACGGCGTGTGCCGCGTGTAGGACCCGGCCAGAATCCACGAGGCCAGATCGCCCTGCGTCACGGTGCCACGCATCGTCCAGTCGCCCTGCGCACCCGGCGCCTCGAGCGACACGAACGCGACGCTCTTCGGCAGATCCACGTTCATCGAGAACAGATCCTGCGGTCGATCGAACGAGGTGGTCGTCAGCAGGTGAAACTGGCCGCTCATCGACAGATCGTCGAACAACGACGACGCCAACCGCGCAGAGGAGCCGACGGCGTGACTCAAACCGCCGATCGGACCGCCGAAGAACGATTCATGCTGTCCAAGGTCCGCGATCGCCTGGTCGGCGTCCTTGAGCACGCTTCGTCTGGCGTGGCGCAGCCGCCACGCGACCTCGTCATGGGCGTGATCGCCGTCGGAGCGCTCGACGGGTTCAACCGGTGCCACTCCGGCGGCAACCACCGGGGGAGTCGACGACGCCTCGGCGCGGCGCGTCAGCTCGATCGTCGACGTATTGCGACCATCGGGCGTCACCTGAACGATGCGCCCGCGCGAGGGGACGTATTCCTGAAGATGGGCGCGAACGAGATAGGGTCCGGCGGGGAGATCGCGGAAGGTAAACCGTCCGTCGCGATCGGAAACCGCGAAGGCCGAGGTCGACCCGAGCGCTGAGACGATCGCGCCCGCGAGCGGCTGGCCGCCATCGTCCTGAACGAGACCGCGAAAATCGCACAGCCGCGCCGCGGCCACATGGGTGACCGCGGACACGGGCGGCACGGCCGCCCGCTGTGCGAATGCGGGCGAGACCGTCGCGCACACCACGACTCCGACACCACACGAGAGGAGGACTCGGATCATCGTCGTGCTCGTTTCATGCGCGCGCGCCCCGCCCGCGCCCGCGCTATGCCGACACGCTGAAGTTCGCGTTCTGCTTCACCGACTTTCCGGATGCCTTGTCGGTGATCGTGATCTCCAGACGATAGTCACCCGGAGGAAAACTCGCCAACGGTACGACCAGGCTGCCAGGCAGCTGGTGACCGGCCGCCACGTTGAACTCCGGTGGCAATGTCTGCGCGTTCAACTGCTGCGGCGCCGTCTTGTTGAAGTACTTCTCGCCTTCAGGCAATCGCTGGTGGAAGTTGAAGTCGATCGTCACGTCCGGCTTACCCGATCCAGCCGCCTGCGCACCGTAGATCCAGAAGATGACGCTCAACTCGTCCTTCTTCGAGAACTTCCCGTCAACAGACGGCGTGATCTTCATCGGGCCGAATGTGTACGGATTGGATTCCTGATCGACGGCAGGTGCGGTGACCTGCTCGACCGCGCGCGCGACGATGATGCTGCTCGTGTTGAGCTCGTTCGCCGTGTAATCGGGCACCGTCAAATCGTGACGCAGGATGCCCACGTTACCGGGCGCGGCTGCCGGCTGATTCTTGTCATTGCTCTTGCGATCGTTCTTGCCGCCGGACGCCGGCGTCTTCTCCTTCACGGCGAGGAACATCGCGTACTGGCCGGGCCTCAATTGGACGGCGCGTGAGACTCGACCGTCTTCCGGCACGTCGACGAAGTTGATGCTGTCCCACGCGAACGTCGGCCGGTTCGCCGTCTGCTTGTCGCCCTTGGCTGCTGCCGCCGCCATCTTCGCCATCGTCTGGGCGAATGCATCGGCCTGCTCGGCCGTGACGATTCGGATGTAGACCGCTGCGCCGCCGGCCACCTTCGCGCGGTCGACGTTGACCGTGAACGGCACGTAGGTATCGGTCTGCCCCTTGACGAAGTGATTCAGTTCCCATTTGATTTGGATGTCTCCCTGGGGACGATCGGGACTCCCCAGTGAGATCGGTTTGGGCGTCGGCACAGCCGGTGGAGCCGCTGGCGCCTGAGCTCCGGCTGGCGGAGCGGTCGGCAGCGTGATCCCGGTATCCGCCATCAAGGCGGTGTCCACGGCCTGAACGAGCGCCTGTACATCCTGTTGTTCTTGGGGACTGCGCGCAGTCTGCTGTTTTTGTTTGTCGTTATTGCGCTGAGCGAGCACCGGCCCCGTCGCGCTGACGAGCACCAGGGTGAAACAGACGGCAAGAACCCGGCGAACGTACATGAATGCCTCTCTTCCTCATCCACAGGTGTCCGTGGAGGGAGTATCCAAGAATCCGAATCGCCTGATCATAGGCACCGTTGCCGGTCAAGTCAAACCAGTCAATACCCGGAAAACATGGGTATTTCCCTGCGGGTGGGTGGTCTGACCGACCGGTGAGCGCGTGTTAGAATTGCCACCCCTTCGTGGCGACTTCCGGCAGCCCGGCGCCCGCCCGCGAGGGACGGCCGGTCGACGCGATGATCCTGGACGACATCCTCGTCATCTTACTTGCGGGTGGCGCGGGGGAGCGGCTCTACCCCCTGACTAAAGATCGCGCGAAGCCGGCGGTCTACTTCGGTGGCCCCTATCGCATCATCGACTTCACCCTGAGCAACTGCATCAACTCGGGGCTCCGCCGCATCTTCATTGCCACGCAATACAAGTCGCTCTCGCTGAATCGCCACATTCGCATGGGGTGGAATGTGGTGTCAGAGGAGCTTGGTGAGTTTATCGAGATCCTGCCGCCGCAGAAGCGGGTCGGCGAGCACTGGTATTTGGGTACCGCGGACGCGGTGTTCCAGAATCTCTACTCGATTGAGCGCGAGTCACCGAGCCACGTCATCGTGCTTTCGGGGGATCACGTCTACAAGATGGATTACTCGAAGATGCTGCGGTTTCACCTGGACCGCAACGCAGACGTCACCCTCGCCGCGCTCGAGGTGCCCGTGGCCGAGAGCAGCCGGTTCGGGATTGTGAGCGTCGATCAGGGTGACCGCATTATCGGTTTTCAGGAGAAGCCCGAACATCCCGCTCCCGTACCGGGGTCGCCCGACGTCGCACTCGCGTCGATGGGGATCTACATCTTCCGCGCGGACGTGTTGGTGCGCGCGCTCGAAGAAGACGCGGTGCGCCCTGACAGCCAACACGATTTCGGACGCAATATCATCCCGGGGCTGCTCGATAGCTCGCCGATCTTCGCGTACCGTTTCTACGACGAGAACAAGAAATCGTCCAAGTACTGGCGCGACATCGGCACGCTCGACGCGTACTTCGAAGCCAGCATGGACCTGTGCCAGGTCAATCCCGAGTTCAATCTGTACGACCCGGAATGGCCGCTGCGCACGTATCAACCACAGGCCCCGCCCGCGAAGTTCGTCTTCGCCGAGGAAGGCAGCCGCTGCGGGCAAGCGCTCGATTCAGTGATCTCGAACGGGTGCATCATCTCTGGCAGCCGCGTGTTGGGGAGCATCCTCTGTCCCAACGTCCGCGTTCATAGCTTCTGCCACCTCGAACGGGCGATCCTGATGCCCGGCGTTCGCGTCGGCCGTCATGCGCGCATCCGCCGTGCGATCATCGATCGCGACGTGCTGGTGCCTCGCGGGGCTCTCATCGGATTCAACGAGCAGGAGGATCGCCGGCGCCATCACGTCACTGACGGCGGTGTCGTCGTCGTGACGGCTGACGACGAGCCGCTCATCGGACCGATCGACAAGGACTCGCTTCGCGCCGAGGCCATTGCCGATCGCATGGGAGTCACGACGTAGTGCACATCACTCGGGTACACGGTCGAGAGATCCTCGACTCGCGAGGCAATCCGACTGTCGAAGCCGACGTCTGGGCCGGCGACGTCCTGGGGCGCGCCGCCGTGCCATCGGGTGCGTCGACGGGCGTGCGCGAGGCGCTGGAATTGCGTGACGGCGACAAGGGCCGCTACCTGGGCAAGGGCGTCCGTCGTGCGGTCGAGCACGTCAACGGCGACATCGCTACGGCGCTTCAGGGCACGGCGCTGGATCAACGGGCGGTCGATCGACGCCTGATCGAACTCGACGGTACGCCGACGAAGAGCCGGCTCGGTGCGAATGCGATGCTGGCCGTGTCGATGGCGACCGCCCGCGCCGCCGCTGCCCTGGAACGGCGGCCGCTGTACGAGCACGTCGCTCGGCTGAGCGGACGACCACCCGTCGAGGGCACGTTCGTGCTGCCCGCCCCGATGATGAACATCCTGAACGGCGGTGCCCACGCCGACAGCAGCGTGGATCTGCAGGAATTCATGGTGATGCCATTGGGGATGCCGAGCTTCTCGGAAGCGCTGCGCGCGGGGACCGAGATCTTTCACGCGCTCCGCGCCATTCTGAAGAAGGCGGGACACTCGACCGGCGTCGGCGACGAGGGCGGCTTCGCGCCGAACCTCAAGTCGAATCGCGAGGCCCTGGACTTGGTACTCGAGGCCGTCGGCCAAGCCGGCTTTCGTGCGGGGCAGGACGTGTTTCTCGCGCTCGACGTCGCCTCGAGTGAGTTGTGGGACAACGGCACGTACGTCTTCAAGAAGTCGGGCGAGCCGTCGCGGACTCCGGCGCAGATGGTCGAGATGTATGCCGACTGGGTTCGCCAGTATCCGATCGTTTCGATCGAGGACGGCGTCGCCGAAGGCGACTGGGCTGGCTGGCAGGCATTGACACGCGCCCTCGGCGACCGTGTGCAACTCGTCGGCGACGATGTCTTCGTGACCAATCCGGAGATTCTCCGGAAAGGGATCGACGAAGGCGTCGGCAACGCGATTCTCGTCAAGCTGAATCAGATCGGGACCGTGTCGGAAACGCTCGACGCCATCGCGATGGCGCGCGTCGCCAACTACGCCACGATCATCTCGCACCGGTCGGGCGAAACCGAGGACAGCACGATCGCTGATCTCGCCGTCGGCACCTCCGCCGGTCAGATCAAGACCGGCTCGGCCAGCCGCAGCGATCGTGTCGCGAAGTACAACCAGCTGCTGCGCATCGAGGAGGAGCTCGGCCCGCGCGCGCGATACGCCGGCCGCGCGGCAATCAGGCAATGTTGAGAGTCGTTCTGCTGCGCCACGGCGAGAGCACGTGGAACAAGGAAAACCGCTTCACCGGATGGACCGATGTCGACCTGAGCGATCGCGGGAGGGAAGAGGCGCGCGAAGCCGGCCGGCTCCTGCGCGATCAGAAGTTCGAGTTCGACGTCGCCTACACCTCCTTGCTCAAGCGCGCGATCCGCACGCTGTGGATCGCGCTCGACGAGTTGGACATGGTGTGGATTCCGGAGCTCCGATCCTGGCGCCTCAACGAGCGGCACTATGGCGCGCTGCAGGGTCTGAACAAGGCTGAGACCGCGGCCAAGCACGGCGAGGCCCAGGTGAAGATCTGGCGTCGCAGCTACGACATCCCGCCGCCTCCCCTCACGCCCGAAGATCCCGGCCACCCGTCGCACGATCGCCGGTATTGGGACCTGACGCCATCGGAGATGCCGCTCACCGAATCGCTGAAGGACACGGTGGCGCGGGTCGTCCCCTATTGGCAGCAGACGATTGCGCCCGATATCAAAGCCGGCAAACGCGTGCTGATTGCCGCGCACGGGAACAGCCTGCGCGCATTGGTGAAATACCTGGACAAAGTCTCCGACCAGGAAATCGTCGAACTGAACATCCCGACCGGCGTTCCCCTCGTGTATCAACTGAACGATCGATTGGAACCGCTGACCAAGTTCTATCTTGGCGATCAAGAGGCGATCCGCCAGAAAGCCGCCGCGGTCGCCAACCAAGGGAAGGCCACCTGACGGTCATGGCCTGAAAACGAAAAGGGCCGCCACGGCGGCCCTCAGACGTTGACGCAATCTTTGACGAGTCGATCGCGACTCGCGCTGGTTTAGCCGTTGTTGTCGACGGCCTCGGTTGGCGCCTCGTCGCACCCGATGCGGAGCGAACGGAGAAAGCGGCGATCGTTGGTGGTCAGGTCGAACGATTTGCGCGCGGGCAGCAGACGGGCGGGAGTGGTGATCTTGGTCACCGCGGCTCCGTTGTTACGGCTCACAAAACCGACCACTGCTTCGAGCGTAACCCGCATGTCGAAGCCCGCTTCGCGCGCCTTGGCGCGGCAGGCTTCCACCTGGGCATTCTCGGCAACGGCGGCGGCGATCGCGTCGGCCAGCTCTTTTGCGAACCGGTTCACGACGTCATCCATTCCAGCTCCTCCTCATCCGCCACCGGGCCGGGATCCGGGGCGTATCCCAATCCGATCCTGCACTCACCGGGGCGGCTCGCAGGGATTGGGCGCCAAAGGTGTTCATTTGTATAGGGTTAGCCTTAAGGAAGGCTGTCGGCATTGTAAGGGGAGTCTGCCGTAGTGTCAAGAAACCGGCCGATCTTCGGAGGTTTTCCCCGCGTGACTGTCGTCGCTTGCTACTCACTGATGACTCGCCTCCGCAATTCGCTGACCCTCAAAGGCTTGGGTTAGAATCCGCCTGATCTTATGGACCACCGGCGCGACGATCCGCCGTTCGCAACACCCGACGAGCTGAGCGGCTCTGACCAGACCTCCGACATCGGCCAGCCGGGTGCCTTCCCGTTCACTCGCGGCATTCAACCTGATATGTACCTCGGCCGACCGTGGACGATGCGACAGTACGCGGGCTTCGGGAGCGCGTCCGAATCGAATCGGCGATACCGCTACTTGCTCTCGCAGGGCGTGATGGGCTTGAGCGTCGCATTCGATCTACCCACGCAGATCGGCTACGACTCCGACCACCCGCTTGCCGCGGGTGAGGTCGGTCGAGTGGGCGTGGCCATCGACTCCATCGAGGACATGGCGGTGCTGCTCGACGGGATTCCACTCGACCGCGTGTCGACCTCGATGACGATCAATGCGACGGCGATCATCCTGCTCGCGCTGTATGTCGCCGCGGGACGCCGTCAAGGTGTCGAGGCCAAGGCGCTTTCGGGCACCATCCAGAACGACATCCTCAAGGAGTACGTGGCTCGGGGCACCTACATCTATCCTCCTCGACCGTCGCTCCGCATCGTCACCGACATCATGGCGTTCTGCGAGCAGCAGCTGCCGAAGTGGAATCCGATTTCAATCAGCGGGTATCACATCCGGGAAGCCGGAGCGACCGCCGTTCAGGAAGTCGCGTTCACTTTCGCCCATGGGATCGCGTATGTGGAGGCCGCGCGCGAAGCGGGCCTCGATATCAATCGACTCGGGCAGCGGCTGTCGTTCTTCTTCAACGCCCATAGCGACTTCATCGAAGAGATCGCGAAGTTCCGTGCGGCACGCCGGCTCTGGGCGAAGATCATGCGCGACCGCTTCGGCGCCACCCACCCACGCGCGCAGCATCTGCGCTTCCACACCCAGACGGCGGGCAGTACTTTGACCGCGCAGCAACCCGACAACAACATCGTTCGCGTCGCGCTGCAAGCGCTCTCGGCCGTACTTGGCGGCACTCAGTCGTTGCATTGCAACGGACGCGACGAGGCACTGGCGCTACCAACCGAAGAGAGCGCAACCATCGCGCTGCGAACGCAGCAGATCATCCTGCACGAGAGCGGTGTGGCCGGCACGGTCGACCCGGTCGGCGGTGCCTACGCCATCGAAGCGATGACCGACCGGATCGAGCGTGAAGCCACGGCGATCCTCGGCCACATCGAGGCCATCGGAGGGACGCTGGCGGCGATCGAAGCCGGATACATCCAGCGACAGATCCAGGACTCGGCGTACGCCGCACAGCAGGCGATCGACGCGGGCGAGACGGTCGTTGTCGGGATCAATCGCTACACCCAGTCCGAGACCACGGCGACGCCGGTCTTCGAGTTGGACCCTGAGATCGAACGGCACCAGATCGCACGGCTGCAAGCCGTGCGGGCTGGACGCAGCGAGACCGAGTGGCGAGCCGCGCTGGACGCGGTGGATAAGACGGCGCGCGATGGAGGGAATCTGGTCCCGGCGATCATTACCGCCATCGAGAAACAGGCCACCGTCGGTGAGATCGCCGACACCATGCGACGCCTGTTCGGCGAGTTCCAAGACACATCGAAGACCTGAGCGGCTGGTGCCCTGCTTCCTCGAAGCGAACGCGCGATGACCCCCCTGCTCGACGTCCAGGGCCTCACCGTCGCATTCACCAACCGCGATGCAGCGGTGACGGCGGTCGACGACATCAGCTTCACCATCGAACGCGGCGAGACGCTGGGCCTCGTCGGCGAATCGGGCAGCGGCAAGTCGGTGACCGCGTTCGCGATTCTGCGGCTGCTCCAGCCGCCAGGGCGCATCACGGGCGGCCGGGTATTGTTCGAGGGGCGCGATCTGCTGACGTTGCCGGAATCCGAGATGCGCACCATCCGAGGAGCCGGCATCTCGCTCATTTTTCAGGAGCCGATGACCGCGTTGAATCCAGTGATGCGCGTTGGCGATCAGATTGCCGAAGCGCTCATCGTCCACGATCGCGCCAGTCGTCGTGAGGCGCGGCAGCGGGCGATTGCGCTACTCGACTCGGTGCGCCTTCCAGATGCGGCCGCGCGTGCACGCGACTACCCTCATCAACTCTCGGGAGGCATGCGCCAGCGGGTCATGATCGCGATCGCGCTCGCCTGCCATCCGCCGCTCGTGATCGCGGATGAACCGACCACGGCGCTCGATGTCACGATCCAGGCGCAAGTACTCGAGTTGATACGCGAGCTGAAGGCGCAACACCACCTCGCGTTGCTACTGATCACGCACGACTTCGGCGTCGTCGCCGAAATGGCCGACCGTGTCGCGGTAATGCACCGCGGGCGCCTCGTCGAACAGGGACCGGTCCGACAGATCCTGCGGGCCCCGCACCACGACTACACCAAGATCCTGCTCGCCGCCGTACCAGGGATGCGGAAGGGGGGCGGCTCCTGACTCGCCTGCTCGACGTTCGCCGCCTGACGAAACATTTCGTCCGTCGTCACGGCCTGTTTGCGCCGTCAACGGTCGTGCGGGCGGTCGACGATGTGAGCTTCACCGTTGACGAGGGCGAGATGTTCGGCATTGTTGGTGAATCCGGAAGCGGCAAGAGCACGATGGGACGCTGCATCCTGCGATTGACCGAGCCGAACTCCGGCGAAGTGTGGTTTCGCGGAGAGGACGTCCTGCAGTTTTCGAAAGCGCGTCTGCGGCTGGCGCGGCGCGACATGCAGATCGTGTTTCAGGATCCGTACTCGTCGCTGAACCCGCGCATGCGCGTCGGCGACATCGTCGAGGAGCCGCTGATCATTCATCGGCTGGGGAGCACTGCCGAGCGACGGGCCCGCGTCGCGGAACTGTTCGCCCTCGTCGGCCTGGATGCGGACCATCTGCGTCGCTACCCGCACGAGTTCAGCGGCGGGCAGCGCCAGCGGATCGGCATCGCGCGGGCGCTGGCGCTCAATCCGGCGCTGGTCATTGCCGACGAGGCGGTGTCGGCGCTCGACGTCTCGATTCAAGCCCAGGTCGTGAGGCTGCTGATCGATCTGCGGACCCGATTGAAGTTGACGTTCCTCTTCATCGCACACGATCTCCGGCTGGTCGAGCACGTCTGCAGCCGCGTCGCCGTGATGTATCTGGGCAAGATCGTCGAGATCGGCGATACCGCGTCGCTGTTCTCCCAGCCCACGCATCCGTACACGCGGGCCCTCCTCAGCGCCGTTCCTGTCCTCGACCCCGACGCACCGCGGCGTCGGATCGAACTCGATCCGGCGTCGTTCGATCTCGCGGCGCCGCTGCGCGAAGTCGCACCGGGACACCAGGCGGCGATCTGATACGACCCCGCCGGCTGCTCGAGTTCTTCCGTCGTGGATTTCGTTATGCGGCCTGCTTGATGTCCTTCTCGATCTGACCGTCCCGCAAATGGATCGTTCGATGCGCGAAGGCCGCGATGTCCGCTTCGTGCGTGACCAGCACGATGGTGTTGCCCGCCTCGTGCAGGCGGCTGAAGAGCGCCATGATTTCCGCACCGGTCTTCGAGTCGAGGTTTCCCGTCGGTTCGTCAGCGAGCAGAATCGACGGGTCGTTGACCAGCGCACGCGCGATGGCGACACGCTGACGCTGACCGCCTGACAATTCGTTCGGTCGATGGCTCATGCGCGACGTGAGCTCCACCTTGTCGAGGGCCAGCTTGGCACGCTCGTGCCGCTCGCGTGCAGCGACGCCGCCATAGATCAGTGGGAGCTCGACGTTCTGCAGCGCCGAGGCGCGCGGCAGCAGATTGAACGTCTGGAATACGAAGCCGATCTCCTCGTTGCGGATCTGCGCAAGCTCGTTGTCGTTCATCTGACTGACCTGCTTGCCGTTCAGGAGATAGCTGCCCTTGCTAGGCGTATCGAGACACCCGATCAAGTTCATCAACGTGGACTTGCCAGAGCCGGACGGCCCCATGATAGCGACATACTCGCCGCGCTCGATCTCCATCGAGACGCCGCGCAGCGCGTGGATCTCCTCGGATCCCATCACATAGGTCTTCCATAGATCCCGCGTTTCAATCAGGGCCATCGAATGTCCGATCCTCTCTCGTTCCTAACAAGATTGGGCGGGCGCAAGCGCTTCCGGCCGCCCGCTTAGTTTACGGCCCGACGTCCGCCACAGTTCCTATCGATGATCTTCGTCATCGAGTGTTCTAAGACGGGTCATTTAAGCCCTTCGGCGATTTCAATTTGGAACAGGAATGACAAAAAGTGGGATTACTGACAAAAAATGGGTTCCGGTCTCTGTCAGACCCTGGGTTAGTGCTCCGTTATGGAGCACGCTCATCGCTTACGTCCGCGGAGCTAAGCGACATAAGTGGCGTCATTTCAATAGTTTAACTCCAGTCGTGATCGCGACCGTCTGAGCTGGCCTACGCCATGCAGTTACATGGATTACCACCGAGTTCCATCACGGTGGTCAAACGTCCAACGGCGCGAAAGGCCTGTTGGCTTTCAGGGAGATTGGGACGATGCGAGCGAACATGTTCCTGGGAATGGCGGGCGCGACAGCCGGGGTAGCCCTCCTCTTTGCCGCGGCGACGTCGGTGTCGGCGGCCTCGGCGACTGCCAACCTGGGTGTCAGCGCGACCGTGACGAACAACTGCACCATCAGCACGTCGGCGCTGGCGTTTGGCTCCTACGACCCGGTCGGGACCAACGCATCGACGAACCTCGATGGAACGGGCAACGTGGCGGTGGCCTGCACCAAGGGTACGACCGCGACGGTCGGCCTCGGTCTCGGGTCGAATGCCTCGGGCAGCACTCGCCGCCTGACCGACGGATCCGGGAACTACCTCACCTACGAGCTGTATCAGGACTCCGGTCACGTGACGGTGTGGGGCAACGCGGGCGCCGGTCTGCTCTCGCCGGCGGCCGCCCCGTCCAAGGCTGCGCGCAATTTCACCGTCTACGGCCAGGTCGTCAGCAATCAGGACGTGACCGCCGGCAGCTACAGCGACACGGTCGTCGCGACGGTCAACTTCTAGCAAGGTCGATGCGTACGCGGCCGATACTGTGGCCGTGAGGCACCAATGCAGAACAGCCAGGACGCCGGCCCGCGTATTCCGGCTCCTGGCGATCGTCAGCGCGGCAGTCGCGATGCTGGGAGGTGGTGGGGCATCGCTGGCATCAGCGGCGACGTTCACCGTCGATCCCACCCAGATCTTCCTGCGCAATCGAACCGGCAGCGTTCTACTGACGCTCCACAACCAGAGCGCCGACTCGCTCAGCTTCCAGCTCTCGGTGTTCGCGTGGACGCAGAGCAGCACCGGCGAGATGCAGCTGCAGCCGACGCAGGACATCGTGTTCTTTCCGCCGCTGCTGACGCTGAAGCCGTCGGAAACGAGACGCGTGCGCGTGGGAACCGCGACAACGTTCGACGCCAAGGAGAAGTCCTACCGGATTTTCGTCGAGGAATTGCCGCCGACGGACGCGCCAAAGGGTGTGCGCGTGTTGACGAAGATGGGCATCCCCATCTTCCTGCGTCCGGTGAAAGAGGTTGCCACAGCTTCGCTGACCGATCTGCGGCAGCAGAACGGCCAGCTGAAATTCACGCTCTCGAACGAGGGGACGGTGCATTTCGTGCCTCGCAATATCAAGGTGCGAGGACTGGCCGGGTCGAAGACGGCATTCGAGCGCGAGCTCGAGGGCTGGTATCTGCTGGCGGGGGGCCGGCGCGATTTCGAGACGGCGTTGCCGAAGGATGCATGCGCGCAGGTGACATCGATCATCGTCGACGTGCAGTTCGAGTCGAACCAGGTGCAGGAACGCCTGCAGACACCGACTGGAGCGTGCGCGCGCTGATCGCGCGGCGGTCGTGGATCGCCTTCATCCTCGTATGCGCCCTCCTGATGACACCGAGGTTCGCGGCCGCAGAAGACCAGCGCGCGATGCTCGAGCTCGTCGTGAATCAGGTGTCGGTCGGCGAATCCATCGTGGTCCTTCGCGATAAGGACGCCTTCGTTCCGATCACCGCACTCACACAGGCCGGGCTGAACGGGTTTGGCGGACGCCGCGAACAGGTCGGCAGCGAGGAATTCGTCTCGCTGGCCTCACTCGCCCCCGATTTGTCGTTCTCGGTCGACGAACTCGATCTTCGGTTGAACATCACCGCGTCGCCGTCGCTGCTCGGCCGCACGATTCGCGACCTGTGGAACGGTGCCCCAGCGAATCTCATCTATCGACGTGACACGTCCGGCTACGCGAACTACTCCCTCAATTGGCACACCGGAAATCACGCCGACCTGTTTACCGAATCCGCCATCAGCTACCGCGGGGGGTCGATTTACAACACGTTTTCGGCCACCGAGCGCTCGGCGATTCGTGGTCTCACCAACGTGACCCTCGACCGTCGTCGAGGGTTGCAGCGTTGGACGCTCGGCGACAGCCTGGCATACAGCGGTCCCCTCGGCGGCGACGCGTGGATCGGCGGACTGAGCGTGACCAAGGAGTTCTCGATCGACCCGTATTACGTGCGCTATCCCACGCTGTCGCTCTCGACGCCGATCGCGGTTCCGTCGGTGATGGAAGTCCAGGTCAACGGGCAGGTCGTGAGTCAGGAACGGGTGGCGCCGGGACGCCTGGACGTGCGCAATCTCCCACTGACGTTGGGCCGCAACGATGCCCGAATCATCGTCCGCGACGCCTTCGGCCAGACGCGCGAGCTCTCCTCCAGCTACTACCTGACGACCACCGCGCTCGCGACCGGCGTGCACGACTATCAGTACAACGTCGGCTTCCGTCGAGTCGGCGTCGGCGAGAAGAACTGGGACTATCGAGCGCCGGTCCTGCTCGCGAGGCATCGAATTGGTGTGACGAACTCGCTGACGGCCGGTGGACGCGTGGAACTGGACCCGGGTCGACTGATCAGCGGGGGCCCTTCGCTCAACGTCCGCGTTCCCTTCGGCGAAGTGGAAGCCGCGTCGTCTGTGAGCCGCCGGAACAACGAGTGGGGCACGGCACACAGAACTGCCTTCAACTACTCGAGCCGGCCGATCAGTGCCGGTGGCTCGATCATGGTCGCGAGCCGCCGATATGCGACGCTCACTCCGAATGTGGTGAACGAGGACCCTGCCACACAGGCAAATCTGTACGCGAGCACGTCGGTCCTGAAGGCACTCGGCCTCACGTTGCAGCATTCGATGACGCGAATGCATCAGGGATTGAGGCGCGAGCGGTCGGGACTTCTGGCCTCCATTCACGTCAGCCGAAACGTCGAACTGACCGGGAGCGTCACGCGCACGCGAGACGAACACGGCCGCGGGCGCGAGGTGTATGGCGGGCTGACGGTGCTGTTCGGACGGGCGTCTGCCACGGTGTCGAGGACGCGAGACGACCGCGGCACGCGCACCGCGTTGGACGCGCAGCAAGCATTGCCCGTCGGTGCCGGCTATGGCTACCAGATGCACGTCGAGGAAGGTTCGACGGACGTCATGACGGGCGTAGCGCGGTATCAGACTCAGCATGGACGATATGAGCTGCGCCAGGAAACCATCGGCAACCAGACGGCGACCACGCTGAGTGCGATGGGCAGCGTCGTCGGGATCGGTGGCGGGCTCTACGCCACGCGTCCGGTCCAACAGAGCTTCGCGTTGGTTCGGGTGCCCGGCGTCGAAGGAGTGCGCGCGTTCTCGAGCCACCAGGAAATCGGCAAGACGGGGCGGCGCGGCGACGTGCTCGTGCCCGACCTGCAGGCGTACTACGGCAATCTTCTGAACATCGCCGATGGCGATGTTCCCCTTCACTACGCGGTCGGCGACGCCGGCATGACGCTCGCGCCCCCGTATCGGGGCGGCGCCGTGGCGCTCTTCGATGTGCAGAAGGTGCAGCGCGTGCTTGGCCGTATCAAGGTGAGCAACGGGCGCGAAGAGAAGTATCAGCAGTACGGTGAGCTCACGGTCACCACGGTGAGCGGACGGAGCTACGGTTCACCGGTGGGCAGTGACGGCACGTTCTACTTCGAGAACCTGCCGAACGGCGCCTACGATGCCGTGATGCAGTATCGCGACGTGCGATGTACGTTCCGATTGACCGTTCCCGACTCGAAGGACACCACGGTCGATCTCGGTACAGTGCGATGCACACCGGATGGTGGTCGATGAAGTGGGCGTGCGCCCTCGTCGCAACCGCCGCCGTGATGGGTGTGCTTGGCGGCGCGAGCGCCGAGGCCGCACCGACGTGCACCATCTCCACCACATCGGTGAACTTCGGCACTTACGACGTGTTTGCGAGTTCCGCGACCGATTCGACCGGCACCGTGACGATCACCTGCAACGGCGCGGCGCACAACATCGTCGTCACGTTGAGCACCGGCGCAAGCGGCGCGTACAACCCGCGTACCATGACCGGCGGCGGCGAGACGCTGTCGTACAACCTGTATCGAGACGCTGCGCGCACGAGCATTTGGGGTGACGGAACAGGCGGGACGTCGACCTACACCGATGCCAATCCTCCGAACAACACGACCATCCCCATCACCGTGTATGGTCGCGTGCCGGCAGGTCAGGATGTGAGCGCCGGGGGGTACTCGGATACGGTTTCGGCGGTGATCAATTTCTGAGTGCCGATCAGAAATTCACTGTCACCACACTCAGATCGGCGTGCGGCGCACCGGATGAAACGGGCGCCCCATTGCTCGTCGTCACCTGGACATCACGAGCGGCGCCCGTCGCGCACTGGAGTCGGAGGCGGGGAGCATCGCCTACGACTGGCTGCGCGTCGACGACACACGAGCGCACAACGGTCACACTGACCGTCAGCTGCGACTGCGTGGAATCAGCGACGAGCGGCGCGGTGGCCATCATCGTGGTGAGCGCAACCAGTGCGCATGGCACTCGGTGATGGCCGATGACGGAGTCGCTACCCAACGTAAACACCTTTCAAGACCTGCGGTGACGCCTCTTCACCAAACCGGATCGACGGCAACGCGGCGATCAGTGAATCAAGGCTCATTGATCGCGGAAGCCGCAGCAGCGCCGTCCGCGTCTCATCGTCGTCGCGCTGAAGCTGCAACCAGACGAACGGGCCGTCTGTGTGAATGCCCTGAACGCGGGAATGCCATTCGCCGTGTTCAGTCGATACCGATGCCCCATCGAGCATCGCGAACAAACGATCTGTGTCCGAAACAACCTCCCTGTGATCGAGTACGCGGGCCGCTTCCGACATGCGCATCCTCCAAGAGAGACACGGTCGTGAACCGTACGGGTTTCACAAACCTGGCCAGATTGATTCAGGAGGGGGAAGGTGAGCAGTAACCTATTGATCCAGCAGCGGCTTGTCAACAGATTGCTGCAGCCGGTCGGCGGCGAATCGATGAGCAAAGTGTGCGGAAGCGGCAGACATTAGGTTCGCGATTTGTGCCACAACCGCACGCCCGAAATTGCGGATCAGGGGAACCGCTCGCGTCCGCACGGTATGAGGGTCCGCCATCAGGGTTCTCCGCACCTGACGTCAGTGCTCGTCCTGATACTGCTCTTTCAGCTTCGCGATTACGGCGGGATCCGCAAGTGTCGTCGTGTCGCCAAGCGCTTTCCCTTCAGCGATATCACGCAACAGGCGACGCATGATCTTCCCTGATCGAGTCTTCGGGAGATCGGCCGCGAAGATGACGTCATCAGGCCGCGCAATGGCGCCGATTTTCTTGACGACGTGATCCTTCAGTTCGGCCATAAGCACCTCGGTGCCGTGCGTCCCCTCTTTCAGCGTGACGAACGCCGCCACCGCCTGACCCTTGATCTCGTGTGGTCGGCCGACGACGGCCGCTTCGGCGACGCGCGGATGATCGACCAGCGCACTCTCGACTTCCATCGTGCCGATACGGTGCCCCGCGACATTCAGCACATCGTCAACGCGGCCGAGCAGCCAGAAGAACCCGTCCTCATCGCGTTTCGCGCCGTCGCCGGTGAAGTACACATCCGGCGTCCAGCGGCTCCAGTACTGAGTCACATAGCGCTGCGGATCACCGTAGATGCCGCGCAGCATCGACGGCCATGGACGCGTCAGCGCGAGGAGCCCGCCGCCAGCGCCGGTGATCGAATCGCCCTTCTCGGTTTTGATCTCCGCCTTGATGCCAGGAAACGGTCGCGTCGCCGAGCCCGGCTTCGTCGTCGTGAGTCCTGGCAGCGGCGTGATCATGATCGCGCCAGTCTCCGTCTGCCACCAGGTGTCGACGACCGGGCAGCGCTCACCGCCAACGTAGCGGTGGTACCACACCCACGCTTCAGGGTTGATCGGCTCACCCACTGACCCGAGCAGCCGCAAGCTCGTCAGCTCACGACGCATCGGCCACTCGGTGCCCCACCGCATGAACGCGCGGATCGCGGTCGGCGCCGTGTAGAAGATCGTGACGCCATATCGTTCGACGATCTGCCACAAGCGATCGCGCCCGGGCCAATCCGGCGCGCCCTCGTACATGACCACCGTGGCGCCGTTGGCCAACGGACCGTAGACCACGTAGCTGTGACCGGTGACCCAGCCGATGTCTGCCGTGCACCAATACACATCGTCTTCTTTCAGATCGAACACCCACTTCGTGGTGGCGTAGGTGCCGACGAGATAGCCGCCCGTCGTGTGGACGATGCCCTTGGGTTTCCCTGTGGTACCCGAGGTGTAGAGGATGTACAGCATGTCCTCGGCGTTCATCTTCTCGGGCTCGCAGTTGTGACTGGCGTCCTGCATCAGCCGGTGGTACCAGTGATCGCGTCCTTCCTTCACGTGCACTTCGACGGGCGCGCCGTGCAGCCGCTGCACGATGACGACGTGCTGGATGGAAGGCGTGTCGGTCAACGCATCGTCGACCATCTTTTTCAGCGGCACGACCTGACCGCGGCGCCAGCCGCCGTCAGCGGTAACGAGCACGGTGGCCTGGGCGTCGTTGATGCGATCGCGCAGCGATTCGGAGCTGAAGCCGCCGAAGACGACGGAATGGACCGCACCGATACGGGCGCACGCGAGCATGGCGATCGCCAGCTCCGGCACGAGCGGCAGATAGAGCGCCACACGATCACCACGCTTGACCCCGAGCGACTTGAGCACGTTGGCGAACTGGCTGACCTGACGGAACAGATCGAAATACGTCAGCGTGCGTCGATCGCCGGGTTCACCCTCCCAGATGATCGCGGCCTTGTTCCGTCGTGGACCGCGCGCATGGCGGTCGACGCAGTTCACACACGCGTTGAGCGTACCGTCGGCGAACCACGTCGCGTGCGGCGGATCCCACGTGAGCACGCGCGTCCATTTCGAGAACCACTCGAGCTCGTCGGCGAAGCCGGCCCAGAACCCTTCGGGATCGCGGTCGGCCCGCTCGTAGATGCGCTCGTCTCGCACGTTGGCTTGTGCCGTGAATGCCTCGGCTGGTGGAAACGTGCGGTCTTCCTTGAGCAGATCGGCAATCTCGATCGGCGGCTGCTGACTCATAGGCGGAACAGAATACTAGAAGAGCACCCGTCTATTGAGGCGGCAGCGGCGGCAGGCCACCAAGCGCCGGCGGCACATCGTTGCGGAAGAAGGCGGCGCCGAGCAGACCGCCGATCGTCGAGACGAGGCTCCCGACGAACAACCGCAACACGAACGACAGGACGTATTCGACCCAGGAGCTCGCGCCGCCCAGACCTTCGAACACGGTGCGGACCTCCGGTGGCATGTCCGGCGCGCTGCGGAGGACCATCTCCGCCATGCCTTCCTGGAGAGGCCTGAACAACGCGCTCAGCGCCAGAGCCGCGATCAGCCACACGAACGCGCCGCAGACTCCGGCCAAGAGTCCGGCGAGCGCGCCGCGACCAGCGGTGATCGTGCGAGGGTCATTCTGCTGATCGAGGTAGGCCGCGACGATGCCGCCGGCGACGATCCAGACACAGCAGCAGTTGGCGTATTTGACGATCGGGAGCGCCGACAGCACGCCGATGAACAGGCCGCCGAGCAGCGCAGCTTGCAGCACGGTGAGCGGCGGTTCAGCGGGATGTCACGTGGGCCGTCCGTGGCTAATCGTAGTACTCGCGACCAAGGTGCGTGATCAGCTCCTCGCCTTGCATGTATCGCAGCGTGTTCTTCAGCTTCATCAGCTGAATGAACAGATCGTGCTCGGGATACACCTCGGGAGCGTGCATCGGGCTCTTGAAGTAGAACGACAGCCACTCCTGGATCCCCGACATGCCGGCACGCTTCGCCAGATCCAGGAACAGCACCGAGTCGAGCACGATCGGCGCCGCCAGAATGCTGTCGCGGCACAGGAAGTTGATTTTGAGCTGCATCGGATAACCGAGCCATCCGATCAGATCGATGTTGTCCCAGCCTTCCTTGTTGTCGCCGCGCGGCGGGTAGTAGTTGATGCGAACGACGTGACAGAGATCGGCGTACAGATCCGGGTAGAGATGCGGCTGGAAGATGTACTCGAGCGCCGATTTCTTGCTCTCTTCTTTCGTCTTGAACGACTCGGGATCGTCGAGCACTTCACCGTCGCGATTGCCGAGGATGTTCGTCGAGTACCAGCCCTTGACGCCGAGCAGTCGCGCCTTGAGTCCGGGCGCGATGATCGTCTTGATCAGCGTCTGCCCCGTCTTCATGTCGTTGCCCGCGAGCGGCGACTTCATTCGCGCTGCCAACTCCAACATCGCGGGCACGTCGGCAGTCAGGTTCGGCGCCGCGTTCGCAAACGGCAGTCCTTCGCGGAGCGCCGCGTACGCATAGACCATGCTCGACGGAATCGCATCGTCGCTCTGCTCGAGCGCTTTTTCGAAGGAGGCGACGGTCGCGTGCGCGGCGGTCTCCTTCATATAGACTTCCGTGCTCCCGCACCAGATCATCACCATGCGGTCACAGCCGTGCTTCGTCTTGAATCCGCGGATGTCGGCGATCAGCTGCTCCGCCAGGTCGCGTTTGTTCTTGCCCTTCTTGACGTTCGGGCCGTCCAGGCGTTTGACGTAGCGCCGATCGAACACCGCCGGCATCGGCTTGACGGCTTCGAGCTCGCCGCGAACCTGATCGAGTTGTGATCCCTCCAGCACACCGGCCGTCCGTGCGGCCGCATAGCAGTCCTCTTCGAAGATGTCCCAGCCGCCGAAGACGATGTCGTCGAGACCCGCCAGCGAAACGAAATCCTTGATCTTCGGCGCGCGCCCTTCCGTCCGCTTGCCGAGCCGGATCGTGCCCATCTGCGTCAACGAGCCGATGGGAGGCGCAAGGCCTTTCCGAATGGCCATCACGCCCGCGATGGTGGTAGTGCTGACGGCGCCAAGGCCGACCAGCAGCACGCCGAGTTTGCCGCGCGCTGGAGCGATCTCAACTGGTGGAGTCACAATCGGGCACTATATCATGGCGAAAATGCGCATGTTTCTGCGTGAATCGAGCGTCGGACGCGAGCCCCTGGCGGTGGCGATGAGCAGCGTTCGGCTCGGCGAGCGCGTCGTGCAGATCGGTGTGAACGACGCTCGCGTGGTGCGCGCAATCGGTGAGAAGGTCGGGCTCACGGGTCTCTCGACGATCGTCGTACCGAACGAGAGTGCCGCCGCGCGCGTGCGCAGCGCGCTCGGCGAGGGACTCACCGTCGCTGACATTCGTATCGTACCGCTCGATCACCTTCCGTTCGACCAGGCGGTCTACGACGCGGTGATCGTCCACAATGCGGAAGGCCTGATGACCGCGCTCGAACCAGCAGTACGAGACCGGACAGTCCAAGAGTGGCTGCGTGTGCTTCGCCCTGGCGGCCGCGTGATCGTGCTCGACCCGGGGTCACCCACCGGCCTTCGCGCGTTACTTGGAGCCCGCGGTTCGCACGGGAGCCACGATACCCTCCATAGGCTCCAGGCAAGCGGATTCACCGCCGTGCGCGTGCTCGGCGACCGGCAGGGATACCGGTTCATCGAAGGTCTCAAGAGCAGTCGTTGACCACTGGGGGGGACGGCGAGTGTCGTCTCTTCTCGATTCACCGCACGGAATTCGAGTGAATCGCCCGATCGGGTCGAGGCAAGGCTTTTGCCTTTCACCCTCCGCGGCCGATGGCCACATTCTCCGAGGCATTCACGGCGGACGAGATCGCACATGCTTCAGGTGTGCCGCGCGAAGCGGTAGAGGCCCTGATCGCGTCTGGAGAGCTTCGGCCCAAGCCGGGTACGCCGTTCTTCCAGGGTGATGACGCTCTGCGCGCGGCGAGGCGGTCGCGCGAGATTGCCCGTCAGTTTGCGGACGCGCGGTCCGGTACTGAGGCGGAATTATTCGAGCTGAGCACTACCACGCACCTCCCCGCGAGCCCGGGCCGCACGCTTCCGACGCTTGCCGCTTCGGGCCTGATTGCGTTGGTCGTTGCCATCGCGTGGCTCGCGACGCGAGTGACTGAAGCGGCGCCCGCCTCATCCATCCCGCCGTCGCGGCTGGTGTTCCTGGCCTTGCCGGGTGAGGGCGGCGGTGGTGGTGGCGGTGGGCTGAAGAACCCGTTGCCGCCGCCACGCCTCGAGAGCGTGGCGCCGCGTGCCGGACAATCAGTGCCTCGCGTCACGCCCGAGCCGGTGCTCCTCGCATCGCGACGGGCCGAAGTGGATCGGCCGGTTCGCGCCAGTCTGCCGAAACCCGAGCCTCAGCCGCGAGCCGAAGAGCCATTGCCCTCGCGCATGCTCATCGCACCCGTGGCCGCCTCAGGCCGCGAGCGCCCGCGCGAAGGCGAAATCGGCGCCGCGCCACGTGCGACGGACAGCCTCGGACCCGGTCAAGGCTCCGGCGCCGGCGCCGGGCAGGGTCTCGGCAACGGTCCGGGAACCGGGGCCGGTATCGGACCCGGCGCCGGAGGGGGCACAGGAGGAGGCCCGTTTCGTCCGGGGAGCGGGATCGACCCGCCTCGACTGCTCAAGGAAGTCAAAGCGACGTACACCGAGGAGGCCCGGCGTCAGGGGATCACCGGGAACGTCGTCCTCGAGATCGTCGTAACGCGCGAGGGAACCGTCGATTCCGTTTCGGTGCTCCGCGGTCTGGGAGGCGGCCTCGATCAGCGCGCCGTCGCCGCGGTTCGAGAGTGGCGTTTCGCACCCGCGCGCCGGCGCGGCGAACCGGTCGATGTCGTGGTTGAAGTCGCCGTCGAATTCGCGCTCAGGTAATGCCCATGGTGTTCACTCTCATCGTGTCGCTGACCGTCGCCGTTATCAGCACTGGAATCGCGTGGCGACTTCTTCGTCTCGAGCGG
The DNA here is from genome assembly GCA_035649395.1 of Vicinamibacterales bacterium. Lineage (GTDB taxonomy): Bacteria > Acidobacteriota > Vicinamibacteria > Vicinamibacterales > UBA2999 > Gp6-AA40. Next base: position 39,568 of record DASRJR010000174.1, read on the forward strand.
CTGCGGTCGGCAGCACGAGTCGCGGCGTTGTCGGCCGCCATCGACGGCGACCTGCCGAGCGCCGCCGACGAATTCGCCTGGGAGGAACCACCACTCGAGAAGGGCCCGGCGCTCTTCAGCCATCTGCGACCGGAAACCCGATCGTACGGCCCGCTTCTGACTGCGGCCGTGACCGTCGCGGCCGGCGTTCTCGTGGTCGTGCTCATGGCGATGCTCGCCGACGACGATCGCCCGACGCCGGCTACCGATGCGCAGGCCCAGGCAACGGAGGCACTCGAGCTCTTGTCGATGACGCACACGAGAGACGGAGCGGCGCTCGTGATCTCCGGCTCGGTGCGAAACGCGACGCAGAAGACCACTGCGCCGCTCACGACTGTGGTGACCGCACTCGACGCGGAGGGCCATCTCGTCGGCACGAGCAGCGCCGCGCTCCCGGCGGTCGGACCTGGCGACACGCGTCCGTTCACGGTGCGACTCGAGGGGATGAGCGCGGTCGGCCGGTATCGCGTCAGCTTCCGGACCAACAACGGCGTCATGCCACACGTGGATCGACGCGCGACCCGTGGCAGCACGCGTGCCGCAGCTGAATGACTCGAGGAGGAGAACGACCGATGCGGGTGTTCACAACGACGCTCATCCTCGCCACGGTCGCGGCGGCCGCGGTCTCCCTCGGGGCAGAAGGCCAGGAGGGATTTCGATTCAAGAGCGGCGTCGACCTCGTGAACGTCACCGCCACGGTCACGAACGAGAACGGTCGGTTCGTCTCGGGACTGCAGCGCGAAGATTTCAGCGTCTACGAAGACGGCCGCCGTCAAGAGGTCTCCCACTTCAGCAGCGACCGCGTGCCCGTCAGTCTTGGCATCATCCTCGATGCGAGCGGCAGCATGACGTCCGACAAGATGTCGGCGGCGCGCGCCGCGATCGACCGCTTGATTTACGACCTGCTCGACAAAGACGACGAGTTGTTCTTTGTCGAGTTTGCGACGCGCGCGTCGATCACGCAGGGATGGACGAAGGATCGCGCGTTGATTAGCAAGGCGGTGAAGAACGTCGACGCCATCGGCGCAACGGCCATCTACGATGCAGTGGCGACCGCAATTCCAGTGGCGCAGTCCGGCACGAATCGCAAGAAGGCACTGCTCGTCATCTCGGACGGCAACGACACCAACAGCAGCACGGGGCCCGGCGAGCTTCGCCAACGTATTCGCGAGAGCGACGTGCTGGTCTACGCCCTCGGCATCGATGGCACTCCCAGCAGACGGTTCTCACCGGTGAGCCCGCCGGTGCAGATCCCCTCGCCGATTCCGTTTCCATTCCCGGGCGGGCGCCGGCCCCAGCCACGGTTCCCTCCGATTGGGGGCGGCAGCGGCGGTGGCACGTGGACGAGCGCGCCAGGCGATCGCGTCAACGCCGACGCCCTGCGGCTGATCACGGACGACACCGGCGGCCGTACCGAGATCGTTCGCGGCTCGGATGGCCTCGGCCCGGCGACCGCACGCATCGCCGACGAATTGAGCAAGCAGTACTACCTGGGATACATCAGCACCACAGAACGCGACGGCAAGTGGCACGCCATCCGGGTGGAAGTGCGCGATCGCCGGCTCACCGTGCGCGCCCGCCGCGGCTATACGGCGTCGTAGCTCAATCAGGGCCGGCCCCTGATCCCCGCTCGTATATCATCGACTCTCGTGCCCACGTTCCTGATCGTGCTCGGGCTCAGCCTGCTCGGCGGCCTGGGCGGTCTGCTGGTCGCGTCCGGCGTCCTGCTGATCAACGACTCCACTCGTGCCCGTCTCGTTCCGTGGCTCGTGAGCTACGCGGTCGGCGCACTGCTGGGCGTGTCGATGCTGGCGATTCTTCCGACCGTCCTCGACGATCTGCCGGCGTCGCGGGTGTTCGGTACGTTGTTGATCGGCATTCTCGCGTTCTTCCTGCTCGAGAAGCTGGTGCTCTGGCGGCACTGCCATACCCACGACTGCGAAGTGCACGACGGCAGCGTGGTGCCCGTGCTCGTCGGCGACGCCTTTCACAACTTTGTCGATGGCGCGGTCATCGCCGCGGCGGTCATGACATCGGTCCCTCTTGGCATCAGCACCGCGGTGGCGGTCGCTGCCCACGAGATCCCGCAGGAGGTCGGCGACTTCGCGATCCTGCTGCACGCGGGCTACTCCCGCCGACGCGCGCTCTGGCTGAACGTGCTGTCGGCCGGTGCCAGCGCACTTGGCGCGATGGCGGCGTACTTCGCCTTCGAGATGACGCCACGAATGCTGCCCTACTGCCTTGCGCTCGCCGCCGCCAGCTTTCTCTACGTCGCCATGGCCGACTTGATCCCCGGACTGCATCGAGGGCGAACCGACGCCGGCTCGATGCGACAGATTCTCCTGATCGCCGCCGGCATCGGCACGATGCTCGTCCTCTAAAAAGGGCGCCCGTCGAGTGCCATCAGGCCTCGGCGCGATTTCGACCCCCTTCCCACTGGCAGATTCTTTGCCCCATGCATGATCGACGGCCCGCAGCCATCCGCGGGGACGCGAGAGACGTAGAAGCAACCAGAGGCAGTGCTCCCGCGTCGTAAAGAATGGGCGCAGGCCACCGATTCCAGGCTCAACAGACACAACTGTTTGCAGCCGAGGAGGTCACATGTTGGCGAGGATGATGACGGTCGCGTTCGCGGTCCTGGTGGTGGCGGCGCCTGCAAGCGCTGCGAACAAGGAGAACCTCCAGGTGTTCCGCGATGTGCAGCGGCAGGTGCTCCAATACCCCCACTTCACCATTTTCGACAGCGTCGATGCGCAGATCGATGGCGGCATCGTGACGCTGAGCGGCAAGGTGACGATGCCGTACAAGCGCGACGACATCGAACGCCGTGTGCGCAGAGTCGCGTCGGTGAAGGAGGTGCGCAATCGGATCGACGTGCTCCCGGTGTCGCAATTCGACGATGAACTGCGGGTGCGAATCGCGCGCGCGATTTACAGCAACGGCAACTTCAGGCCTTATGCGTTCATGGTGAATCCGCCGATCCACATCATCGTGGAACACGGGCGCGTCACGCTCGAGGGCGTGGTGAACAGCGAGGTCGACCGGATGCTGGCACGATCGATCGCGAGCAACTTCCTGGCCTTCGGCGTGAAGAACGAGCTGAAGACCGAGGCCGAGGTGAAGAAGGAGTTGGAGCAGCTCTGAAGGCGGAGTTGGAGAGGCTGACCGCGAGCGCGGTCAGCCTTCTGCGTTGACCGGTTCGGGCTTGCCGCGTCGCCACACCCACCAGAGCACCGCGCCGAACGTCGCCGCCGCGGCCACAATCGTGATTCCAAACAGCAACAGGGTCGTGTAGAGAATCGTCTCCGGTTCCAGACTGACCTGCACATCAACTGGTACGCCGCGCAAGCGATCGCTGAGCGGCTGTTCCCATTCGAGAATGTTGCCGCGCTCGGTTCGTTTCGACGGCGCGTTGTGATACGGGATCTCGCTTGGCAGGTGCATCTTGAACATCACCGCCTCGCCGCCGGTCCAGCCGACGTCGCCGACCGGTTTGTCAACGGCGTTGCCGACGACCTGGCGATAGACGAACACGTCGCCCTGCCGCGCAAAGCCGTAGGTCGACCACGAAAACGGTGCGAGGCGAGCGAGCTGCCTGATGTCAGCGACGTCGAGACCGACGTGGACGAACCGCCGACGATTCCGACGTGACAGGCTGACGCGCGTCACGGTGGCGCCGGGCCCCTCGAACAGCGCGCGTACTCGACGTCGATCGACGCGCGCGCCGGGGTCCACGGGAAGGTCGGCGCCTCGCAGCGCCACCAGTGACGCGACCGACGCATTCACATTGACGGTCGCGGTGCCATCGAGGAAGAGGTAAATCTCTTCTTCGTACTCGTACTTCTTCTTCACTACACCGCCGCACGCCGCCGCGAACACGGCCACGACACAAAGCAGGAGCAGCACGCTGCGGCGCCTCGCGGCAGGCATAAGAGGCAATGATATCGTGATCGCGTCCATGAACCGCCCGACCCTCTTCCTCATCGATGGCAGCTCGCAGATGTACCGCGCGTATCACGCCTTTCGCGGACGCGGGCTCTCGAATCAGGAAGGTCAGACGACACACGCGGTCTACGTGTTCGTGACCATGCTGCGCAAGCTCATCGCCGATCACCATCCGACGTATCTCGCCGCCTCGTTCGACCTCGCCGGTCCGACGTTCCGCGACGACATCGTGGCCGACTACAAGGCGACGCGATCGGCCATGCCCGACGACCTCGCCGAGCAGATCGCGTGGGTGCACCAGGCGTGCGAGGCGATGGGCGTCCCGATCATCACCGCGCCGGGCTATGAAGCGGACGATGTCATCGGCACGGTAGCGCTGCGGGCGGTCGAGGCTGGTTTCGAGGTGGCGATCGTCTCGATCGACAAAGATTTCTTCCAGCTCGTGCGCGATGGCGTCCGCATCTACGATCCCCGCGAAGACGGCGCCTGGTTCGACGAGGCCGGGGTCGTCGACAAGTTCGGCGTCAAGCCGACGCAGGTGATCGACGTGCTGGCGCTGGTCGGCGACACCAGCGACAACGTGGCCGGCGTGCCCGGTATCGGCAAGAAGGGAGCGATCGATCTCGTCACGGCGTTCGGCAGCCTCGACGCATTGCTGGAGCGGAGCGCCGAGCTGAAGCCGAAGCAGCGCGACGCGCTGCAGACGCACCGCGCCGATGCGATCACCAGCCGGCAGCTGGTCACGATTCGCACCGATGTACCGCTGATCGTCGACCTCGAATCGCTGCGGTATCGCGGCGCCACCCGCGAGCGCTGCTACGAGCTGTTCTCGCGGCTGGCATTTCGGACCTTGGTGGCCGAGTACGCGCCGACAGCGGACACGATCAAGAAGGACTACGTGGTGGTGACGTCGACGGATGCGCTCGACGCGCTCATCGCGGAGCTCGCGCAGGCGGGCGAATTCGCGCTGCGCGTCATCACGACGGCGACGACCACGATGCGAGCGGAGATCGTCGGTCTCGTCTTTTCCACGGGAGCCCGCCACGCGCGATACGTACCGATTGGGCACGATGACGGCGCGGTGGCCGATGGACTCGACCTCCTTGCCGCGGCGGCACGGCCGCCGCAGGTCGATCGGCAAGTGGCGCTCGATCGTCTCCGACCGCTGCTCGAGAACGAAGCAGTCCGCAAGCGCGGCCACGATCTGAAGGCCGACACGGTCGTCCTGGCGCGCTGTGGCATTGCGTTGCGAGGCATCGATGTCGATTCGATGCTGGCGAGCTACGTCCTCGATGCGACGCGCCTCGGTGGACACGGGCTCGAGGACCTCGCACTCGAGTACATCGGCTACAAGGCGCTTACCGAAGAAGACGTCTGCGGAAAGGGCGTGCGGGCGACGTCGATCGAGCGACTGGCACCAGAGGCGCTCCTCAACTACGTCGGCGAACGCGCCGATCTCGCCGGACAGTTGTCGGCGATCCTGTCGGCACGCCTGACGGTCGAGGAGCTGGTCCCGGTCTTTCGTGAGCTGGAGATGCCGCTGCTCCCCGTGCTCGCCGACATCGAGCAGCAAGGGATCCAGGTGGACGTCGCGGCGCTCGGTGAACAGTCCCGGCGGCTCGAACAGATGCTCGCCGAGTACACCGCTCGCATCTACGCGCTCTCGGGCGAGACGTTCAACATCAACTCGCCGCAACAGCTTGGCAAAATCCTGTTCGAGAAACTCGATCTCCCCGGGGCCAAGAAGACTGGGAAGACACGCTCGATGTCGACAGCTGCCGAAGTGCTCGAGGAACTGGCCCTCTCGCACGAGCTGCCGCGATTGATTCTGGACTGGCGCGGTCTGCAGAAGCTGAAGAGCACCTACATCGACGCGCTGCCGACGATGGTGCATCCGTCGACCGGGCGGGTGCACACCAGCTTCAATCAGGCGGTTGCCGCCACCGGACGTTTGAGCAGCTCGGATCCCAATCTGCAGAACATCCCGATCCGCACGGAACTCGGACGTGAGATCCGGCGCGCCTTCATCGCCGCACCGGGGCACGTGCTGATCTCCGCCGACTACTCCCAGATCGAGCTGCGGGTGCTGGCGCACATGGCCGGCGAAGAGGCCCTCATCGAGGCATTCCGGTCAGGCGAAGACATCCACGAGCGGACGTCACAGAAGCTGTTCGGCCCGGCCAGCGGTCTCGATCCGCACGACCTGCGCAGCAAGTCGAAGATGGTGAACTACGCCGTGCTCTACGGCAAGACGCCATTCACGCTGGCCAAGGACATCAATGTCACGCAGGAGGCGGCGCAGGAGTTCATCAACGCCTACTTCACTGGCTTTCCGCGCGTCCGAGCGTTCATCGATCGCACGCTCGAAGAGGCGCGCGTCAGCGGGGTCGTGCGCACGATGTTCGGCCGGCGCCGGATGACGCCGAACCTGACGAGCCGCAACTACCAGATGCGCGGTCAGGCCGAGCGCGAGGCGGTGAACATGCCGATTCAGGGGACCGCGGCCGACATCCTGAAGAAGGCGATGATCGACCTGCACGCCGACCTGCCGAAACGCGGGCTTCGCACGCGGATGATCCTCACCGTGCACGACGAGCTCCTGTTCGAGGCGCCGCGGGAGGAGGCCGGCGCCGCGGCGGCCGTCGTACGCGAGCGCATGGAACAGGCGGCGTCGCTGAACGTGCCGCTCACGGTCGATGTCGGCATCGGCGACAACTGGGACGACGCCAAGCCCTAGAGCCTAGCGTTTCAGTCTATCCGTCCATATCGCAGCCGCCTCCGTCAGATCGACGAACAGGGCAATGCTCTTGACCCAATCGCTCGAGACGCGGCCGTCATGACCGGGGGCGCCACCAAAATTCTGGAAATTGAAACCGGCGGGAAAGTTCAGCAAGCCGAATCTCGCGATGGCGGCATCAACTTTCCAGCTCCTCGGCAGCCGCAAACGAAAGTCGAAGCGTATCGGTTCCAGTAGGGTCCCGGTCTCGGGCTCAAAGCCTTCCGAGCTTAACCAATACACGCCGGCTCCGAACCCGTAGTCGAGGCGAAAGAGACCTTTGTCGACGACCGGAAACATCACCGCCGGCTCCAGCGTCGTCAGGTGGATTCTCTTGCCGTTCGCGAAGTCAGGGATCTCGCCTCGCGCAGCTTGATCTTCGTACTTCTTCGTACGCAGGAACCGCGCGCCGAGGTCGAACATGACGCGCTCTCGCTCTTTTTGAGCATCGCCCCTGCTCCTGTTGCCCCTGGCCACCCGACACACCGACAGGATCGCGCCAACTGGGCCCGACGTCCGGATTTCGGTCCTCTCCTGTTTGGTCGGGGTGGTTTGGTCCTCGGTCCGGACAACGCAGAAAAGGCGCAGCTGGATGTCCCAGCCGTAGAAAGGACCCGGACCGCTGGCGTGCTCGACGCCATCCCACCACGCAAACGCCTCGGACGCACAGACCGCTTGAAGAATCATCGTACAGACGATGATCGTGCTGACGCGGCGCATTGCTATCCTCCATCGGCCGAAGCCGTGTTGTGGCAGACCTGCCAGTGCGACTCAGGGAGTCGGCGCGGAACCCGGTCACTTCGAGCGTTCGAAATGCTTGAATATGCTTTCCCGGATACCCAGGGGAACGATCGCAGGGTCATTCTTCGCGACGATGCGATTGCGTGGGGGCTGAAGCGTTGCGCAAAACAGCAAATCCTGACTCGCGCGCTCGCCGACGATGTAGCAACGATGTCCCTTCCATGTCACTGTGTCGAACACGTCGTTGAAGTACAACAACCTGTACGGAAAGTGGAGAAGTGTCAGCGCGCAGACCGTCGCCGCAGCCCCTGCAGCGACGACCCCCCAATGAATTGTCTGGCCCCTTCTTACGAGCTTCCAAACTGGATACCAGACAACGACGGTTACAATCGCGACAACCGCGAAGACTTGCCGGTAATGATTGTGATCAAACACGAAATCGTGAGAGAGCCGCCAGAGCTGGTCATCCGTGTCCATCTGCAGCGGCACGGCAAGCAGGACCACCAGCAAGGGTGCGAGAGACCAACAGGCCCAGACGACGGCGGCGGCGGAGACGATCAGCGCACAGGACGCGAGCACCGGCGCCTCGTCGAGTCGGAACCGATGAGCCGCTGACCGAAGCCATCGTCGAACGGAGTCGTCGATCGTTCGCACATGTGATGAAACCGCCACGGCCACACGACGGGCCACTACGAGCGCTGATAGCGGTACGAGACCCATCAGCAGAATCACCAAGGTCCCGACGTTGGCCTTTTGTCCCCAAACGAACCAATCCAACGGCGTTTCGTTCATGAACCCGGAACGCGCCAACATCAGATTGAACCATCCCGACGCCAGAAAGCCGATCGCAGTAACCCCAATGAGCAGGACAGCGACTGCAATGAATGGCCTCGCGATCGCCCACAGCCACGGATGCGGGCCGACTTTGAGTGCACTGAGCGCCGCGAGCAGCTCGCTTGGGTTCGTGTAGCGTTCCTGCGGATCGAGCGCAATCGCACGCTCGACGACCTGCATGAAAGCGACCGGTAAATCGGGCCGCCGCTCGCTCAGCCAGCGATGCTGCCGTTTCGCGTGCGCCTGGTGCAATTCGTCGATCGTGCGGGCATCGACTGGATACTGTCCCGACACGAGGAAGTAGAGCAGGACGCCCAGGCTGTAGACGTCACTCGACGCGGAGGCGGGCTCACCTTCGAGGACCTCAGGCGCCATGTACAGCGGCGTGCCGGCCCGATCGCCGAACGTCCCCGGACGATCCGCCATTCGCCCGGTGCCGAAGTCCATCAGAACGATGCGGCCCCTCGCGTCGCGCATCACGTTCTTGGCCTTCACGTCGCGATGGATGTAGCCGGCGCCATGCACCGCCGCCAGCGCGCGGCACAGATCCTCGCCGATCCCGATCGCCTCGCGTGCGCTGAGCGTGCCGCGCAGGATGACTTCGTCGAGCGTCTGTCCTTCGACGAACTCCATGCACAACGCCGCCCGATCCTCGTGCGCCTCGACGCCAAACACCTGCACGACGTTGTTGTGACGGATGCGCGCGAGCGCGCGCCCTTCCTTGAGCAGCTTGTCCTTGAGACGGGTGTCGCCGAACCGGACGTGCAGGATCTTCATCGCGACGTCGCGTTCCAGGTCGGAGTCCCAGGCCCGGTACACGGCGCCGTAGCTGCCCGCACCGACGCGATTCGCCAGCCGGTACTTCCCCCACACGTCGGGCACGCCGGCGCTGAGCGGGGGCAGCGGCATGCTGACCGCCGTCGGCATCTCGGTCATCAGATTCAGCGCGTCGACACGATGCAGGTTCGCGACGTCGCTGATGATGCGCAGGCAGTTCAGGAAGCGGTTGTCGCCCGCCGCCACGGTGCCGCCGTGAATGGCACCCCAGTCGACGGACATCCCGTCCGCGATGTGCTCGATGACTTCGTCGAGGACCGCTTCAGACATGACCCATCTCGATCGCCAGCCGCTTGAGCGCGCGCGCGACGGCTCGCCGCGCGGCGATCGCTGCCTCGCGCGTCGTGCGGTAGTGATACCCGAGCACGGCCGCCAGATCGGTATAGCTGCTCAACAGCTCGAGCCGGCCAATCACCGCGTGGCGTTCGGCGCGCTCCAGCTGTCGCAACGCGGCCTGATACTTCGCGGCCTGCGCCTCACCGACGACGACTTCGACCGTGGGCTCCTCGGTCGCATTCGCGGGCGGCTCCGAGGGCACGGGGATGTAGGTGGAATACGCGCTCAGCCGATAGAAGTTGGCGACGTCGTGGATGATTCGCAGATCGGCCGCCCAGGCGCTCTTGCCTTCTGCGGTCGCATGGCGCTCGACGGTGCGCCAGTCCACCGGTAAGCCGTCGACGATGTTCTCGATGGCCTGGTCGACGGCTTCAGACACCGCGCATCTCCCTCGCCAGATGCTTCAACGCACGTGTCACGGCCATGCGCGCGGCATCCGCCGAGGGTCTGCCGAGCACGACGGCCAAGTCCTGATAGCTGTAGCCCATTTCCAGCCGGCCGATGATCGCTTCCTGCTCGTCCTCGCTGAGTCGTTCGAGCGCCCGGTCATACAGTTCGGCGTTCTCCTCGCCGATCAGCGCGTCGAGCGGGGACGTCGCTTCGTCTTTGAGCTCCTCGGAGAGTGCCGTTTGCATCGGGCGGCGACGGGTCATGCGGATGATGTCGCGAATCCGATTCATGACCGCCCTCCGCAGATACGCCTGCAGCGCGCCCTGGTGGCGCGGTTCGAACGTGCCCAGGTTGCGCATCGCGCTGATGACGGCGTCCTGAACGATATCGGCCGTCTCGTTCATGCCGCGTGAGGCTGGCGGCAGCCGGCCGTGCGCCCACCGCTGCAGCGGCGGAAGACAGCGCTCGAGCAGGCGATCGAGCGCCTCGCCGTCGCCCGCCTTGGCGAGCTGCAGCAGTTCGACTGTGGTTTCCGGGTCGAGTGGCGGCTCGCTGGTGGAGCTGCCGAGGGACCCGTAGTCGGGTGTCATATCGGGACCATCCACTGGATGGTCGCGCCCGCATGATACCTTCGCGGGCGGTACGTCCGGAACGGGGGTCGGCAGCGTCTTTCGGCGGACGAGTGGGACGAGTGCCATCGTAGTGGCCCTGATACCTCGGGCTCACTGACTACAACGTCAGTCTTCGCCAGTCCGAACGTAGGGGGAATCGCGAGAAAATTACCGGGGATCCGGACGGGTGGGCCACTGCTGCTTCACCAATTCCCACTCGGCGCGCAGGGACGCCACCGCTTCCTGCGGGTCCCGCGCCATCAGACGGGAACGCTCGGGAATCAGCGCCTGCTGCACCAGACGTTCGAGGTCGGCGCGAAGGCTCTCGGCCGTCTCGGGCGAGAGCGTCGAGACCACCCAGGCGGCGACCGCGGCGTCCCAGGCGGCCTCGAGGTCGCCCGCACCCCGAGCGGCGACCGCCAGCCAGTAGTTGGCCACACTGCTCCCGGGGTCCTGACGCCGCTCCTCGCTCATTCTGGCGGCAATGCGGTCGAACAGCGCCCGGCGTCGATCCGCCGGCCGCGTCTGTGCCTCCCGATCCAGGGCGGTCGCCCACCAATCGAGGAGCAGCAGGCGATCCTTTGCCGACAACAGCGAGGCCTGCGTGAGCGCGGTGTCGAACAGATCGGCGGCCGCGCCGTACTTCTCGCCGTGGTAGAGCGAGAGGCCGAGGCCGATGAACAATTCGACGCGATCGCGCGGCATCAGCGCGGCCAGATGGATCGCCGTGAAGGCTTCCCGCGCCGCTTCCAGATCCTTCGCATCGGCGCGCTGACGATAGAGCTCGATGTACGAGCGGCCGATGACGAGCGCCGACGGGTCGGCCCATCCGGCTTGGCGTCGAGCCACCGCAGCCGCGTCGATCGCGCCCTCGTAGTTGCCCTCGTTGTACAACGCCCGCGCTTTGGCCAGCGCAGGAGGCTCGGCGGCACGCGCAGTGCCGGTCACCGCACAGAGCAGCAACACCACGACGCCGCTTGCCCTCAGCCGTCCGGTCGCCATGCGGGCATCGTAGCGCATTGCGGTGCTGACGACCTACAATTTGACTTTGATGAGTGAGCCGGTTGTCCTGGCGCGCGAAGCGCATTCGATCTCACGCAAACAGATCGACCCGGACGCGCTCAAAGTCCTCTACCGCCTGCATCACAACCAGTTCATCGCCTACCTGGTTGGCGGCAGCGTGCGCGATCTGCTGCTCGGACGAACGCCGAAAGACTTCGATATCGGCACGTCGGCGCATCCGTACCAGGTCAAAAAGCTGTTCAAGAACTGCTGGATCATCGGCCGTCGATTCCGTCTGGCCCACGTGCGCTTTGGCACCAAGACGATCGAGGTCGCCACATTTCGCCGACCGCTCGGGCCCGAGGACATCGAACCGCTCGACGCTCCCGCGGAACCGGCGTCGGACGGTCACCTTCCTGACGCCGACACCGCGCTCGACGCCGGAGCGGCCGATCGTCTCGTGCACCGCGACAACACCTTCGGCACGCCGGAAGAGGACGCGTTCAGGCGCGACTTCACCATCAACGCGCTGTTCTACGACATCGGCACGTTCTCGATCATCGACTACACGGGTGGTCTGGCCGACTTGCGCGACGGTCTGATCCGGTGCATCGGCGACCCACGAGAGCGCTTTCAAGAAGATCCGGTCCGCATGCTTCGCGCGGTGGCGATGGCGGCACGGCTCGACTTCCGGATCGATCCGCCAATCGACGACGCGATCGCGACCACTCGCGGGGAAATCGCGCGCAGCGCCCCCGCCCGTCTGATCGAAGAGCTCTACAAGCTCATGCGCTCGGGATCGTCCGCGCGTGCGTTTCAGATGCTGGCCGAGCGAAGCCTGCTCGAGCCGATCGCGCACGAGCTGCAGGCGCACGCGAAGCCCCGGCTGTGGCAGTCGCTCGGCGCGCTCGACAATTATCGCCGCCGCTTCGACAGCATCCCCGACACCCTCACGAATTCGATCCTGCTCGGCTCGCTGATCGTTCCGCTCGGTCATTCTCTGCAGTCGTTGACGCCGCCGGGATCCGATGGCGATCCGCGAAAGGAACCGCGTCTGTCGCTCGGGATGCTGCCGATGGCGAGGCGCGACGTGGAGCGATTGCGACAGATCCTCGGACTGCAGCGACGGTTGATGGACACGACGCTGTCGCCGCGGGCGCGGCGCGCCTTGATGCATCGCGGTCCGTTCCGCGACGCGCTCACGTGGCTCGAAATCCACGGCCAGTCGCCGGAAGCGGTGGAACACTGGCGCGGGTTCATCGAGGCCGCCGGAACTTACGAAGACGAGGCCCAGAAAGACGCGCATCGTCCGAGGCGGCGCCGCCGGCGTCGTGGCCGGCGTGGGCCGTTCCGGCAAACGCCGTCTTAGTGGAGCGTATTTCCCAAATCGTTACCGGCCACGACGTTATCGTGGCCGGCGGATCGCGGTCGAGGCTCGTTTTGTGCGGTACTCTGCCAGTTGACACTGTCCACTGGTTCAACCCTTCTTCCGCTCGAACTCCCTCATGAATTCGACGAGCGTGTCGACGCCTTCCTCGGGAAACGCGTTGTAGATCGAGGCACGCATCCCGCCAACCGAACGGTGGCCCTTGAGACCGTCGAGCCCGGCTGCCGTGGCGTCCTTCTCGAACGTCTTCTCGAGTTCCTCGCTTCGCAGGCGGAAGGTCACGTTCATCGACGACCGGCTCGTGGGCTGTGCCGTGCCGCGGTAGAAACCGGTCCGGTCGATCTCGGCATATAGCTTGGCCGCCTTGCGCTCGTTGATTCTGGCGATCGCCGCAAGGCCACCGAGAGACAGCAGCCATTTCATCGTGAGCCCGAGGATGTAGATGCCGAAGGTGTTGGGCGTGTTGTAGAGCGAATTGTTGTCGGCCTGCACCTTGTAGTTCAGCATCACCGGCAGGCTCGACTGCGATCGCGTCAGCAGATCTTCACGAATGAAGACGAGGGTCACTCCGGATGGCCCGAGGTTCTTCTGGGCCCCGGCGTAGAGCAGACCGAAGCGGCCGATGTCGAGGGGACCGCTGAAGATGTCAGACGAGGCATCGGCAACGAGCGGAACATCGGCAGAGACGGCGGGAAGTGCGCGCCACTCGGTCCCCTCGATGGTGTTGTTGGTGGTGATGTGCAGGTAGGCGGCCCCAGCCGTGAGCGACAGCTCGCTGGGTGTTGGAATACGGCTGTACCCGTCGGCCTTCGTCGAGCCAGTGACGTTGACCTTGCCGACGCGTGTCGCTTCCTTGATGGCCTTGTCGGCCCAGGTGCCCGTGTCGACGTAGTCGGCGGTCATTCCGGGCCCGAGCAGGTTCATCGGGACCATCGAAAACTGGAGGCTCGCACCGCCCTGCAGCATGAGGATCTTGTAGTTCGGCGGAATGGCTGCCAGCTGGCGAATGTCCGCAATCGCGCCGTTCAACAGATCCTCGAATGTCTTCGAGCGGTGGCTGATCTCCATCACCGACATGCCAACACCGGGCAGCGACACGAGCTCACGCTGTGCCTGCTCGAGCACCGGCAATGGAAGCACCGCGGGACCCGCCGAGAAGTTGAAGATGCGAGTAGCTGTCGGCATAACGAACCCTTCTTACCCGTCGCGGCGCGTCGTCAGACCCGCCGATCAGATTTCATGAATGAGCAGGCCGTCGCGCAGCTTCGGCTCGAACCAGGTCGACTTTGGCGGCATGATGCCGGCGGCATCGGCGATGGCCATCAGGTCGTCGACGCCGGGCGGATACATCGAGAATGCGACCGCGGCACGCCCGGACCGCACAAGAGATTCGAGCTCCGTCGTGCCTCTCGCTCCACCCACGAAGTCGATCCGCGGATCGGTCCTGATGTCGCCGATGCCGAGCAGTGGCGTGAGGACGCCGTCCTGCAAGCGGCTGACGTCGAGTCGATCTGGAGGCGACGCCGCGGAGCCCGCGTCGCCGAGGACAATCGTTCGCCACTGGTCGCCGAGGAACATCGCCACTTCGCCCCGCCGCTCTGGCGCTGCGGGCCCGTTCTCTCTGATCGTGAACCGTTCGCCGATCGCGCGCAAGAGGGCCGCACTTGTCAGGCTGGCAAGATCCTTCACCACGCGGTTGTACGGCAGAATCCGCACCTCCACGTCCGGAAACGCCACGGCCAGAAACGTGTCCCACTCCCCCGCCGTTCCGGCAGAGCCACGCAATTCGTGACGCGCTCGCGCGGCGCTGGCCGCACGATGGTGACCGTCAGCGATGTACAACGCCGGAATGCCGGCGAACAGATCGACGAGGGTGCGCGTCTCGTCGGGGCCGACCCGCCACACGGTGTGGCGCACACCATCTCCTGCGGTGAAGTCATACAAAGCGGGCGCTGCCTCCGCCCGTCGAGCGATCGCCGCAATGGCCGGCACACCGCGATGGACCAGAAACACGGGACCCGTTTGCGCGCGCAGTGCCAGCAGGTGCCGCGTCCGGTCGTCTTCTTTGTCCCGGCGCGTGCGCTCGTGCTTCTTGATCACACCGCGGTCGTACTCCTCCATCGAGAAGCAGGCAGCGATACCGGTCTGCTCGTGAGTGCCCGCGCGCAGGCGGTACACGTACAGACTCGGCACGTCCTCCTTCAGCAGCGGCGCGTCGCGTCTGAGCGTTTCGAAGCTGGCTGTCGCGCGTTCGTAGACCTCGTTCGAATGCAGGTCGATGCCCGGCGCGAGATCGATTTCGGCGCGTGAGACATGGAGAAAGCTGAGGGGATTGCCCGCGGCCTGGGCCCTGGCTTCGTCAGTATTGACAACGTCGTACGGCACGGCGGCAACGCGTGCCGCGGCGATCGGAGCAGGGCGAAGAGCGCGAAACGGCGCGAGAACGGCCACGCCGTGATTGTATCGGGTGTCGGCCGACCAGCCGTCTCAGCTGGCGCGCAGGTGCGGCAACGAATCGGCTTTCGGGACGCCACACACCTGCCGCAACGCTGTTTGCAACGCGAGTGTCGTCACTTCGTCGCGTGCGCCCGGCGCTTGGATGTCGCGGAAGACCTCGGCGGCCTCGACGGCCGAGGCGAAAACGACACGGCCGTGGAGCTGCAACGTATCCTGCAACCAGCTTCGGAGTCGCGCATTCTTCATCGCATCGTCGGACAACGTGACCTCGCTGACGACGTCGGAGGTGCCGCGCGGATACTCGTCTCGACGCAGCGTCCGGCGCACGGCGATGGCCAAGACGGCAGCGCCCAGCTGTGTGACATCGCCGCGCTGATCGAGGCGCGGCAGGCTCGCCGACGAAGGCAGCGCGAGCCCGAACTCGCGCCACAGCGCTTCCCGGTTCCGTTCGAGTGCCTGCAATGCCTCCGCAAAGACCGCGCCGGTGAGAATGGTCGCCCCGTCGCGCTGGATGATGATGTGCGCCGGCGTCAACGCTCCGTGCGATCGCGTGGTGAGGCGCGCGTGGATCGCCGCGACCGCGTCGATGACCGATCTCGCCATGGCGAGCAGTTCGTCGTTCGAGAGCGTCAGCGTCTTGAATTCGAGCGCCGCGAGCACGTCTGACAGCGGAATGCCGTCTGGAATCGCGCTGACGATTGCGAGTGACTCACCGGAGCGCTCAATCCGGAGGACACGGCCATATGCGTCCGCGTACGCGCTCGTCAGATGCGCCGCTCGGGCTCGGATCGCTTGCTCCGCTGGCCACGACGACAGCGACGGGGCCAACTCCAGACGCTCGACCAGACCAAGTCGCGGGTCGTCGACGATTCGGCGGACGCCGAACCCATCCTCGCGGAGTGGTGTGTTCTGGTCGTTGTCTTGGAGAACCATGGAAATCTGTGAACGGTTCACCACACACTTGCAACGAGCGCGCCTGCCCAACCTTTGGAGAAAAGATGAAAATCCGCCGCGTTCCGGAACGTCGGGGAGTCGGGCCCTCGGACGGCTTACAGATCGGGGATCAATTTCGCGCGACTTGTAATCGGTCGTGACCAGGGCTGTCCCTGGCCTGGGGCACAATGGGCACATCAATGGAATTGGTGATCCTAGTCGTGGTAGCGGCTGCCGCGCTCATGGGGTATCTGCTGGCGCGTGCCCTCGCGGCGCGACAAGTGGCCGAGACACGCGAATCGAGTGCGGCCGAGCTGGCAGCGGCGCGTCAGGACGTGAAGTGGCTGCGGGAGGAAGTCGACCGTCAGAAACAGGCGCTCGGGACGGCACAGGCCCTCATCGACCGCGCCGAACAGAAACTGCGCGACAGCTTTCAGGCACTCGCCGCCGAGGCCCTCAAGGACAACCGGGCTTCGTTTTTCGATCTGGCGAAGACGTCGTTCGAGCGATATCGCCAGCCGATTACGGACACTTTGAGCCGGCTCGATGAACGCCTGGGCCAAGCCGAGCACGAACGCATCGAAGCCTACTCGCGGCTGTCGGAACAGGTGATGGCGCTGGGCGCCAGCGCGAACACGCTGTCGCGCGCACTCCGCACGCCGGCGGTCCGCGGCCGATGGGGGGAAATGCAGCTGCGCCGGGTCATCGAGATCGCGGGCATGCTGCACCATTGCGATTTCGACGAACAGCGATCGCTGTACGCCGAAACCGGCCGGCTGCGGCCCGATGTGATCGTGCATCTTCCAGGTGGCAAGCAGATCGTCGTCGATGCGAAAGCGCCACTCGAGGCGTTTCTCGATGCCCAGGAGGCTGCCGACGATGAAACGCGCGTCGCTCGGCTCCACGCGCACGCACGACAAGTGCGCGAGCATATGGACAAACTCGGCGGCAAGGCCTATTGGGAGCAGCTGGGGAACTCGCCGGAAATGGTGGTGATGTTCCTGCCGGGCGAGACGCTGTTCAGCGCCGCGCTGCAGCACGATCTCACGCTGATCGAGTATGGGCTTCAGCAGCGCGTCCTGCTGGCGAGCCCCATCACGTTGATCGCGCTGCTGACCACCGTGGCCCATGCATGGCGGCAGGACGCCTTGACCGACAACTATCGTGAGGTCGCGCGGCTTGGGAAAGACCTCTACGAGCGCCTGGCGATCTTCACCGAGCACTTCGACGAGATGCGCAAGAAGCTGGATGGCGCGGTGCAGGCGTACAACAAGGCCGCCGGATCATTCGAAAGCCGCGTGCTTGTCAGCGCGCGCCGGTTGAAGGAGCTGGATGTGACGACGGCCGGCGAGCTGCCGCTCGGCGAACCGATCGATACCGTGCCGCGCGTCCTCAGGCAGGCGGGCCTGATGGGCATCCCGGACGACGCAACGGCCGACGGCGACATTTCCGATCAGAGCGAAATCGCCGTGCAGAAGGTTCCGTAAGCCACGGAAACGCAAAGATCGAAAGGAACCTTATAGATCCACAGTAAAATCGCAGTTTCGCATGTCCGAACCGTTGCCAACGCTCGAGTCGGCCCGGCCGATGGATTTCATTCGGGAAATCGTCACGAATGACATCCGCGCGGGCCGCCACAGCGGCCGGGTGCACACGCGGTTTCCGCCGGAGCCCAACGGCTACCTCCATATCGGGCACGCCAAATCGATCTGCCTCAATTTCGGCGTGGCGGAAGACTTCACCGGCATGTGCAACCTTCGCTTCGACGACACGAACCCCACGAAAGAGGACGTCGAATACGTCGAATCGATTCAGGAAGACGTCCGGTGGCTCGGCTTCGACTGGGCCGATCGCTTGTTCTATGCCTCGGACTACTTCGAGCAGCTCTATCACTTTGCCGAGCAGTTGATTCGGGACCGCAAGGCCTACGTCGACAGCCTGACGGCGGACGAGATTCGCGACTACCGGGGGACGCTCACGGAACCGGGCAAGAACAGTCCCTACCGCGACCGCAGCGTGGACGAGAACCTCGACTTGTTCCGGCGGATGCGGGCCGGCGAGTTCCCCGATGGCGCTCACGTGCTGCGCGCCATCATCGACATGGCGTCGCCCAACATCAACATGCGCGACCCGACGTTGTACCGGATCCGCCATGCGGCCCATCACCGGACCGGCGATGCCTGGTGTATTTATCCGACGTACGACTACGCACACCCCATCTCCGACGCACTCGAGGGCATCACACACTCGCTGTGCACGCTCGAGTTCGAGGATCACCGCCCGTTGTACGACTGGGTGGTCGACAATCTTCGGCAGACGGGTGCGTTCCAGTCGCGACCACAGCAGATCGAGTTCGCGCGTCTGAATCTCAACTACACCGTGATGAGCAAGCGCAAGCTGCTGGCCCTGGTCGAACAGCGGCTCGTGGCCGGCTGGGACGACCCGCGCATGCCGACCATCGCCGGCATCCGCCGCCGAGGTTACACGCCGGAGGCAGTTCGGGATTTCTGCTCGCGCATCGGTGTCGCCAAGAAGGAAAACGTGATCGACGTGGCACTGCTCGAGCACACCGTGCGCGAAGATCTCAATCGTCGCGCGCAACGTGCGCTCGCCGTGCTTCGGCCGCTGAAAGTCGTGATCGAGAACTACCCCGAGGACCGAGTCGAAGACGTCGAGGCGGTGCAGAACCCGGAGGATCCCACCGCCGGGACGCGGCGCGTGCCGTTCTCACGGGTGATTTATATCGACCGCGACGACTTCATGGAGACGCCTGCGAAGAAGTTCCATCGCCTGTCCCCGGGCGCGGAAGTGCGACTGCGCTATGCCTACATCCTCAAGTGCGACCGCCTCGTCAAGGACGCGTCAGGCGAGATCGTCGAACTGCGCGGTTCGGTCGACCTCGACTCGTTGAATGGCGCCACGGCGGCGCGCCGCGTCAAGGGAACCATTCACTGGGTGTCCGCCGCTCACGCGGTGGATGGCGAGGTGCGGTTGTACGATCGCCTGTTCCGATCGGAGGACCCGTCCGCCGGCGGTCGCGATCCGCTCGACGACCTCAATCCGGCGGCGCTGGAAGTGAGGAAGCACTGCAAGCTCGAGCCATCGCTCGCACACGCCCCGGTCGGCATGCGCTTTCAATTCGAGCGGCAAGGCTACTTCTGCGTCGACCCCGACTCACGTCCGGGCGCCCCGGTCTTCAACCGCACGGTTACGTTGAAGGACACGTGGGCCCGAATCAGCAAGTCTTCGTAGAGCGCCGGCTTCAGCCGGCGCGTCGCTTCGAGCCCTATCGGTCGTGCCGTTCAGCCCAGTCTCGCAGCCGCTTCGCCGCCGTGAGCGCGTCAGGTACCGAGATCATCCGATCGCTGGGCCAGGGAAGTTTCCAGGTCCAATTGTGCGGACCCACCGTCGCCGGCTGATTGATTCGCTCGCGCCAGCCGAAGACGTCCTGAATCGGCAGCACCAGCAGGTCGGCGCCCGATGCGAACAACGATTCGAGGAGAGCGTCGCGAACGGTCGCCGACAAGTGCTTCGCGTCGATCGCCGTCGTGCGCTCGTCGGCGTTGAGACGCTCGCGGACCGACCCGATCTCGAGGATCGCTCGACGCTCCTCGACCGGCGCGTTCTCCCACCAGATGACGAGCGGCTCTGTGTCGTGTGTTCCCGAGGTGGCCACGGCCATGCGCGCATAGTCGATCGGATCCTTGAAAGGTCGGCCGGGGGTGTGCCAGTGCCGCTCCCATCTGAACACCTTGTAGCCGGGGATGGCGAGCCGAGCCAACGACTCGCGGACAAAATCGGGAACGACGCCGAGATCTTCCGCGATGATTTCCGCTCGCGTCTCGAGAAAGAGACCGAGGATTCGCTCGCCGAGCTGCTGTTGCTCCCATTGCTCGGCCGGCGTGAACGTCCCCTCACCACCGGTGATCGGCCTGGTGTACATCCGGAAAAAGCCTACGAGGTGATCGAGACGGCAGCCGTCGAACAGATCGGCCAGGCGTCTGGCGCGCTGTCGCAGGAGCGAGAAGTCGCGGGAGGCGAGCACGTCCCATCGATATGCCGGCAGCCGCCAGTCCTGTCCGGTCGCACTGAACGCGTCCGGTGGGACACCGATCGACAGGTCCAACCGGAACTCGTCCTGGTGCGCCCACACGTCGGCGCTTTCGGCGCCGACGGCAAAGGGCAGGTCGCCGAACACCGCCAGGTCGTCCGCGGCCGCGCGCGCCGCCGCCCACTGCCTATCGGCGATCCACTGCACGTATTGCCAGTACAGGATTTCGTCGGTGAGCTCCGCCCGCGCAGATGACAACGCATCGGTGTCGCGCGAGCGAATCGGCTCGGGCCAGTCGTGCCAGACACGTTCGCCGTGGCGACTCTGAAGCGCGCGAAAGAGCGCGTAGTCGTCCAGCCACCACGCCTGTGCCGTGATGTAGGTCCGGAGCAAACTGGCTCTCCGCGTATCACGTGTCCACTCCTCCCGTTGAAACCGCGCGAACGATCGTTGCAACGCGATCTGCTTCAGGTCGCGGACATTGGCGTAGTCGATCGTCGGAGACCCGCGTGCGGCGTCGAGCCGACCTTTCAACTCCGGCTCCAGGGCTGCTTCACCACCAATCGTCGTGAAATCCTCGACGTCGTCGAGTGCGATGAACTGAGAACTCAGCGCCATTGCACTCAGCGACGAGTACGGCGACGTCTCGTCCGGCGGCATCTCGCTCAGCGGGAGCATCAGTACGATTCGCTGGCGCGCCTGCCGAAGCCACTCCGCCAGACGTGGCAGGTCAGCGAACTCGCCGATTCCCCAGCTTCGCGTCGAGGGCACCGAAAAGAGCGGCACGAGGAGACCGGCGCGTCGCGTGCCCGGAGCGGAGCGACTCATGACAAGTGGGCTACGACGAAGCGAGGCGGAGCAGGCGTTCGAGGCCATCGGCGAACGCGGCCTCGGGCGGGAGCAGGCTCATCACGACGAACGCTTCATGCGGGAAGTCGAAGAAATACCCAGGGTGTACCAACACATGTTCGCGACGTACCAGATCGATCACGAGAGCGTCCTCACCACGCACGGCTGGTACACGTATCACGGCAGACCATCCGCCTTCCACCGGCAAGAGGTCGCACGACGGGTAGCGGCGGGCGAGGTCGCGCGCCGTCGCCAGGTTTCGCGCGAGGCGCTCTCGGATCGCGTCTCGTACGACGCGACCGCGTGAAAGCAGCCTCGGCAGCGCCACCTGGACCGGCGTGCTCACCGATAGGAATGTATCTGCGATGATCTCCAGCCCGGCCAGTGCGCGGGCGCTCACGTGCGGTGGCCCGCCGACGAGCATCCACGCAATCTTCACCTGTGGCAACCCCAGCGACTTCGACGCGCCCCCCAACGTGAACGAGAGCACCGTCGTATCGCGAACCACTTCGGTCACGGCCGCAGAGCGATCGAGCGGGTATTCTGCGAATACCTCGTCGGCAACGAGAGCCCACCCTCGCTCCGCACACAGAGCGGCCAGTCCATCGGCCTCTGCGCGAGATACGTACGATCCGGTCGGGTTGTTCGGAGACACCAACAACACCGCCTTCGTCTCGGGCGGAGCCGCGGCGACGGATTCGAAGTCGATTTCCCAGCGGCCGTGATAGCGCAGCTCGTACGGGACGGCACGCACCGACTCGAGCTGAGTCAGATGCTCGAACAGCGGATAGCTTGGCCGCGGCACCAGCACGCCGGTACCTGGGTCGCACAACAGCTTGAACACCCAGCTGTACGCCTCGCTCGTACTCGCCGAGAGCACGATCGACGCCGGGTCGACCGTGACGCCGCGCCGAGCGAAATCATCGGCGACGGCGGCCCGTGCCGACAACGAGCCGAAGGGCTGCGGATCGTATCGAAACGATTTCTCGTCGCCCAGGTCCGACAGCAGATCCGCGGGATATTCGAAGCCGGCTCGAGTCGGGTTCGATTCGGTGAGGTCGATGAGGTCCGCGCCGGCGGCACGTACAGCCGCGACGGCCTGGCTGAGCGCATTGATTTCGGCATGTGCCGGCAGGCGGTTCGAGAACATGTTCGCTCGAGACGGTCGTCCTACGTGAGACGCCCGAACGCCGAATACTCGAGCATCTGCGTCTCGAGGTCGCATGGATACGAAATCTCGACGTCGGCAATCGTGCCGTCGGGATTTCGTGTGGCTTCGAGACGCGGCATCACGAAAGCCGTGTAGGACGGCAGACGAAGCCGGTCGACGCGCGCCACGATTTCGTCGCGAAGCGCGGTATCGACCTGAATCCCATACTCCTCGAAGAGACTACGGCCGGCGGGGTAATCGCCCTCGCTCTTGATCCGCTGCACTTCGGCGAGCAAGCGGCCGACGCCGTCCCGAAAGGATGGCGCATCGGTCATCACGAAGTAGGTCTTGCCGTCGCGCGATCTCACCTGCACGGCGTCGGTATGGGCGCGGACCCAGTGCACGATCATCTGCCGCGCCCGCATGTGATCCTCTTCGATCTGCGATCCCTGGCGCACGCGCCGCAGCTGCACGAGCACCGTACGCACGTAATGCTCGTATTCACACCTGACGATGTCGTCGTGGTGCTCGGCGGTGACGAGGCCGAGCTCGACGAGCTTCGGGTCGGGCAGGAAATAGAGCGCCACAAGGTCTGCCCGCGCCTCTTCAATCGCGGAGTACTGCTCTCCGAGCAGGCGATGTGGCGGCAGCGTCACACCATCGGCCATGCGCCCCGAACCATGGCCGATGACCTCGTGCATGTTGGTCGTCAGTTCCTGCGCATAGGCGCCCCACGTTGTTGCGCGAGCGGCTTCGTCCTCGGTCCAGGCGAACTCGACGCGAAGCCCTTCGGGCGTCGCGCGCTCGTAGGCGTCGGCCACATTCGACAGCGACACCGACTTGCTGCCGTACTGCTCGCGAATCGCCTGATCGTTCGGCAGGTTGATGCCGATTGGTGTCAGCGGACCCGAGTCGCCCGTTTCAACGACCACGTCGATGGCCCGGGCGCTGATGCCGGTGACCTGCGGTTTGCGATACCGCGCGTCCCACGGCATGTTGTCCTCGAACCACTGCGCGGCCGCCGCGAGCGACTCGACCTTTCTCGTCTTCTCGTCATTCACGTACCAGACGATGCCTTCCCACGCGCCTTTGGTCCCGCGTGGGTCCATGTAGACCTCGATGAACCCGTTGATGGTATCGACCGGCGACTGCTGATCGCGCACCCACGCGATGTCGTAGGCAACACGGTCGGTGTCCTCGCCCGATTGATAGAACGAGATTAGCGCGCGCAGCGCGTCAGCCATCCGGGGCGGGGCGAACAGGATCGCCTCGGTCAGGTGGATGATGATTCGTCGAATCTGCGCGTCGTATCGTCCGCCGACGCGATACACCTCTTCGACCAGTCGCCCGTCACGTGCGACGAGGCGCGAGTTGAGCGCGTAGCGTTCGAGGTATGTCTCGAGATCGCGGGCCGACACGCCCGCGTAGAGATTGTTGGCGCTGGCCTCGAGGATGTCACGGCCCGCCCCAGGACTCTTGTTGGTCAGGACGGGGTCGAACGCCGCATCGAAGAACAGCGGCGCCAGCCGGTCGACGAACGCATCCAGCGATTCGCCGGCGCGGCGTGGAAACGATGCACCATCACGCTCTGCCGTCGCGATCGCCTCGCGGAGCTCGGCGCGGGTGACGCCGAGCACGAACTTGCGCGCGGTCAGATTGTTGTAAGGGCCGGTGTTGACCCAGAACAGCTTCGTGTAGTCGCGAATCTCCTGAAGCACGCGCGGCTCGATCGAGTGCGCATGAGTGATGAGTGACTCGAGCACCTGCCGCATGTCCAGGTTATGGGCGTAGCGCTGGTCGTAGTAGATGTCGCGGCCAGCGAGGGCCGCGAGGTACAAGTGCCAGACGAGCGTCTTGTCGCGCAGCGGTAGCGATGCGAAGCCGTCGGCGTAGAGCTGCACGATGGCGGCCTCTCCGATCTGTTCCAGCAGATGACGGCGGTCCGATGTCATCCGCGCCCCTGTCCGAAGCGCACATCCATCATCACAGTTCAATCGTCTCGCCGTGCTGTGGCGTATACGCATCCCAGCCCAGCGTGTCCTTGATACGTCCTTTCAGCGCATCCATCGGTCCGGGCTCGCCATGGACGAGACACAGCCGGCCCGGTGCTGGGGCCGGCATCGATTCGAGCCAGCGCCCGATCTCACCACGATCGGCATGAGCCGACATCGAATCGATCTTGACGATGCGCGCATGGACGGCGATGTCGTGGCCATGAATCCTGATCGACTTGGCCCCCTCGACCAGTGCGCGGCCGCGTGTGCCCTCGGACTGATAGCCGACAAAGAGCACCGTGTTCTTCTCATCGGGCAGCGCCGCGGCGAGGTGATGCAGGACCCGGCCGCCGGTCGCCATCCCACTGGACGAAATCACGATCGCGGCTCGCTTGCTGGCGGTCAGCTCTTTCGACTGCTGCGTCGAGGCGATCGTCTGAAAGCGCATCGTCGCAAACTGCGACACCTGCTTGTGCTCCGAGCGCATGTCGGGGTCGAGCTCGGCAACGCGCGCCGAGTAGAACTTGAGGCCCTCGGTGGCCATCGGGCTGTCCACGTACACCGGCAGCGCAGGGATGCGACGGTCCTGCTCGAGGCGGCGCATCCAGTACAGCAGTTCTTCGACGCGCCCGATCGCGAACGAGGGAACGATCAATTTGCCGCCGCGCCTGAGGGTGTCACGAATCACGTCGACGAGCGCCTGGTCCGTGCCGTCAGCCGGATGATCGCGATCGCCGTACGTCGACTCGACCAGCACCACATCGGCGCGCGGCGGCGACGTCGGGTCGGGCAGCACCGGGCGATCGTAGCGACCGAGATCGCCCCCGAAAAGAATCGTGCGGCCGTCACTCAGCCCCACCAACACGAACGCCGACCCGAGCAGATGACCCGCCGGAAACATCTCGATCGAGATGCCAGGGGCGATCTCGATCGGTCGATGGT
The DNA here is from genome assembly GCA_035649395.1 of Vicinamibacterales bacterium. Classification (GTDB taxonomy): domain Bacteria; phylum Acidobacteriota; class Vicinamibacteria; order Vicinamibacterales; family UBA2999; genus Gp6-AA40. The sequence continues at coordinate 64,842 of DASRJR010000174.1, forward strand.
AGCCAATCGGCTGTAAGCGCGTGAGCGCCGCGAACGCGTCGCTCTCCGTGTACAGCGGCAGCGCCGGCTCGTGCTTCGTGTAGCCGTGCCGGTTCGCCTGCCGCGCATCTTCCTCTTGAATGCGCCCCGCATCTGGCAGGACGAGCTGACAGAGATCTTTGGTGCCCGCGGTGCAGAACACGCGGCCCTTGTAGCCGTTCGCCGTGAGTCGAGGAAGATAGCCGACGTGATCCAGATGCGCATGGGTCAGCACGACGGCATCGATGGAGCCGACGTCGACGGGAAACTCGGCCCAGTTCCGCAGCCGAAGCTCTTTCAAGCCCTGGAACAGGCCGCAATCGAAGAGCACTCGAGTCCCGCCGTGCTCGAGCAGATACTTAGACCCCGTGACCGTCCGGGCGGCCCCGAGAAACGTGAGTTGCGACACGCGAAAGACGACGATATCAGTACTTCGCGTGCAGTTCAGCGTTCACGGTTCAGCGTTCACGGTTCAGAGAGTTCACGGTTCACTGTTCTGGGTTCATGGTTCGTGGTTCTGCAGTTCGCAGTAAGGGATTCACGATGGGGTCACGATGAACCCCTCACCTGAACGCTGAACGACAGCGCGCAGATGCTACGCTTGCGCGACCCCAGATGTTTGTCGATGTGCTGCGCGGCCAGGCCGCGACGATCGCCGCGGAACTGCGGCCCCCACGCGCGGAATTGGACGCCACCAAAGGCATCGACGCCTGGATCGACACCTACCATGGCATTCGGCGGCTGGCGCGGCAGGGCGTTCCGGTGTTCCTCACCGATAGCGCGGTCGGCACCCAGGAAGAAAACAACCTCCGTCATCTGATCGCAAACCTGGGCCGCGATCTGCCGCGTGATCTGGTGGCGCCGTTCCTCACGAGCAAACATTCGCTCGAGTTCTGCGTCTCCTACGCCGAGCAGGCGTGGCAGCATGGCTTCTCCTCGTTGGTCGTCCTCGGCGGCGACAAGACAGTCGGACGGCCCCGATGTGTCGAGCACGCGTGGACGTTGCGGCAGCACATTCGGGCGCGTGAGCCGCGGCTGACGCTCGGCGGCTGGGCCAACCCGCACGCCGATCCCGTACAACAGGTGGACTTCCTCACCGACGAGCGCTTCTGTGCGGAGTTCTTCCTGACTCAGGTGGTCAGCCACGTCGACCTTGATCCGCTCAGACGGTTTCTCGACGAGATCCACCGACGCGGCGTCGCCATACCCGGCATGTTCAATGTGTTCTACTACCGCAGCGCGAGTCCCAGGACGCTGACGACACTGAGCGCGTTCATGCCGGTGCCGGTGCACGCGTTGTCCGCAGAGTTCGCGACCGGAGCGCCGCCCGAGGAGATTTGCGCGCGGACGGTTCGCGCCCTCCGCACACTCGGCGTGGGTCACATCTGTATCTGCAACCTGCCGATGGAAGACGCCTCGGCGACGCTCGACGCGATACGTGCCAGGCTCTAGCGGAGGTGCCGGCCTCCGTCGACCCGAATCGTTTCTCCCGTGATGAAGTCGGTCTCAATCAAGGCGAGTACCGTCTTGGCGATCTCCCCTTCACCGCCCCAGTGGCCAAGCGGTGTGGCGCGTTCGACGGCGGCAAACTCCTCGTCTGAGACGTCTTCAGGAGCCACGATTGGCCCGGGTGCGATCGCGTTGACGAGAATCTGATCCCGCGCCAGCTCCAGCGCGAGCCCTTCAGTAAGCGCGACGATGCCTGCTTTCGCGACGTAGTACGTGAGATAGCCCGAGTAACGGGGGCGACCGCTGTTGGCGACCCAGTCCGAGAAGTTGATGATTCTGCCGCCCCGCAAGCGGCGCATGTGGGGGGCCGCCGCCCGCGCGCACAACCACGCCGATCGCAGATCGACGTGCATCTGCGAGTCCCAATCCTCGAGCGTTAGCTCGTCGAACGGCTTCGACCGATACTGCGACGCCATGTTGACGAGCACGTCCAGCCGGCCCAGCGCGTCCACGGTCGCATCAACGATCCGGTCGCAGGCGTCGGGGTCGCGCAGGTCGGCTTGAATGGCGGTGGCACGCCGCCCCAGCGCCCGCACCGCCGCGCTGGTCTCCTCGGCTTCGGCACGCGACCGGTGATAGACGAGCGCAATGTCGGCTCCCGCGCGCGCGAGCTCGGTGGCTACCACGGCGCCGATTCGCTTGCCACCGGTGATCAGAACGACTCTGCCGCTCGGATCCATGGGGCCTCATAGTAGCCGCTCCTCGAAAGCGGCTTTCCACGCCCGTAAGCGTTTCGGCCCCTGATTGCCCTTAAGTCGTTGAGCGCCAACGACCGACGGGTGGTCCGGTTCCTGCTCGTCGACTAGGTTCGTGGTCCGCCGACATCCGTCGGTTGGCCTCGGATCGTGTGCGTCGCGTCCCCGCCGCGGCGCACACGTTTTCCTCCCTGCCAGCCCTTCCAGCCCGCCACTTCACCCCGTAGGATTCGTGTATGCCCCGCCAGCTCGCGGCTCTGGTCTGTGTCGTGTGTGTTTGCAGCTCGGTGAATGCTGTTCAGCTGACACTCGACAACAAGGCCTTGTTCGATGCCATTGGCATCGGCCAGTCACGCTTCGAGCGCGAACGCGTGGCGTTTCACCAGCCGTATCGGCTACGGGTGGCGCGACCCCCGGTGGATTGGATCGACGTGATCACGCCATTCCATCGCGTGGTGCTCGCGGCGGAAGCCCGAGCCCGCATCGGCGACCGTGTCTTCGGACAACGTGAAGCGCTCGCCGTGCTGAGCGAGACACCCGGTCAGATCGATCTCGTCGTCGAGCTCACCTTTCACCCGCAGAACACGTTCGTCGGAATCCCGCCGTACGACATCGCGCTGATTGGGCCGAAGGGGACCAAAGTGCAGCCGCTGCGTACCGATCGCTATCCCCGGTTCCAGGCGCGCGTCGCGTCGCCGACTCCGGAGCTGCCGAGTCCGGGAGGTGCACCGTTCGTCGGAAAAGGCGATCCCGTGCTTGGTGGAACGCTCGTCACGCCGTTCAGGGGAGCGGCGCTGGATCCGATGGCGCTGTATACGGTGGTGGTGTCCGAGGCGGGAAAGGAGTTGGCGCGGGTGCCGATGGACTTGGCGAAACTGAGGTAGGGGCGGACAGCGAGCGTCCGCCCTTCCCCATGCGCGTGTAGCTTACGAGAGAACCTTGACGACGACGCGGCGGTTCTGGGCGCGACCGTCACGCTTGTTGTTCGGCGCAACCGGCTTCTCTTCGCCGTAGGAGATCACGTTGATCTTGTGGAGCGGAATCTGGTGCTGCTCGTACAGGTACCGCTTCACCGCTTCGGCGCGCTCCATCCCGATACGCTCGTTGGTTTCGGGCGAGCCGACGTTGTCCGTGTGGCCCTCGATCTCGAAGAACACGTTCTTCGGGTCAGACTTGATCTGGCGGATCACTTCGTCGAGCCGCATCTTGGCCGCGTCGGGCAGCTCGGTCTTGCCGAACGCGAAGTTGCCCTGGTCCTCGCTCAGGGTCACTTCGAACACCAGCTTGCGCGAGGCCGCTTCAACGGTGTTGATGCGGTTGCCGAGACGGCTGTCGACTTCCTTGGCGGCGCCAGCGGCTGCGTCTGCAGCGGCTCGCGCTTCGGTTGCCGAGCGACCGGCGGATTCGGCTTTCTGGTCGACCTGACCGATGCGCTCCTCGTTCTTCCGAGTGCGCTCCTGCGTTTCCTCAACCGTGCCGGTCAACGTGTCGACTTTCGAGTTGACGTTGCCGACCTCGGTCCGCACGAATTTCTTGGTGGCGCAGGCCGGTGCCACGGCCACCGTGAGGGCGAGCATTGACGCTGCAAAAAGGCTCTTCCGCATGATTTTCTCTCTCTCCTGTGACGACGTGACTAACTTCCACTGCGCGATGGGCCGGCGATGTACCCGCCGCGCGCATGAACAACCAAGTCCTTCTTCCGAGCACGAACTTCGATGGGGTGCCATCCTGGGCGTGCCCCGGGTTCGATAGTGATGACGTACTGGTACCGCAACTCCTCAAACAGATCCTGAATCGCCATCGACGTATGCGCCGGGACGCTGGTGGTGCGCATGTCGCCACCTGTCCACCGCGCGAGATCCGCAAGCGTCGCGGCCCGCACGGTACGCCCGTCGGTTTCGATCACTTCGAGCTCACCGCCCGGATGATCGAGAGGGTTCACGACCCTGAGGAGGTAGACCGGCACGTCGATCGAGCTGGCGATGCCAGACACCTGCGGCGCCGTCAACTTACTGCCGGTGTCGACGCCGTCCGTGATCACGAAGAGCGCGCGGTGGCGATTCGACCGCCCGGCCACTGCCCGAGCTGATTCCGCCACGGCGTCGTACAGCGAAGTCTTGCCCCACGGTTTGCCCTTGAGGCTCACCCGGTGAATGTGAGTGACGTCGGATGTGAACGACACCACTTCGCGCAACTCCGAATCGAACGTAAACAATGCCGCCTCGTCGCGGCCATCGCGCAAACTCATCGTGGCCACCGAGACGGCCTCGCGCGCCCGATCCATATTTCCGCCGACTGCCATGCTGCCGCTGATGTCGAGCAGCAGGGCCAGACTGATCGGAGAGTCACCGACGTAAAAGTCCTTCATCTCGCGGCGGACACCTGAATCGAACACCTCGAAATCGGTCTTCTTGAGGCCCCGAACGACACGTCCCGACTCATCTCGGACCGCCACGGAGATGCTGACGGCCTCGACGCCGGACTTGAAGATCGCCTGGCTACCCTGCGGGCTCGGGGGTTGGCTCGGAGCGGGTGGGGCACTCTGGGCGGCCACGATCGCGCCCGTTATTGCCAGTGCCAGGCCCACGATGGTGGGGGTGACCATCTTGTGCATGTGCATGAGGTCCTTAATCAATGCGCTTGCCAGCGAGGTGATCTCGACGGCTCAACAAGTTACGGAAACTGATCCCCTCGTATGGAAGGTAATTTCTATTCCCGCGTGTAGTTATTGCATGGCCAAACGATGCGGCGAGCAGCCTCCGGCTGGGCCCTCCTGCACGGGGGTGCACACACAACCGAATGAACCAGCGCATGTGAGGTGAGTCCACAGTGTCTCGCTCACCGCGTTGTCCGCGCAACAATGTCGTGTTTTCAACCAAACCCCTTAAGATGGGCCATGCCCACCAAGAGCTCACGACCGGTGCGCGTCGCCGGGCGCGTCAACCGGTTTTCCTACGCCATCCGCAACATTGTTGCGGCGGCCAAGGAGGTCGAGGCGCGTGGGCAGCGGGTGCGGTACCTCAACATCGGGGATCCGGTCGCCTTCGGATTCAAGACCCCTGAGCACCTGGTCGATGCCGCTGTCCGCGCCATGCGGGACGGGCACAACGGCTATGTTCCGTCTGCCGGCATCGCGGAAGCGCGCGCGGCGGTCGCAACGGAGTACAGCTCGCGGGGGGTGCCCGTCTCGCCGGAGCGCGTCCTCATTACGACCGGGACGTCGGAGGGCATCGAGCTGGCGCTGAATGCGCTCGTCGACGAAGGCGATGCCGTGCTCGTGCCTTCGCCGACATATCCGCTCTACACAGCGGTACTCGCCAAGATCGGGGCGCAGCCGCGCTACTACCGGACCGACCCTCATCGCGACTGGCTCCCGGACCTCGATCATCTACGCAGCCTCATCACGCCGACCACGCGCGTGATGGTGATGATCGATCCGAACAACCCGACCGGCGCCGTGTATCCCGCCTCGATTCGACGTGCGCTGCTCGAGATCGCCGACCAGTACGATCTGACGATTCTGGCGGACGAGGTCTACAGCGATCTGGGCTTCGACGGTCCGGTGCCGCTGCTCGGGTCGCTCGATCTCGATGCGCCGATCATCTCGTTCTCCAGCCTGTCGAAGGCCTACCTCGCACCGGGGTGGCGGGCCGGATGGCTCGTCGTCGGGCGGTCGCCGCGACTCGATGGCACGTTGGCCGCGATCAAGAAGCTCGCCGACGGGCGCCTGTGCAGCCCCGGCCCGATGCAGTACGGCGTCGCAGCGGCGCTCACCGGCGACCGCTCGCATCAAGTCGCCTTCCGCGCCGCACTCGCCGAGCGAGGACGCGTCACGACCGAGAGCCTCAACGCGATTCCCGGAATGCGCTGCGTGGCACCGCGCGCCGCCTTCTACGTCCTGCCGTCGGTGACGCTGCCACCCGGACGCACCGACGAAGACTTCGTGCTGGCGCTGCTCCGCGAGACCGGCATTCTGTGCGTCAACGGATCCGGGTTCGGCGTCGAGCCGACGGCCGGCTTCTTCCGCATCGTGTGCCTCGCGCCGCCGTCCGAGCTGGCCGCGATCTACCGCGATCTCGCGGCGTTCACGCGCGACTACCTCGCTCGCGCGTAGCGAGCACCAACACGAGTGACGATCCGTTCAGATGATCCGCGAGCGCTGATTCGCTACGGCCTGATTGCCACCGTCTTCACGGCGGCGATTGCGTGGACGCTCTATCAGGTCCGCGACACCCTGCTCCTCGTCTACGTGGCGACGCTCGTCGCCATCGGGTTGTCACCGCTTGTCGACACCATCGAACGGCATCACGTCGCAGCGCGGCTTCGCCTGCCGCGGTGGGGCGCGATCCTCGCGATTTACCTGCTGCTGGCCGCAGCGCTGGTGTCGATCGGCGCGCTCGTGTTCCCGCCGCTCGTGACGCAGGCACGAGAGCTGTGGGCGGCCGCGCCGGGGCTGCTCCACCGCGCACAACTCTGGCTGATTCAGCGCGGTTTGCTGAGCCGCGAGATCACGGTCATGGAGGCGGTGCAACAGGCGCCTGGCGGCACCGATGCCGTGACCACCGTGCTCGGCGCCGTCTGGGGCATCGTCGGCGGCGTGTTCGGAGTGGTCACGATTCTGATCGTCGCGTTCTACATGCTGGTCGACAGCGCCAACATCGTGCGGACGTTCGTGCTCGCGTTTCCAAAGAGCGAGCGATCGCGCGTCTCGGCGGCGTGCGGGGATGTGTCGAGAAAGGTCAGTGCGTGGCTGGCGGGCCAACTGTTCCTCGCCATCATCATCGGGTCGACCGCCGCGATCGGTCTCGGTCTGATGGGCGTGCCGTACTTCTATGTCCTCGCGCTCATCGCGGGCATCGGTGAACTGATTCCCATCGTCGGGCCACTCCTCTCGGCTATTCCGGCGATCGCGGTCGCATTCTCCGTGTCGCCGGCGCTGGCGCTCGGCGTCCTCCTATTCTTCATCGCGCAGCAACAATTCGAGAATCACCTTCTGGTACCGCGCGTGATGTCGCGCCAGGTCGGCGTCAGTCCGGTGATCGTCATCATCGCTCTGCTCACTGGAGGCTCGCTTCTCGGCGTCATCGGCGCGATCCTCGCCGTGCCCACCGCCGCGATCCTTCACGTCATCTACCAGAAGGTCACCGACTCGTTGGTCGATTGATGCAGCGGGCGTGGCATGCGGTCGTGCTGTATGCCGCGGTGGCGATCGTCGCCACCTGGCCGGTCGCGCGCGGACTCGATCGGAATGTCGCGGGCGATCTCGGCGACCCCGTGCTCACCATGTGGGTGCTCGGCTGGAACAGCGATCAGCTGCTGGCGATCCTGCGCGGCGACTTCGGACGCCTCGCCACCTACTTCGACGCGAACATCTTTCATCCCGCGCCGCTGACGCTGGCGTATTCCGAGCTTTTCATTCCGCAAGCCGTCCAGGCCCTGCCGCTCTTCGCGCTGACCGGCAATCCAATCCTTTGCTACAACCTGCTCTTCCTCTCGACGTTCGTCCTGTCGGGGCTTGGCGGCTTTCTCCTCGTGCGTGAGCTGACCGGCGACGCACGCGCCGGTTTCGTCGGCGGACTGTTGTTCGCCTTCGCGCCGTACCGCTTTCCGCAGACGCCGCATCTGCAGGTGCTGTCGTCGCAGTGGATGCCGTTCGCGTTGTACGGGCTGCGCCGCTACTTCACGTCAATCGATGAAACCGCATCAGCGGGACGCTGGCGGCCGCTGCTCGGCGCCTGTGCGGCGCTGGTCGTACAGAACCTCTCGTGCGGCTACTACCTGATGTTCTTCGAGCCGTTCGTCGCCGCGTACGTGCTGTGGGAAATCTGGCAACGCCGCGCGTGGCGGAATCGCGCGATCTGGCTCCGGCTCTCGGCTGCGGCAGCTCTCGTCGTGATCCTGACACTGCCGCTGCTGATCCCCTATCTGCTCGCGCACGAGTCGCTCGGACTCGAGCGGGGCAGTGCCGAATTGGTCCGCTATTCGGCCGATGTGTACTCCTACGCCACGGCCTCGCCGCAACAGGCGATCTGGGGCGAGACAGCCCGAGCGTTTCCACAAGCGGAAGGCGACCTCTTTCCGGGTCTCGTCCCGCTGCTGCTCGCTCTGACCGGGGTGGTGTTCTGGCGTTCCGATGTCGCGGCTGGCCGAACGCCATTGAGGTTTCGCGCGATCCATTGGCTGCTGCTGGCTGTGACGCTGGTTCATGCGATCGCCGCGGTCATCACCACGTTCAACCGGCGCCTGACGATCGATCTCGGCATCGCGACGCTGCGCATGAGCAACGTCGACCAGTTACTCATTCGCGCTGTCGTGGCCGCCGTGATTCTGCTTGTGCTGTCACCGGAATTGCGGGCACGGTGCGCCGCGTTCATGCGCGCGCGCGGGTTCTTCCTCGCGGCGCTACTCGCCGCGATGTGGCTCTCGCTCGGCCCATCTCCCCACGCGCTCGGCAGGCCGGTCAACCTGTTCGGTCCGTATCAGCTCTTGTATGACCTCGTGCCGGGCTTCGATGGTCTGCGCGTGCCCGCCAGGTTTGGCATGATCGTCGTCGTGATGCTCTCCGTGCTCGGCGGATACGGCGCGGCGGTCGTCGCTCGGCGACGCGGCGGCATGGTCGTGTTGAGTGCGCTGGCGGTACTCTTCCTGACCGAGAGCGTGACGCTGCCGTTCACGGTCAACGGCGTGTCGCCCCTTGCCGATCTCGCAACACCGGAGGCCCGCGTCTATCGACCCTCGCGGGCACCCGCCGTGTACCACGCGGTGCCGCGCGACATGCCGGTCGTACTCGCGGAGCTGCCGCTTGGTCAGCAGGACTACGATCTGCGCGCGATGTTCTATTCGATGGTGCATCACGCCCGTCTCCTGAACGGCTATAGCGGTTTCTTTCCTCCGCACTACGGCCGATTGGCGCTCGCCTTGTCCGATGTGCCGCGGCATCCGGATCCCGCATGGACCGCACTGAAAGAGTTCGGCGCGACGCATGTGCTGATCCACGAAGGCGTGTGGCCCAACAACCAGGGTCCGAACACGACCGCCACATTGGTGAGCCGCGGCGCGCACGAGATCTTTCGCGACGGGGCCGATGTGCTGTTGAAGCTGCCGTAGTTGGAGATTTGGCCATGCGTTCCAATCCGTTGGCGTACCTCGATGTCGAATTGAATGACCTGCGCGCGCAAGGCCTGTATCGTCCGCTCCGCGTGCTCGACGCCGAGCAGAAAGCGCACACGTCGATCGACCACCGCTCGGTCGTCAACCTTTCCTCGAACAACTATCTTGGCCTGACGACGCACCCACGACTCCGCGAGCGGGCGCGGGAAGCCCTCGACACGCTCGGGGTCGGCACGGGATCTGTCCGCACCATCGCGGGGACGATGGCGATTCATGTCGAACTGGAGCGTCGTCTCGCCGCGTTCAAGAAGACCGAGGCGGCGGTGGTGTTTCAGAGCGGGTTCACCGCGAATGCGGGCACGGTATCGTCGCTGCTCGGACGCGACGACGTGATCGTGTCAGACGAGCTCAATCACGCCAGCATCATCGATGGCGCGCGCTTGAGCCGCGCGACGATCAAAGTATTTCCCCATCGCGACGTCGGCGCGGCGCGATCGATTCTCGCGGAACTGCCTCGCACGCAGCGAACGCTGTTGATCACCGACGGCGTGTTCAGCATGGACGGCGACCTGGGGCCGCTCCCGGCACTCTGCGATCTTGCCGACGAGTTCGGCTGCATCATGATGGTCGACGATGCGCACGCGAGCGGCGTGTTCGGACGGCAGGGACGCGGCACCATCGATCACTTCGACATGCACGGTCGCGTCGACGTGCAGGTCGGCACCCTCTCGAAAGCGCTCGGTGCACTCGGCGGCTACGTCGCCGGCTCGCGGTCGCTGATCGACTTCCTGCATCGCCGCGCCCGGCCGTTCTTGTTCTCGACATCGCACCCGCCTTCGGTTGCGGCAACGTGCCTGGCCGCAGTGGATGTCCTCGAGAGCGAGCCGCAGTGGATGGAGCAGCTCTGGGAGAACACCCGGTTCTTCAAGTCGGGCCTTCAGGCGCTCGGTTTCGACACGGGCATCAGCGAGAGCCCGATCACGCCGGTCGTCGTCGGGGACGGCGCCCTGGCCATGACACTGTCCGATCAGTTGTTCGAGGCCGGCGTGTTTGCACAAGGAATCGCGTTCCCGACTGTGGCCAAGGGAAGGGCGCGAGTCCGCACGATCGTGACGGCCACCCATACGCGTGACGAGCTGGAGTTCGCGCTCGAGGCGTTCGGCCGGGTTGGTCGGAGGCTTGGCATCCTCGGGGGCGCGTGACCGGGCAGCCCGTGTGAACGAACCCGGTTACGCGAACGTCATTCAGAGATCAATAATCCCTCATCGGTCATGAGCGTCCCTCCGCTACCGCGCCCGACCGGCGGCCGATTCTTCGAGCTCTACACCCGTGGTCTGACCAAGGGTGACCTCGAGCGGCTGTTCACCCGCGACACCCCGGAGGCCTACCGGTTCTTCTCGCGAAACATCGATTTCGCCGAATTGAAGGACCGGCCGTGGCACTGGCGGTTGCTGGGCCAGGCACGCCTGCTGTTTCTGGCGTTCACACTCAAGCTGACGCCGGCTCGACGTGCGCTCTATGCGGCATCGCTCCTGTCGTGCGTCATCGGACTCGCCGAGCTGTTTCAGCGATTCACGCTCTTTCTCATTCCTCACCCGACATTCGCCCCCGGGACGATCTGGCTGCTGACCGGCTTCCTGCTGCTCAATCTGCTGATGCTGCTCGAAGTTGCCGACCGCCTGTCGCTGAAGAACGATCTGGAAATCGCTCGCGAGATTCAGCAGGCGATGCTGCCCCGAGGGGAATTTCGTGCGCCCGGCGTCGAGGCGTTCGGGATGACTCGTCCCGCCAACACCGTTGGCGGCGACTTCTACGACATCCTGCCGCTCGGCGACGGCCGGGTCCTGCTCGCGCTCGGTGACGTCGCCGGCAAGGGTAGTCCGGCGGCGTTGCTGATGGCACTCCTGCTCGCGATGATGCGAACACTCGTCGATGAGGGGCTGCAGGGCGCCGAGCTGGTGGCGCGCCTCAACGTGCAGATTGCGAAGCACGCGCCGCGCTCGCGGTTCGTCACGCTGTTCCTGGCCGAACTGGAACCGACGACCGGCGCCATGGTTTACGTGAATGCCGGGCAGAACCCGCCGCTGCTTCGTCGTCGCAACGGCGCCTACGAACGCCTGCGCGCAGGCGGGATGGCGCTCGGCATGTTCGAGAACGCGACCTACACCGCCGGACGGGTCGACCTGGATGCTGGCGATGTGATCGTCATGTACAGCGACGGCATCACCGAGGCAGAAGACCCGCTCGAGCAGCCGTTCGACGAGGCCGGCGTGCAATTCGTCGCCGACAGCTCCGACTGGGGGTCGGCCAAGGAACTGGGATGGGCGACCTTTGCCGCGGTCGATGCCCATCGCCAGGACCGCAAACTCCTCGACGATCTAACGGTTCTGGTGGCGCGCCGTCTGCCACCACTGCCGTCGACCTGATCCGCTCGCGCAGCACAACATCCACTGTCCGATCGCGCCCGAATTGGCGTCTAATACTCCGGCGGGGTCGGTAACGACGAAAGTACCAGTGGCCAGACTGCTGTTCGTCCTGATGTGCCTGTTCTGCGCGTCTCCACTCTGCGCGCAGGAGGCCGACCCGGCCGAGGCGATGGTGCGCAAGCTCGATCGCGCCCTGACCGCGGGCGACCGCGCCGCCATCGAAGCGCTGTTCGCGCCGTCTGTTCCCCTCGGTCTCGTCCAACAGCTCGAACGCGACCTGCTGATCCCAAACGTTGCGCGAATTACGGTGCGTCTCCGCCAGCGCGCGCCGCTCGAGGGAGTGCCTCCGGGCGAGGGCTTCACGCTAATCGTCGAGTTCTTTGTCGAGACCGCTGGCAAGGCGCGGATTCTGACGACCGCCCTGGACATCCGGCGTCCCGCCGGAGGCGCGCTCGACACCTGGCGGTTCATCGCCACCGAGAGCCTGACCTCGGTCGAAGGGCTCTACAAGCTTCGGTTGAATAGCATGCGGCCGTTCTCCGCGAAGAACTTCGAGGTGACGTCCGAAGACTTCGTGTTGACCCTCCGCGACGGCACGGTGTTCGAGGTCGAATGCGACGAAGGGGTCACGGGCCTCGTTCTCCTTGGCCGAGGGGAGATGCGCTTCAGCCCGGCGATCGCCGCCGAGCGCGGCCAGCTCCGGCTGTTTTCCGGAGACGACGTGCTGGTCACGTCCTTCGAGGAAGCGTTCGTTCGTATGAGCCCGTCGGACTACGGGGTGCGCGTCAGCACGACGAGTCTTTCCCCCACGACACCGCAGGACAAATTGGTCCGCAAGGCTCTGGAGGTGTTCGGGCGCGAGTCGTCGAAGTCCTACGGTGTCGATCTGCAGGACCTGACCCGGGACAGCTGGCACCTGCTGCCGCAGCCGCAGGACTTCATCGCCGAGATCGACACGCGTCGGTTCGACACGCTCACCTACTCGCGATCGTCGGTGCAGGCAGAAGACGTCAGCCTGTTTCGGCGCAAGGATCGGCGCACGATCGCGCTCTACCCGTCGGTGGCGAAGCTCGCGGCGCGTGGCCGCTTCTATAGCGACGATGCCCTGCGCGATTACGACGTGCTCGACTACAACATCGAGGCGGCGATCGATCCAGACCGCTTGTCGGTCGACGGACGGGCGCGCCTCGCCATTCGTGTGCGCGCCACATCGATTTCGAGCGTCATGCTGCGGCTGCACGAGTCGCTCGCCGTGACGGGCATCACCAGCGTCGAATACGGCCGGCTGCTGTACCTCCGGATGCGCAGCCAGAACATGCTGCTCGTCAACCTGCCGCGGCCGCTGCCGCAGGACGCCGATCTCACACTCGTGATTACGTACGTGGGTCGGATTCCGTCCGAGGACCTCGACACCGAGGCCCTGCAGCCGAGGGCGGACGGACAGGAATCGTCGACGCTCTCGGCCGCGTACGAACCGGCGTTTCTACTCAGCAGCCGCGCCTTCTGGTATCCGCAAAACCCTGTCCCCGATTATTCGACCGCAACGCTGCGGATCAACGTGCCCGAGGGCTTCAGCTGCGTCGCCAGCGGGCTGCTCAATTCGGCGGGGACGACGGTCTCGCTCCGCGACATCCTGTCGTCACGCGGAGGCAAGACGTTCGAATTCAGAGCCGGCCAGCCGCTCCGCTACCTCGCCGTCGTCGTCAGCCGGTTCAACCGTCTGATCGAGAGCACCGTCGACCTGAGCGGCGCGGTCGGTCCCGGAGCCGAGCTCGATCGCATCGCATTGGCGATCGAGTCACAGCCAAGCCTCAGGCAGCGCGCGCGTTCGTCGGGGCAGTACGCCGAAGACATCCTCAAGTTCTATACATCGCTCGTCGGCGATGTGCCGTTTCCGTCGATGACGCTGGCGCTCGTCGAGAGCGAATTGCCCGGCGGTCACAGTCCGGGCTACTTCGCGGTCATCCGCAGTCCCGCCCTCGCGGTCGCCCAGTCCTATCGGGGCGACCCGGCCTCGTTCGATTCGTTTCCGGAATTCTTTCTCGCGCACGAACTCGCGCACCAGTGGTGGGGACAAGCGGTCGGCTGGAAGAACTACCACGAACAGTGGCTCAGTGAGGGGTTCGCACAGTACTTTGCCGCGCTCTACGCGCAAAAGGCACGCGGCGACCGGACGTTCATGGACATGCTGCGGCAGTTCCGCCGCTGGGCGATCTCAGAATCCGAGCAAGGTCCGATTAGTCTGGGCTACCGCCTCGGCGTGGTGAAGAGCGATCCACGTGTGTTCCGGGCCGTCGTCTACAACAAGGGCGCCGCGGTGCTGCACATGCTGCGACGACTGCTCGGCGACACAGTGTTCTTCAACGCCATCAAGCGTTTTTACAGCGAGCGACGCTACCAGAAGGCGGGCACTGAAGACCTGGAGCGCGCGCTCGAGAATGAATCCGGCCGGGTGCTCGACCGCTTCTTCGAGCGATGGATCTACGGCACCGAGATTCCGCGAGTGCGCTACACATCAACGACATCGCCGACGACCGTCACGGTCAAATTCGAGCAGGTCGGCGATCTCGTCTTCGATTTTCCCGTCACCGTCACACTGACCTATGCCAGCGGCCGCACCGCCGACATCGTCGTTCCGGTCACGGAAGCCGTCGTGGAGAAGACGATTCCGGTGACCGAAGCAGTGCGGCAAGTGCAGGTCAACCGCGATTCGGCCACCATCGCCGAGTTCGAGGAGAAATAGCCCCCACAGGCCCGCAACTCGAGATCGAGTCGAGTTTTGAGTTTTCAATCTTGAGTTATACGATCGTCAGGATATGGACACGGTCACCCTGACCATCGACGGAAAACAGGTGACGGTCGCCAAGGGCAAGACCGTCCTGCAAGCCGCTATCGAAGCCGGTATTTCTGTTCCCTATTACTGTTATCACCCCGGCCTGACGGTCGATGGCTCGTGCCGCGTCTGCATCGTCAAGATCGAGAAGATGCCAAAGCTGCAGACGTCGTGCTCGACGACCTGCACCGATGGCATGGTCGTGTCCACGCGCGATCCCGAGACCACGCAGGCCCGCGCCGGCGTGCTGGAGTTCCTGCTGGTCAATCACCCGCTCGACTGCCCGGTCTGCGACAAGGGTGGCGAGTGCCCGCTTCAGGATTTCTCCTACTCTTTCGGGCCTGCCGCGAGCCGGATGGACTTTCCCCGACGCGTCTTCGACGGCGAGGGCGTAAAGGCCGACGTCGATTTCGGACCGACGCTGATGTTGAACCGCAACCGCTGCATTCTCTGCACGCGGTGCGTCCGCTTCATGCGTGAGATCGGTGGTGATGCGCAAATCGGCATCGTCGATCGTGGCAACGGCAGCGAGATCGCGACGTTCCGCGAAGAAGGCGTGCACTCGCTGCTCTCGGGCAATCTGATGGACGTGTGTCCGGTCGGTGCCATTACAACGAGAGAGTACCGATTCAAGAGCCGGCCCTGGGACAACCCCGGCGTCGTTGACACGATCTGCACGCGATGTGCGAAAGGCTGTAATACGAGCGCGTGGCTGAAAGCCAAACCGGAGTGGGCGCGCGGGTCACGACTGGTCCGTATGACACCGCGTTTGAACCCGGCCGTCAACGGCTACTGGATGTGCGACATCGGCCGGTTCGAGTACCACTGGGTCGAGGGGGACACACGGCTCCGACGCCCGATGTTGCGGAGCGGATCCTCTCTGGAGCGCGCCGCGTGGCATGACGTCGAACCCCGGCTGCGGGATCGCATCCAGGCGGCTGGGGCTGCCGAGCCGGATGCGGTGCGATTCCTCGTTTCAGCTCACGCGTCGACTGAAGAGTTGTTCGTCTTGAAGACGCTCGTCAAAGGCCTGCTCGGCGCGGACGGACTCCGATCGACGTCGGTCACCTGGTCGCGGCGCGACAAGCAGCAGCCTCCGGATGTGAAATTCAAGGTTCCTGCGACGGACGCGCCCAACGTCAATGGAGCGCGCGACCTTGGCTATTCTGTCGGTTCGGGAAATGACGGGCTGCCTGACTTGAGCCCGCTGCGCACCGCGATCGAGGCTGGGCGCGTCAAAGCGTTATACGTGATCGATCCGGGGCCGGCAGGCTCGGCCGGCGACCTGTCGTGGATTGCCGCGGCGCGCCAGAACGGCCGCCTGCCGTTGTTGATCGTGCAGGGCGTCGTGGCGTCTGACCTGTCGGCGGCGGCGGACATCATCTTGCCCGGAACCACGTCGTTCGAGAAGGACGCGATCTACACGAATGATCAGGGCGACGTGCAGGCCGCATCGCGCGCCCTTGCACCGCCTGGAGAGGCGCTCGAGGATTGGCAGATCCTGGTCAACGTCGGAACGGCGCTCGGATTGAGCATGCCGTATCGCAGCTCGGAGGATATCCGACAGGCGATCGCGACAGCCATGCCGGGCACCGCCTACGAGAACGCGCATACGATCGGCTTCACGCGGGCGGTTTCCGCCAGCAACTGGTTGCAGGCCTCGAATCCATCGGAGCGATGGAAGTGGGACTTCCTGTTTCAGGATCTTCCGCCGGTCAAAGGACACAACGTCCAGATGGAGTCGCAGGCGCAATCGTTCATTCCACTGAAGCCCGTCGATTAGCCATGCGCGTCCTGGCGGCGATAGCGTTTCTGATCGTCGCACCGTCGCTTGCCACGGCGCAGCTGCGCGGAATCCCTGCCGAGCTGACGTCGCTCGTCGAATCGGATGGCCGCGCGGGCAACTCGGTGCGAGCCGCGCTTCAGGTCAAGCTTCCCGAGCGCTTTCACGTCCAGTCCAACGCACCCCGCGACCCGGCCTTCATTCCAACCGTTTTGACGGTTGACGCCCCGGCCGGCGTCCGCGTGGCGGAGATCGTCTTTCCCCCTGCGACCGACCTGAAACAGGTCGGGCAATCACAGCCGCTTGCCGTATTCGAACACGAGTTCGCCATCGGCGTGCGGTTCGAGCTCTCGGCCGACGTCGAGAGAGGGCCGCTGGACATCCCGGGGCGGCTGCGGTATCAAGCCTGCGACGACCGGCTGTGCTATCCGCCTGCGACGGCGGATTTCCGCTGGACGGTGCCTGTCAGTGCGACGGGCAGTCCCTCGCGTCAGCATCGCGAGGTGTTCGATCGAATTGCGTTCGGCAGCGGCAGCGCACCGACGGCGCCGGGTGCCGAGCGACCCGCTGCTCCCGCTGCTCCCTCCGACAATGCCGGCGTCACGCAGCTGAAGGACTTTCAGGTCCTTGCGACCACTGGCGGATACCAGAACACCGATGACTTCCTGACGTTCATCCGCAACGCCGAAAACGGTGTGACCGAGACGGGCTGGTTCGAGGGACGCGGTCCGCTCGCGATCTTGTTGATCGTGTTTCTTGGCGGCCTCGCGCTGAATCTGACGCCGTGTGTGCTGCCGATGATTCCGATCAATCTCGCAATCATCGGCGCAGGCGCGCACGCCGGTTCGCGCGGACGAGGGTTTCTGCTCGGGTCCGTGTACGGCGCAGCGATGGCGCTGGTCTACGGCATTCTTGGCGTCATCGTCATCACGACGGCCAGTACGTTCGGTACGATCAACGCCTCACCCTGGTTCAACGTCGCCATTGCGGTTGTGTTCGCCGTCCTCGCCTTGGCTATGTTCGACGTGATCACCATCGACTTCTCGCGCTGGGCCGGCGCTGCGGGCACAGGCGCAGCACGAGGGAGTGTGGCGGTCGCGTTTGGCATGGGGGCTATTGCGGCGCTCCTGGCCGGCGCCTGCGTTGCACCCGTCGTGATTCAGGTGGTGCTGTTCTCGAGTGACTTGTACGCGAAGGGCACAGTGCTCGCGCTCGGTCTGCCATTCCTGCTTGGTGTCGGCATGGCTGTCCCCTGGCCGATCGCCGGTGCCGGTATCACCGCGTTGCCGAAGCCAGGCGCGTGGATGGTGCGAGTCAAACAGGCGTTCGGTGTGCTCATACTCGCGACGGCGGGTTACTACGGCTATCTCGCGTACGGCTTGTTCGCGGACCGGTGGGTCGATGCGCGCGAGGTGCAGTCGAGCGTCCAGGAGCAGCTCAAGGCCGGCTGGTACGCTTCGCTTGCTGACGGACTGGCAGCAGCCGAGCGCGAACAGAAGCCAGTGCTCATCGACATGTGGGCAACGTGGTGCAAGAACTGCCTCTACATGGACCAGACCACGCTCGCCGATCCAGCGGTCAAGTCGGCGCTCAGCGGCTACATCAAGATCAAGTACCAGGCAGAACAACTCGACGAGGAACCCGCACGAGGCGTCGCCGAGAGATTCAAGGCGATCGGACTTCCTACCTACGCGATCATTCGTCGGGGGGCGTCAACTCCGCCCCCTCGATGAGGCCGTTTACATAGACGTTACGTTCAAGATACCCATCAGAAACCTCCGCGTCGTATAAGTAACCGCGATATGACGCGGACGACGCTGCTGGCCTTCACGATCTCCGTTTCAACCACTACCGCGCTGCTGGCGCAAACAGCACCGGCGCAGGCCCCGCCCGAGCCCGAGTATCCGATCGTACGAGTCGGCGTGCTCTCCTACCTGCAATATGCGGCGGAGTTGGAAAACCGAGATGGCTTGAACACGTTCGATGTGACGCGCGCGTACTTGAACATCAACGCGCAGGTCATGAAGAACGTGCGGTTCCGTGTGACGCCCGACATCCGGCGCATCACCGACGGCAGCCTGTCGGGCAGTCTGACAGTCCGCATGAAGTACGCGTTTGCGCAGTTCGATAACCTCGGGCTACAGGGATCGTGGGCTCGGTTCGGACTGCATCAGACGCCATGGCTCGACTTCGAAGAGAGCGTCAACCGCTATCGAGTGCAAGGAACGATGTTTTCGGAGCGCGAAGCACTGATTCCTGGATCGGCAGATTTCGGCGCGAGCTACTTCGTGACGCTGCCGCATGGCTGGGGAGAGGCGCACGGAGGCATTTTCAACGGCGAGGGGTTCACGCAGCCCGACACCAACAAGTACAAGAGCGTTCAGGGACGTCTCACCGTCCGGCCGTTCGCCAATCGCGGCCTTCTGCACGGCATCCGCGTATCTGGCTTCTACAACGCTGGATGGTATGCCGACGATCGCCCGCGGCGTCTCGGAATCGTGATGGGCAGCTACGAGCGTCCGCGTGTGGTAGCCACGATTCAACGACTCGCGGCGACGGAGAGTCCGGTGGCTGTCGACCCACGCGACATCGATCGAAGCGGATGGTCGATGTTCGTCGAGCCGCGCCAGGGACCGTCAGGGCTGGCAGGCATCTTCCGCTATGACGGGTTCGAGGCCGATCAGTCGCTGGACACGAGCCAGCAGCATCGTGTCATTGCGGGCGCGGCGTATTGGTTCGTGCGGACCAGGACGCGGGTCGGTTTCGTGGCGACGAACGAACGCGTGTCGTACGACGCGCCAGAGCGTCTCGACGAAAACCGTCTGCTCTTCCAGACACATATCGAGTTTTGATCACGTGCCCGATATGCATATCGAGTTCTGATCGCACCGCGCAGAGGCGTCTGTCGCGTTATCCTTGCTGTGCGTATGGCGAGGCGCTGGGCTCGACTGCTGCTGCTGATTCTGCTTCTCGTCATCGGTGGGGCTGCCGCCGCGTTCTCTGCGTTTCAGGCGCGCCACATCGACGAGCTCGGACGATCCGCCCTGGTCACGAGCCATCGCGTCGACGCACTCTCGCTCACGCTTCAGAACATTCGCGATGCCCAACGATCGTACCTCGTCATCAGCGGAACTTACGCCGCCGCCAATGAGGTGTCGACGCTTCTTGCATCGGTGACCGACGAGATCACCGAGATCGATCTGAACGTCTACGCCTCGCGGTCCAAAGAGACTCTGACATCCCTGCGCGCGGGCGCCGACGCACTCGCCCGCATCGAGATCAAGGCGCGGGATCACGTGCGGCTCGGCCAGGACTTGATGGCCGCCGAGCTGATTTCGACCGAGGCAGAGCAAACGTTGAATCGAATGTCGTCAACACTGAACGACTTTCGATCGGCGGAGTTGTCGGCCATCGACGTCAGTCGGGCCGCCATTCTTCAACAGGTCTGGCCCGTGATCGGCGGGGCGGCAGCGACGTGGCTGCTCGGCCTCGTGGTGCTGGTCCGAGTCCCCAAGCTCGCGGCGGCGGAGCCAATGACCACAGCAGTTCCCGCCGTTCTCTCGATCGCCGAGGCAAAGGAACCGCCGCGGCCGCCACTGCATCCGCTCGCCGCCGCATCGCTCAGTCCTCACGCGGACGACCTTCGTCAGACCGCCGATGTCTGCACCGCGATTGGACAGATTACCGACGCGCAGGAACTCCAGCCGCTCCTGTCGAGCGCCGCGTCGGCGCTCGGCGCGTCAGGAGTGGTCGTCTGGATGGCGGCGGGTGAGGAGCTGATTGCCGCGTCGGCATTTGGCTACGAATCAACGGCGCTCCATCGGCTCGGACGCATTCATCGCAGTGGGTTCAACGCGACCGCGGTCGCGTGGCGATCCGGGACGCTGCAGATCGTCAGCGGCGAGGGGACGTCGCGAGCCGCGATGGTTGCGCCGATGCTCGGTGCCGAGCGGTGTGTGGGCGTGCTGGCGATTGAAGTGCCGCAAGGGGGCGAGACTGACGAGACCAGACAGGCTATCGCGCGTTTGGTGGCAGCGCAGTTGGCTGCTACGCTCGCGCCGTGGCCGGCCGCGAGCGTAGCGAACTCGGTCGAGACGTTTGAGAAGGCGGCTGAGGGTTAGAAACGGTCGCTAGATCGCCTGGCCGCCCGCCGTCTGACGATTCCGTTCGGGGAACGAGGCCTTCAGCGTCAGCTCCTTGCGGTCCCGCATCACGCGCAGATCAACGGATCCGCCTGGCTTCACGTCGCGAATCTCGTTCACGACGTCTTGCGGACTCATGATGGAGCGCCCGTTGACTGCCGTGATGACATCGCCCGCTTTCAGGCCCGCGGCTGCGGCTGGCGTATTCGCACGAACTTCAGACACGAGCACGCCATCTCGTGCCCCGAAGTAATCAGCCAGCTGGTCGCTCATCGGCACGACGACGACGCCGAGGCGCCCGGCCGATCCGAACGGACCGTCCCACAGATTGAATCGCTGACCGTCGAAGTTGAACTGGAAATCACGAGGGAGTGCACGCAGGGCGGCGTCCGGAAGACCGCCAAACGCTCCGCGCCCTTCCGGCGTGATGTCGAGGGTGCGACGCGCGCCATCGCGGACGATCGTCATCTTCACCGCGCGTCCCGGCGCCGTCTCGCGCACGAGTCGAGTAAAGTGCCGCGTGCTTCGGGGACGCTCGCCGTCGAAGTCCACGATGACATCGCCCGACTTGAGCCCGGCCCTCGCCGCAGGCGTCCCGTCCCGAACATCTTCGACAAACACCCCATCGGATTGCTGGACCTTCGTCTTCGCGACATCGTCCGCGTTCAGTTCTCGGACCGAGATGCCGATCGACGATCCGGCACCCTCGATCACGAGATTGTCGAACTGCCCCTGGCGGAACACGCGGTCGCGCTGCGCAGATGCTCGCGGCGCCAGCACGAATGCCGCTATGACCACCGTCGCGATCGCCAGGCCGCCGATCACGAACTTCTTCATGGAACTCCTCCATCGTGGCGGTGCATCCTCACCGCCCATTCAGCTAGTCAGACGGTGGAGGCCGTCGGAAAGTTGGCATAATCACGCTCATGCCGAAGGATGACCCGAAGGCCCGGATTCTGGAGCGCGCCGAGCGGGAAAAAGTGAAGTTCATGCGCCTCCAGTTCACGGACATTCTCGGCGTCATCAAGAACGTGGAGGTGCCCGACCGGCAGTTCGAAGAAGTGCTCGAGGGGCGGATCATGTTCGACGGCTCGTCCATCGAGGGATTCGTCCGGATTGAGGAGTCCGACATGTACTTGAAGCCGGACCTCAGCACGTTTCAGATCTTTCCCTGGAGCTACGCCGGTTCGGAACGTGTGGCGCGCCTCATTTGCGATATCGCCAACCCCGACGGAACGTCGTTCGCGGGATGCCCTCGATCGATGCTCAAGCGGGCGATCGCCGTGGCCACCTCAAAAGGCTTCAGCATGCAGGCCGGGCCGGAAGCCGAGTTCTTCCTCTTCCAGCGCCGCACGACGGGTGAACCGACGACCGAGACCCACGACTCGGGCGGTTACTTCGACCTCACGCCGGTCGATCTCGGCGAGGATGTCCGGCGCGAGATCATTCTGGCGCTCGAGCAGATGGGCTTTCACGTCGAGGCGGCGCACCACGAGGTCGCGCCGGGTCAGCATGAAATCGATTTCCGTCACGACGATGCGCTGACGACCGCGGATAACGTCAGTACCTTTCGGTTCGTCGTAAAGAACGTCGCCAACCGCAATGGCCTGCACGCGACGTTCATGCCCAAGCCCGTCTTCGGAGTGAACGGATCGGGCATGCATACGCACCAGTCACTCTTTGCCAAAGGCAAGAACGTTTTCTTCGACGAGCGGGGCGAAGGTGAATTGAGCCAGACGTGCCTGCACTACATCGGCGGACTGCTGAAGCACGCACGTGCCCTGTGTGCGGTGACGAACCCGCTCGTGAACTCGTTCAAGCGACTCGTGCCCGGCTACGAAGCACCGACGGCGATCGCGTGGTCGACGAGAAACCGGAGCCCCTTGGTTCGCGTGCCTGCCGCGCGCGGGCAGCGGACGCGCATCGAGCTGCGAATGCCGGATCCTTCATGTAACCCGTATCTCGCGTTCGCGGTCATGTTGCGCGCGGGTTTGGACGGCATCGAGCAGCGGCTCGATCCTGGACCGCCGGTCAACAAGAACATCTACAAGATGAGCCATCGAGAGCGCCGGCATCTTCGAATCGACGAGTTGCCCGGAAGCCTGAACGAAGCGCTCGATGAGTTCGAAAAGAGCGCTCTGATGCGCGAGACGCTCGGCGATCACATCTTCGACCACTTCCTCGCCGCCAAGCGCGCCGAGTGGGACGGCTATATCCGCCAGGTCTCCCACTGGGAGATCGATCGATACCTGAACACCTATTGAGCCGCGGTCGGGTGGGGCTCGTTTCTACTGCGAGGACATGGCCGCGAGCGCTCGGTGTCCCCGGGGGAGAGCGGGATCGTGCCCCCCGTCGAGGACGTCGTCGCACGATGGGTCGCGATTTTTCTCAGTGATTTCGCGCGATCCGCGCGGGCATGCGTCTTGAAGGATTGATGGTCGGTCGCGCCGGGTCACCGAGGTGCGTTACTTCAGGCAGGCGCTGGCATCGCCGCACCCCGGCTCCCTGTTTCGTTCACGACCCGCGCGCGACCATCTCGTTCACGTCTTCCTCGCCGGGTTCAGCTTCTTTGTGACCCGCTCACCGGTGAGCGCGATCTTCACGACGACCGCCGTCATGTCGTCGAGCTGCGGCGCGGTCTCACGAAAGGTCACCACAGCATCGAAAATCGCATTGACGATGTCGCGGGCCTGGCGGGAGCGCATCTCTTCGACGATCTCGCACACCCGACGCGCACCGAATTCGGTGCCCTGAGGATTGACCGCCTCGAAGATGCCGTCCGTGCAGAACACGAACAGATCCTCAGGTTCGAGATCGAGTGTCACTTGATCGTAGGTGATCGCCGGAAACGATCCGAGCGGAACGCCGGGCAGCTCGATCTGACCGCATGTCCCGCGCGTGCATCGGATCGGGTATGGCAGCCCGGAGTTCGACAACGTAACCGAGCGGTGGGCGAAATCGAACAGCGCGTAGCACAGTGTGCAGTAGTACTCCTCGAGATGACGCTCGTGGAGGATCATGTTCATCGCCTGCAGCACACCGGCAACACTGAAGCGCTCGGGCGTGAACCGTCGCCGCATCGTGCGCGAACGGACCTGCTCTGCCGCGAATGCGCCGTACAGCGCGGCTGGCGCCCCCTTGCCTGACACGTCGCCGACGGCGACGACCAGCGTGTTCGCCTCGGGCGCGAGAAAGTCGTGCAGATCGCCTCCGAGCTCGCGCGCCGGTTCGAGCCGCGCGGCCGCATCCACGCCGGGCCACGTCTTCGGCAGCTCCGTCGGCAGCAGTGCGACCTGCACGCGCTGCGCGAACCGCAGCTCCTTCTCGATCCGCTCTTCGTTGCGGCGCACCTCTTCGTACAAGCGCGCGTTGTCGATCGCAACCGCCGCCTGACTGGCGAGGAGAGTCAACAGCTCCTTGTGTTCTTTGGTGAAGGCGGCGAGCTCGGGGCTCTCGAGATCGAACACGCCGATGCATCGATCTTTGATGAGCATCGGGATGACGAGCTCGGATCGAGCGTCCGGCACCAGGTTGATGTATCGCGGATCCTGTGACACATCCGAGACGATCACCGGCTCCTTGTGAAGCGCGGCCCAGCCGACCAGGCCTTCGCCGAGGCGGAACTGTTTCGACTCCGCGCCCTGCCCGTACCTGACGGCCATCTTCAGCTCGAGCTCGCCGCTCGCCTCGTCGAGCAGCAGGATGCCGAACGTGCGGTAGTCGATCAGACGCTTGGTCAGGCTGGCGATCCGCGTGAGCAATGCGTCGAGATCGAGGATCGACGACATCTCCCGACCAATTTCGGCGAGCGTTTCGAGCGTGTCGACGTAGTGGCGTTCCGACTCGAAGAGACGCGCGTTCTCGATCGCAACCGCCACGTGGGCGCCGAACTGCCGCAGCAGCGCTTCGTCCTGCGTCGTGAACGCACCCTCGGCCTCATCCAGCAGATTCAGCGCGCCGATCACCCGGCCCTTGCGGCGCAGCGGAACCGCGAGCTGCGACAGCATGTTGCGCAGCGGCCCCTTGTACCGCGGCTCCTTGCGGATGTCGTTGACCAAGATCGGACGGCCTTCTTCTACCGCGGCGCCGACGACGCCTTGACCGACGGCCAGCCGGAGATGCGGCAGCACCTCCTCGGGATACCCGACGGCGTAGGCGATCCGGAGATCCTGCTTTCGTTCGTCGAGCAGATACACGGAGAAGGCACTGAACCGCGTCAGTCGCGCGATTAGTTGCGGGATCTTGGCCAACAGCTCGTCGAGATCGAGCACCGATGTGACCTCGCGACCGAGCTCGAAAAGCGTGGAGAGGAGCTCGGTATCGCTCGGCGCGCGACCGGCGGCCGCAGGCGTGGGGTCAGGGCTGTGTTCCGGAGAGGACTCCGTCATCGAGGGTGGAGCGGCCCGAGGGCGCTAAGCGAATTATACTGGCCCATTGATGGAGTCCCTGACGCTGCCGCTGGATCTGCGTGCGATCGAGCGAATTCTGCCCCACCGGTACCCGTTCCTGCTCGTCGATCGCATCACGGAGCTCGAACCCGACAAGCGGATCGTGGGCATCAAGAACGTGTCTTTGAACGATCACGGCCTGTCGCGCCAGGCCGGCATGCCGCCGGGATTGCCGCCGACCCTCCTGACCGAATGCGTCGCTCAAGTCGGGGCGATCCTGATCCTTTCGAAGCCCGAGAACCGGAACAAGCTTCCGCTCTTCATGGGGATCGAGCGCGTTCGCTACCGACGTCCCGTGCGCCCGGGCGACATGGTGGAGATCGAGGCCCGGGTCAAACGCCTGCGCAGCCGGATGGGTCAGCTGTACGGCTTTGCTCGGGTCGACGGACACCTCGTTCTGGCAGGAACGATGACGTTTGCGTTGGGACCGACGCAGGATCCGGATAGCTCGCGCGAAGGCGTGACGACGCCGCGTTCAGCGTGATCGAACGCGCCGGTTAGACCAGCGCGGGATTCTGCTCCTCGACCTGAATCGCGTTGCGGCCCACTTGCTTCGCACGATACAACGCCGCGTCCGCGCGGGAAATCGCCGTTCTCGGATCGTGATCGGCGGTGTTGACGGCCGAGACACCGAAACTGGCGGTGACCGCGATGTGCCCGTCATTCCAGACCACCGGGCGCTCCGTGATCGCGCGGCGAAGGTTGTCGCAGACCTGGCGCGCACCCGCAACTGGTGTGTCGGGCAGGATCACCATGAACTCATCACCGCCGTACCGGCATTTGATGTCGCTGCCTCGGAGCTCGGCTTTCATGATCGCGCCGATGGCCGCCAGCACAGCGTCGCCGCAGAGATGGCCGTGGCGATCGTTGATGTTCTTGAAGTTGTCGAGATCGAACATCAGCAGCGACAGCGGCAATTTCGAGCGCCGCGCGCGCCGCAATTCCGAGTCGAGCACTTCGAGCGCGTGCGTTCGGTTGAAGCAGCCGGTCAGGCCGTCGCGAACGCTGTTCTCGCGAATCTCTCGAAAGAGCTCGGCGTTCTTCAGTGAGACCGCAAGCAAAGCGGCCGCAGCCGTGAGAACGCTGCGCTGATGGTCCGTGAGCGCCGGCTCCGGCGCCACGCCGAGTACACCTTCGGGCGTGCCGCCGATGATCATCGGAAAACAAATCTCGCTCGGCGTCGGGCCGACGAACGGGTCGGCCTCACCCAGCGCCCGGCGCGCCGCACGCTCGCGATCGCCCGGCGACAAATCGCCGACGGCCACTAGCGACTCCCACACACCGGCACGCGTGCGAGTCATCACCCACGCGTCGCGCGCCGGGGCGAGCAGCGGGATGTGCGCGGCCATGGCAGCTTTGATCGAGTCGTGCGACTGGCTGTCCATCGTCCGCGCGAGCGCGTGGCCGAACGCAACCAGGCGCGAGAGTTCGGCCGCGCGCTCGGTGGCTTCGGTCGCTGCTTTCGCGACGCTCATCGCCTCCGCACGAATCTCCTGCCGTTTCCGCAGTTGATGAAAGCTGAAGATTGTGGCCAGGATGACCAGCGCCGGCAGGAGCTGTAAGCCGTGGACCTTTTCGACCTCGCGCACGTAATCCAGCAGCCGCGCGACAGGTCCCGAGAAGATGACGAACAGCGCAACGGTCAGCCCGATCATCAAGAAGGCGTCGTTGCGACCAATCAATCGCATGCGTCCTCGCACACCTAATGGCAGGTTCGCTCGCAGCGAGCGGCCGCCATTCCCCAACTGTCGAGGTTATCGGTCTGAATGGGTATCCGCTACACACATGAGGGGCGGCCCCATGAAGTGCTAGGATGAGGTCCATGGCTCCACGACTCTCTCTCGCTGCTGGCACCATTCTTCTCGCTTTGACATTCACCGTGTCGCTGGTGGCGGGTCAACATGCGCACGGAACCGCACAGACGGCTCCGAAACCGGTGACGCCGATGAAGGCGCACACGGGACCGATCCCACCGCTCCCGCAGGTGAGTTTCTCGCCGTCGCGGCCGATGCCGATGGTCCAGCAGGTCTACGAGTTCGCGGCTCATCACCCGGAGGTGCTGCAGTACGTGCCGTGTTACTGCGGGTGCGAGCGGGTGGGCCACAACGGCAATCACGATTGCTTCGTGAAAGCGCGGGCGGCGAACGGTCGCGTCACCGAGTGGGATACGCATGGCATCGGCTGCGCGATCTGCCTGGACGTGGGGCGAGACGCCATGACCTTGTTCAACGCAGGGAACTCGGTCGCTCAGATTCGAGCGGCCATCGACAAGAAATACGGTTCGCATTTCCCCTCGTCCACCCCAACGCCTCGGCCGCGCCCGTCGTCGCGGAGCTGACGCGGGAGCGGGGCTCGGCCGCGGCGAGGCCTATAATCGTGCCGTCGTGACCAATTCACGGCACGCCTCGCCGCAGCAACATCGCGCGAACACGTTCGCGCGGCTCTTCGAAGCCGTCCACGAAGGCGTGTTCATCGGCGAGCTCAGCGCCGATCCGAACGGCCCGTCGACGACGATCGCCGCCAACCCCCATCTCAAGCTGATCCTGGGCTACACCCCGGAAACGCCCGAGCGTCAGGTCGCGCCCTTCGCCGCGGCGCGGTTCATCGACGAGGCATCGAGAGCGTCGTTCTTCGGTCGGCTGCTGAACGAGGGCGCGGTCACCGACTACCTCCTGCGGCTGCGGCGTCTCGACGGAGATGCGGTATGGGTCGAGGTCACCGCGCGAGCCGACTCGAGCCCCGACTCGCCTGCGTCACATGTCGAAGCGTTGATCCGCAACGTCAGCGAACGACGCAAGCTCGACGATCAATCGCGTGATCTCTACCAGCAGCTGTTGCAGGCAGAAAAAATGGCCGCTCTCGGCCAAACGATTTCGGGTGTGGCCCACGAGTTGAACAACCCGCTGGCGACGATCCTGAGCTGGTCCGAGCGGCTGGCCGAACGTTCACTCGACGAAACGGCCCGCCGCGGTGTCGCTGTGATTCGCGGTGAAGCCGAGCGCGCAGCGCGAATCGTCCGCAATCTCCTGACGTTTTCGCGGAAGCGGCAGTCCACACGAGCGCTCGTCGATCTGAACCAGGTCGTGCGCGAGACCATCGCCCTGCGCGCGTACGGACAGCACATCACGAACATCGACGTCGTCATGGCGCTGGCGTCGGGACTTCCGGCGGTGCTCGCCGACGCACACCAGGTCCAACAAGTCCTGCTGAATCTCGTCATCAACGCCGAGCAGGCGATGCTTGCGGCCAACGGGCGCGGATCGCTTGTTCTGCGAACCTGGCACGAGGCCGAGCGCGCGACCGTCGTGCTGCAGGTGACCGACGATGGCCCGGGCGTCCCGGGCGATGTGAAG
Organism: Vicinamibacterales bacterium; assembly: GCA_035649395.1. Taxonomy (GTDB): domain Bacteria; phylum Acidobacteriota; class Vicinamibacteria; order Vicinamibacterales; family UBA2999; genus Gp6-AA40. Next base: position 93,159 of record DASRJR010000174.1, read on the forward strand.
AGCAAGATCTTCGATCCGTTCTTTACGACGAAGGAGACCGGAAAGGGCACGGGGCTCGGGCTCACGGTCGCCTATGCGATCGTGCAGGAACACGGCGGCTCGATCCGCGTCGACTCACCGGAAACGGGCGGAGCCTCGTTCACCGTGGAGCTGCCGGTCACGGTGGAGAGCGCCGCCAAATCGGTCAAGCGGATGGCTCCGCTCAGTGAATCGGCTGCGGGTGCGTCGGTCCTGCTCGTCGAAGACGAACGGGCCCTCGCAGCAGCGGTGGGTGAGGCGTTGATTGAAGCGGGATTGAACGTGGACCACGCGGGCGATGGCGAGGAGGCCCTCGCCCGCGTGCGTCAGAACAATTACGACGTCGTGATCTGCGATCTCAAGATGCCGCGCGTCGACGGCATCTCGCTCTACCGCGCGATCGCCGCCGCGACACCGGCGCTGGCGCGCCGCGTCATTTTCGTCACCGGAGACGTGGCCGGCGCCGACGCCGAACGCTTTCTCGAGGAAAGCGGCTGTCGCTGGCTGGCCAAACCCTTCCGGCTCGCCGACTTGTTGCGCAGTGTCCGCGAGGCGCTGGCGTAGTTCACGACCACGGCAGGCCCGGCAGCGACGGCCTCGCCGTTCCCCCAGCCGCTGTTGAGCGTTGCCTTCGCCATCTTTGGTTTCTGCTGGAATTCGAGGATCGCGGTGCGCATGACCTTCACCGCGTCCGCGTTCGTCATCATCGCGCCGAGCGCATCGCGGAGCCGGCGAATCGCGCGTGCGTGCAACTGCGAGACGCGTGACTCGTTGACACCGATTTCTGCGCCAATCTGCTTCATCGTGGCCTCACCGTAGTAGTAGAGGCCGATCACTTTCTGCTCACGCGGCGGAAGCGACGCGATGGCGGCGCACACACGCTCTTTCGTTTCCTGTCGTTCGTACGCTTCGTCGGGCTGCTCCGGCTCGGAAGGAATCAATGCGGTCGGGAGCGTCGACTCGTCCAGGTTCTCGTTGTTGGCAAGGGGTGACGTCGACTCGATCGCATTGATCCGGACGATCGTGCGACCCAGACGTTTTTCGTCGGACCCGATCTTGGCGGCCAAGTCGGCGAGTGACGGCTCATGCCCCAACTCGCGCCGCAATTCCTCGCGCGCCGCTTCAAGCTCACGTCGCTGCCGGCGAACGCCGCGCGGCCAGGCGTCCTTGCGCAACGCATCGATCATGGCGCCCCGAATCCGTCTCTCCGCGAACGTTTCAAACTTGATCCCACGCGCCTCGTCAAAGCGGTGAGCCGCGTCGATCAGACCGATGACCCCATCCTGCACCAGGTCGCCGATATCGATTGAATGGGGCATGGTTGCCGCGACTCGACGGGCCAGCTGCTCGACGAATGGGATGCCGGCGATGACCCGCGGGTTGTCCGAACTAATCTGGGGGCGCATGAGTGTGACCTCCGGCGCCAACTAAGGCAACCGCGGTACCAACTCAAGGAACCCGCGCGCATCATAGTGAAACATCGTGCGGGAATCTCCCCTAAGTTGCTGTTTTTGCGGTATTTGAAGTCCTTAAAGATGGCAGATTCTGCGATGCCGTCAGCGCTGTTTTTGGCTCGAGTCGCCAACTGATTGACGGATTCCTGGCGGGTGTCGCCAACTTCCTGACACTCGAATTACGGTTTTGACTTGGTGTGTTCGAACGGATCAACTGAGAGGCGTTCGCGTGCTCCGTGTCTCGTACTAAGCCGGCGGCTCGCTGAAAGGAGCGATTTTTTGACGGAGTTCGCGAACAGTGACGAGGGCCGCAAGCGTGCTGGCCACGAGTTGGGCCGCGCGACTCCGCGTGGAATCGTCCGCGGCCTTCGACTCGAGGAGCTCCGCCTGGGCCAGCACGACCCCGAGCTGGTTGTTCAGGCGATGATAGAGCGCCTGCAGCTCGCGGTCTCGCTGGGACTGGTCGGCGTCAGGGCCGACGACGGGAGACGACACGCTCAGGCGTGGGTCTCTGGGGCGGTCCCTGACTCGCGCTGGTTCTCAGAGCGAGCCGGCGACGCGCCGTCGCGCCAGAGGGTGTCGGCGAAGATACGAATGGACCCACCGGCGGTCCGAACGTATTCGACCTTCCCGGCGGAAATCCAGTTGTAGATTGTGCGTCGGCTGACTCCGACAGCCTCGCACGCCTTCATGATTGACAGGGTCTGGCGGTCCATAAGCGCTCAAGTGAGGCCGTGTGTGACGGCCCGAGTAATGTGTCCACGGGTCCCCAACACGGAGACCCTCTCAGTGACCTTCAAAGCCTGTATCGGCTGGAGCCTACTGATCCTTAGGCGCCCTTGTGTCAATATGTTGGCGCCCCATGTCCGCCGCGGCTCCACACCTGCTTTTCGTCGATGACGAGGCGACCCTGCGGGGGCTGATGGCGGAACGGCTCGCCGAACGGGGGTTCGAGGTCGTGGAGGCAGAGAGCGGCGAACGCGCCTTGGCTTTTCTGGACCAATTCGCGTTCGACATCATCATCACGGACCTGCGGCTCCCCGGCATCGACGGGGCCCGCGTCATTCAGGCGGCCCGAGAGCGCTACCCGGGCATTGTCGCAATCGTGATTACCGGTTATGGCACCGTCAAAGACGCGGTTGACGCGATCAAGCGTGGCGCGTCGGATTTCATCGCCAAGCCCTTTCAGTTCGACGAGCTGATTCACGTGCTGCAGAAGGCGATGGAGCAGCGCCGGCTCACCTCGGAAAACGCCTATCTCCGCTCACAGCTCGAACAGCGCTATCAGTTCGAGGGCATCCTCGGGCACAGCCGCCCGATGCAAAAACTGTTTCACGTGCTCGAGACGGTCGTGCGCTCGAGCAGCACCATCCTGATCACGGGTGAGACTGGAACGGGCAAAGAAGTGGTCGCGCGCGCCATTCATCACAACAGTGCGCGGCGAGCGTATCGGTTCGTCGCACTGAACTGCAGCGCGATTCCCGAGACATTGCTCGAGGCCGAGCTGTTTGGCCACGTTCGTGGGGCGTTCACGGGTGCGGTTGGTGCACGACAAGGCCGCTTCGAGCAAGCGCACAAAGGCACGCTGTTCCTCGACGAAGTTGGCACGATGAGCAATGCGCTGCAGATGAAGCTGCTGAGAGCGCTGCAGGAGCGCGAGTTCGAGCGTGTCGGCGACAGCCAGACGATCAAAGTCGACGTGCGAGTCATTGCCGCGACGAATTCCGACCTGGCGAAGATGGTGGCGGAGGGAACGTTCCGTGAGGACCTCTACTACCGCCTCCACGTGATCCCGATTCATCTGCCGCCGCTGCGCGATCGGCGCGAAGACATTCCGGTGCTCGTCAAACACTTTCTCGAAAAGTTCGCGCCGGGATCGCAGATGCAACTATCCCAGGTGGCGATGCGGGCCTTGATGGCGTACCACTGGCCGGGAAACGTCCGTCAGCTCGAGAACGCGATGGAGCGCGCGGTCGCGCTCAGCGGCGGACGCAGGGAGATCGACAGCGGAGACTTGCCGGCCGAACTGCAGGTGACGCCGCCCGCAACCGCCACACCAAGCGTCGAGTTTCCAGAAGACGGGCTCGACTTGCCCGCGTATCTCGCCGCGATCGAACGCGACCTCATTCGACGTTCCCTGGATCGCACCGGCGGGAATCGAAACCGCGCCGCCGAGTTACTGCGCATCAAACGCACGACGCTCGTCGAGAAGTTGAAGCGACTCGGAACGGTGTGATCGATGCCTCCGCGATTTGCCTACTGGACGATTCTCGCCGGCGGTTTACCAACCGCCTTTCGTGCGGCCGATCGCGAGGATCTCCTGCCTACCTTCCGACGCATCCAGGAGAAGCACCCTGATGCTGAGATGAAGTGGTTCGCGCGCGGCAAACTCTGGGCCTCTCCCGAAGACGCCCGCGCCGAACGCGACCGCCCACTCGAGCGCCGCCATCGCAGCTGGCGCCCTGGCGGCGATCACCGGGATCGACGCGAATCGTTCAAGACCGCGGCGCGCGAACGCAATCAGGCACGTCGTCAGAAACGGTTCGCGCGCAAACAGCGGGCGCAGGGCGAGCACCAGACTGACAACCGCTCCGACCGCACGAAGCCGCAGATCGAGACGCGATCCGATCGACCGCGAACACCGCGCAAGACCGCACCCGGGCAAAATCCACGGAAACGACACCGGTGATCGTTCACGTTATCTTGTTCACGCCGAAGCCGGGTCTCGACACTGGCGAACGGCAACGGCTGGCGGATGCGTTTACCGCGGCGGTAACGGAGATCCCTTCGGTCCGTCGTGCGAGAGTGGGTCGACGCGTGACGCACGGCCGGCCGTACGAACAGCTGATGCGAATCGACTATTCACATGCGGCGGTCATCGAGTTCGACGACATCGCCGGGCTGCAGGCGTACCTGAACGATCCGGTGCACGACGTCCTCGCGTCGCGATTCTTCGCGGCGTTCGAACACGCGCTGATGTACGACTTCGATCTGGACGACGCGGAGAGAGGTGTCCGCACGCTCCTCGAAGAGGAGCGTGCGTGATGCGAGATGTGATCGGACTAGTTCAGCACGCCGGCGTGTACGCGGACGAGGGCCGATCCTGACGACGCATCGAGGCGCGGGCGGTGCGGTACGGACCGACCGGCAGATTGCAGTTCTGCTGATAGAGAAACGCGTGGAATCGCTTGTAGTCGGTCGGCGGCAAACCGAACACGCCAAGCAGGGCACGATAGCTCCCGCGCGTGTGCTCGAGTCCACGATGAATCAACGCCGCGAGATCATCGCGCGTCAGCTCGTGAGCCTTGAACGGCTGGTGAACGACCGTCCAGAAGCTCTCACCAGCGATCAGGCGCTCCCACAGTCGATCGGCCGTGCCCGAACCCCGATCGATGCGACGCGGCGCGGTCGCGTTCTGGTCCGGTACGAACGACACGTTCGGTACCGACACCGTCGGCGCAGTTTCGCGGCCTCCGCGAATCTCAATCGGCAGATCATCAGCTGTGATCGCGCGATCCCATTCGCGGACGACGAGGCGCTCCGCCAGGTTCTTCAGTTCGCGCACGTTGCCCGGCCAGCCGTAGGCCACCAGCAGCTGTTCAGCGTCCGCCGTCAGCTCGGGGCAATGCAGCCGATGCGTATCGGCGGCCCGCCGCAGGTAGTGTTGGAGCAGCAGCAGTACGTCCTCGGCTCGCTCGCGGAGTGGCGGCACGTGAATCTGGATGATGTTCAAACGGAAGTAGAGATCCTCGCGGAAGACACCCGCGTCGATCCGCTCGCGTAGATTGCGATTCGTCGCCGTGATCAGACGCACGTCCGAACGGCCGGTCACTCCGTCGACGCCGATTGTCTGGATCTCTCCGGTCTCGGCGAAGCGAAGCAACACCGCCTGCATGCGCAAACTCATCTCGCCGAGTTCGTCCAGGAACAAGGTGCCGCGATCGGCCTGTCGAACGAGGCCCGGCTTGTCACGGTACGCTCCGGTGAAACTTCCGCGCGCGTGTCCGAACAGTTCTGACTCGAGCAGCGTCTCCGGAATCCCACTGCAGTTCACCGCGACGAACGCACGCGCGACACGTGAACTGTGTTCGTGGATGAGGCGCGCGACGACTTCCTTGCCCGCACCGGTTTCCCCCAGCACGAGCACTTTGGCGTCGGTTCTGGCAGCCGCTTCGATCTCGCGACGCAACGCAACGATCGCAGGGCTCTCGCCGAGCAGGACGGGAAGGTTCTTATTTATCCGTGGGACAGAAAAGCTCGACATCGCGACGTCTTCTCCAATTCTCAGATAATGAGGTCGGGAATAAGTCTGCCTTTTTGGAGAGACTAAGGTCAACGGTAAAGTCGCAAAAAGTGCCATCAAAGATCACGTTTTTGCGCAGAATTCTCGTAAACCAGGAACTAAAGCCGGCACATTAGATGTGGGCTTGAGCCCTATAGATCTATTTTTCAGTCACTTACAGTTTGTGATTGGCGAAACGCCGTCTGTCTAACTCCGAAGTACGAAATTTGTTATCGGGAGCGCACGCAGAGGACACGTCCGCGTCGACTGTCACAGGGCGGGCAAAGATTTCTCGAATTGGCGAGAAAACTGAGCGCTAGGCCGGCCTGACGGTGCCGTCCGGCCCGGTTGTGCTGACGCGATTCTTGCCGGCGCGCTTGGCGTGATACAGCGCGCGATCGGCGCGTTCGATCAGATCTCGCGCGGTCACACCGGGCGGCGACACCGCGACTCCAATGCTTGCCGTCACGTGGAGCGACGCGAGATCGGGCTCACTCCGCTGGTAGGCCTCGACGCGCTGCCGGATGCGTTCGGCGATCGTCCCCGCGCTCTCCGCGTTGCCACCAGGCATCATCACCGCGAACTCCTCGCCGCCGAAACGCGTGCACACATCGAAGATGCGCACAGAGCGTCGGAGGATTTCAGAGATGTCGCGGATCACCATGTCGCCAGCGATGTGTCCGAAGCGATCGTTGATGCTCTTGAATCCATCGAGGTCGACCATGAGCAACGCGACTGATGTTGCTTGTCGAATCGCGCGATGAAGTTCTTCCTCGAGGCGCGCTTGAAAGTATCGTCGGTTGAAGAGACCGCTCACGGGATCGATCACGGCCGCCTGCGCGTACGCTTGCGCCTCGCGCCACACGCGCTCGCGACCGAGCGCAATGGCAACAGGCGCGAGCAACGTCCGCACCGCTGCGACGTCATCGTGCGTGTAGGGCCCCTCGGCAATGCGATCGGTCAGCGAGAGCACACCGAGCGCATCGGTGCCCGCGACGATCGGGACAACGGCAAACGAGTTCGTGCGATAACGCGAGCGTCGTCGCTCACGTCCGGCGGTTGCCGACACATCGGCGACCAGAAGTGGAAGCCGCGATTGAAATACAGTGCCGATGACACCAGCGCCCGGCGCGATTCGCAGATGTTCGACGAGCGCGCGTGGGTATCCGTACGTCGACACGATCGACAGTTCACCCTCGGGCGTGGCGACGGCGAGCGACGCCATCCGACTCGGCACCGCCTGCACCACGTGCTGGAGCACGACGTCGGCAACAGATGCGAGTCCGGTCGTATCTGCGAGCGCGCGTGTCAGTCGATGCGTCAACACGTCGACCGAAAGCGTCGCGACCGGTTCCGGCTCGTGTCCCGCCAGCAGGCTGTGCCCGAGCTCGCGCAACACGGGGGCTGATTGAGTCCAGTTGCCTTCGATCACGAGAAACACCGGCGAGCGCGGCGCCGTGGCAAGGCTCACGAGTGTCCACTCGACATCCCCCGTGGTCCAGACACCGATCCCGAGATCCGGTTCGGCACTGAGGCGATCGAACGTGTGCGACTCACCATTCATCGGGACCGCGAGGATCGGATCGGGCCGCGATTCGGCTGCAAGCACCCACACGCCGCCATGCTTGCCCGCCACCGCGGCCTTCGCGTCGATGATGCGATCGATCAGGTTGACCAGCTGCTGGAGAAAGGCGCGTGGGCCGGCGTTCTCGGGTACGCGCTGATACACCCGTAGCAACGCGAGCCGTTGCTCAGGAGAGAGGGCGCGAGGACCAGCCGCCGGCAGCCGTGGGTGTGGGTTCGCCAGTTGAAATCCCTTGTCGAGGAGACATTCCCCCGCGTTTGGGAATCCTGCTTCACCGCTCTGAACCGCGCGATCACCTTTTCAGGCGCAGTCCAGTAGGGTTATTGATCACTGCCAGCTGAGCTGGCAACAAGCGTGCCTTACACAAAACTGCAAAGGCCTGTAACTGTTGAGTGACGTCTGGGATATGGCGGTCGCCCCCGGCCGAGGCGACTCGCCATGTCGGATGTGGGACCAGTGACCTGCGCTTGGCCTGAGCTTAGCGGTATTCCTTGAACGGGATCTGGCAGTCGTGCTTCCGCAGGAAGTTCAAAAAGCGCTTGTAGTCGCGGGCCTCCATGTTGAACAACCGCGCCACGATCTTATAGTTCCCGCGAGCCTCTTCGAGTCCGCGTCGCACCACCTCGCGCACGTTTGCGCGCGTGATTTCGCGATCCATGAACAGCGGATACACCGCGGTCCAGAACGACTCGTGCTGCTCGATCATTCGTTTGTAGAGATCGTCGGCAACCGTCCGTCGTCGCTCGCGCTTCGGACGAAGCAGCACTGCGTCGTAAGAGCGGATCTCGGAAGACAGATGCTCGACTTCGATCGTGGGTCCCGAGACGGTGACGACGAGTCGTTCGATGACGTTCTCGAGCTCGCGCACGTTGCCCGGCCACGAGTATTCCGAGAGGGCCTTCATCGCTTCGGGCGAAATGGCGGTGATGTGACCGCGGTTCCCCGAGAACTGCGCCAGGAATTCGTTCGCGAGTACCGGGATGTCTTCGCGGCGGTCGCGCAACGGTGGCACGACGATGTGAATCACGTTCAGCCGATAGAACAAGTCCTCACGGAAGGTGCCCTGCTTGATCATTTCGCGGAGATCGCGGTTCGTGGCTGCGATCACGCGAACGTTGACGATGCGGCCACTCCCATCGGCACCGACCTTCTGGATCTCGCCAGTCTCGAGAAAACGAAGCAGTAGCCCTTGCATTCGCAGCGTCATCTCGCCGACTTCGTCGAGGAAGATCGTGCCCATGTGGGCAGTCTCGAGCTTGCCGGGCTTGTCGCGATACGCTCCCGTGAAACTCCCCTTGACGTGGCCGAACAACTCAGATTCGAGCAACGTTTCCGGCAGGCCGGCGCAATTGACCGGCGCGAAGACGTGCCCGGCCCGAGGGCCGCGCGAGTGAATGGCGCGGGCGACGATTTCCTTGCCGACGCCGCTCTCCCCGGTGATCAACACCTTGGCGTCGGAACGCGCGACGCGATCGATCTCCTGCTCGAGCGCGGCGACCTCGGCACTGCGGCCGGTCAACTGAACATGAGACCGCGGGCGTAGCGCGCCGACCGGGCTTACGCGATGAGAGGTCTCAGCAACACCATCAATCATTGTTTATGAACCGTTCAATAAGACGCCGATGCTCCGGCGACATCCCCACGAACGTAGCGCCGATGCGATAACCCGAACCGGCTTCGGACGGCGTCGACACGCGCTGCACCTGAATGTCCGCCGAGAACGGCGCCCCGGCCAGAGTGAACCGGAGGCTTCCTCGCGCACCCGGATTGAGCAGATGCGCCGACTGCAGCAACACCCCTGCGGAGCTGATGTCGATCACGCGCACACTCATGTTGGCGGGAAGGTTCACGAACTCGCCGCCGACTTCATGCCGTGGGGATCGTCGACGCTCTTCCATCCCTCGAGGTCCTCCGAAAGTGCTCGGAAAGGTACGGAGCCCGGCGCTCTCGCACACGATTTGAGCCTTATGGCGTGACGGGCTGCAAGCAAGTCGCCATTGTTGGGCAGACCTTTTTCTTCCACGGCAACTTATTACAACGTAATGGCTTATGCCTGAAGGTGGTCCTCAAAGCACAACCGATCCGATCCTAGAAAGTCTGGCCGAATCTGGGCTAAGTCACCTGACAGGGAAGACTTTCCGCGCCGTGACGAGACCGGAGTCCTACGAGGACGGCCAGTCGGTGGCGGCAGCGAGCGCCGGAGGTATGGACAAGAACTCGACGCCGACGAGGTACCGGATAGGTTCATCGGGTCCGGAAACTCGCCTGACATGACGCACCCGGGCGTCCACGGTGATGTCGTGACCGTGTAGCTTCAGGTGGAGAGGCTGGATGGAATCGGGGGGCATGGCCACCGGCGACGTAATCAGTGCTCCATCCCGGCTGATGTTGACGACTCGCGCGGGCTCGGACAATTCGAGCGTGGCCCAGAGGGCGCCAACGACTTCGAGACGAACGCGCGCACGACGGTCTCCCAACGCCATCACGACCGCCTCCCGTTGCTGAGACCAGAATTCGTGCTCGTTCCCGAGTGCTCACCGCCGAGGGCGTCGGCTCGCGCGTCGCGAACGAGACCATCAGCACGACCGACCCCTGGTGTTCGACTCGCCACACCGATCAGGATCGATCCGGCCCCGGGCACGCCGCCGACGATCGCGCGCAGCCGGTCAGCGATGCCCTTCGCATGATGGGTGGTCGTGTCGTGCATCAACAGTCCTATTTCGCCTTCTGCGAGCGTTCCGGCGAGATCCAATGGCCGGAGTTGCCCTCGCATGCCAGCGACCCATCGTTGCGTCGCGCCAGGGAAGAACACCGCGTCGCGCACCAGCAGCACGACGACGGTGACCGGAGAGCCGCGCTCGAGAGCCTCCTTGGCCGACCGCTCAATCACTTCATGGAAACCGCGCGGGGCAGCGCGTCGATCCCGTCCCCCGGCCATGGCGCGGAGTGCAATCGGCGCCCATGCGACAAACATGCTCGCCGCCGCATTCACCACGTCCTGGTCCCGCGGCGTGAACGGCAGGCTCTCGCTTCGCGCCACGGCGATGGTCGTAGTGTAATGCCGTTCCGATCGCGAGACCATCACCAAACGTTCGTCGCTCGACGTGTCGTGCACCCCAGCGCCCGGCGCGGTGACGCGTAATCCGTGGCCGCCGTTACTCGATTCAATCGCAAGCGATGCCGACGTCCCGCCGACTTCGACTCTCAAGTCGTCGAGCGCTCGCGCTGCGCGGGACTCGATCCGTTCATCGCCATCGGCCAGTCGCCGGCTGATCGCGACCATCACGCGAGAAGCCGCTTCGGAGGCTGCCAGGGCGAGCGCGCACTCGAGCAACGCGAGATACGCGCCGAGCCGCTGCACGTCTTGCGCCCCGATCTCGCCGGTAAACACCAGCAGCCAGGAACGTCCCTCACGCCGCTTGAAGCGTTTGACGTAGACGTCTTCACCAACAGCGAGGCCGAATCGATCGAGGTGGCCCTGCGGCAGCCGGGTGAGATCGCCGATCTCGGGCAATCCAACCGTCGGGATCGTTGTGGGACGCTCGGTGGTTCTCGTGCCGGGCAGTGTGACGTCGCGCACGAACGAGTCGTCGTCGACTTCGATGTATCCCGAGACCTCGATGTCGTGCCAGACGGCGACGGCTTCGCCAAACAGACGCACGAGCTCTCGGTCGGATTCACGCTCCGCCGCTTGCGATAGAAGGCGCGCCAGCGGCGCGAGCCGACTGATCCCGCTCGCGTGAAAGGCCGGCGGACTCTGTAAGTGGGCTTCAACCGCAGTCGACAGCCACGAGCCGACGAGCTGCAGCTGTGCTCGGGATGATTCGGCGTCCTGCGACATCGGCAGCGCCCGGGCAAGGACCAGGACGCCCGGTGAACTGCGCTCCATCGTCACCGGGAGACAGATGATTTGAAGCCCGTGCAACGCGGTTGATTGGGGTTGACGGGATTGGAGCGCGTTCGAAAGGGCGGAGCGGAGAACGGCGTCGCCGGGTTCGAGCAACCCCGACACACTGGGCGTCGCGCCCGCAGCGAACGGAAGCAGCGGCGCGTATCGTTTGTCAACCAACTGCAGATCGACCTTGAGACGACGGCGCAATTCGAGCAGCCAGTCCCACGACCGCTCGCGCACCGCCGTTTCGAATGCGGAGGGTTCCTGTGTCACAGGTGATGTGCTGTCGGTGACGACCATCAGCGGGGCGCACACGAGGACTTCCTCGCCGGGCGCAGCTGTATCGTTGTTGCAATCGACCCGCCAGACGGTGTGGCGTCGGTCGCCATCGACACATCGACAAATTGGGCCAAAAACGTTGATTCTGCCTGCGGAAAGGACACCGGCTGGCAGACAAAAGCACGAGTATCGCGGACATCCCCGCGGCGTCAGCCGACGTGCGCCATCGGCTTGCGCAACGCGGCCTTGGCCGGTAATGGCGGCAGTGCTAAGCGCGGCTGTCGCTGCGGCTGAACCGTGCCATGACGGAATTCCCTGAAGTCGGCCCCGCATTGATGTGCCGCTAGGAAATTGAGGAAGCGCTTGTAGTCCTGACTCGACATGCCGAAGAGCTTCAGTAACGCGCGGTAGTTCCCTCGCGTCGTCGTCAGCCCGCGCCTCACCAGTTCCCGCATGTCATGTCGAGTGATGTCCCTGGATAGGAACAGCGGATAGATGTGATCCCAGAACGAGTAACCCCCGTGAACCAGCGCTGTATACAGCTCGTCGGAAATCTGGGAGCGGCGCTCGCGCATCGGCAATATCGATTGCGCCGGTACACGTACCGTCTCCGGGAGGTGCGGCACATCGACGACATCGCCGTGAGACAGCCACATCGCCTGCTCGACGACGTTCTGCAGTTCACGGACATTGCCAGGCCAACGATGGCGACGAAGGCAGATCATCGCCTCCTCAGTGAAGCGAGCGACGCGCCCAGTCCGCTCGATGAAGTGCGCCACGAGCACCGGAATGTCTTCGCGTCGGTCGCGCAGCGGCGGCACCTCGACATGAATGACCCGCAACCGGTAAAGGAGATCCTCTCGAAACTGACCCGCTGCAATCAGATCGGCCAGATTTCGATTGGTTGCCGCAATCACCCGCACGTTGACCGTCGTGACGCGCGTATCGGCTCCGACCGCTTGAATCTCTCCGTTCTCGAGAAACCGCAGCAACATCGCCTGCATGCGCAGGCTCATCTCACCCACCTCGTCGAGGAAGACCGTGCCCCCATGCGCGGCCTGCAGCTTCCCCGCTTTGTCGCGATACGCGCCGGTGAAGCTGCCCTTCACGTGCCCGAACAACTCGGACTCGAGTAACGACTCGGTGAGTCCGGCGCAGTTCACCGGAACATAGGGCTGATTCGCGCGGCGCGATCGGAAGTGAATGCGTCGCGCGATCAGATCCTTGCCGACACCACTCTCCCCAGTAATGAGCACCTTGCCGTCGGAAATGGCAGCGCGATCCGCCGCGGCAACCAGCGCGTGCATCGACGCACTCGCGACGATCAGAGATGAACCGGGACCAAGCGCACTTGGCCCCGGTCCAAGGTGAGAATCGGTCGACATCAGTGGCTCCCGTCCACGTATGCTGCGAGTGTGAAATTCTGTTACCTGCTCAAAGCGGCGCACCTTGAGTCAGCAAGTTTCACTCCAGCCGGCGATTGCGCGTATTCGCGTCGCGGAGCTCAATTCGGCGATCTAGTCCTGGCGAAGGCAGACAATTATCGAGTCCGATTTCGGCGACTCTCGTGAAAGTCTCAGCAGAGTTGTTCACGGCTGGTCAAAGTTCGACCTCCGCGCCTGCTACGCCCGCCACAACGCCGTCCGGAGACTGTGTGTGCCGGGGGGGTTGGTCCAGAGGAATCGCGCGCCGAGGTGGTAGACCGATCCGGCGCCGGCAATTGGCTGGCATCTGACGATCTGCACGTCATCGACCAGCTCGCGCCCGTCAATCACGACCCGAATCGAGGCGACGGCACCGACATCGAACCGGCGTTCGGTCTCGATCAGGCATCCCGAGGCGCTGCAATTGAGCACCCGCATCTGACAGAGTCGTGTGATGATGCCCAGTCGGTCGGCCGCTGGTGCGTCGCTACTCCCTTCGTCTCTCATCAACGTCGTCCCTGATTCAGCAGATCGCCTTCGTGCTCGTCGATCTGCCGTAACCAAAGGCGATGGCGCACGGCTCCGTCCGTCATGACAGGTCGGCTCTCGACGACCCTGGCCACGTGTGTGGTGCCGTCGTCGAGTGATTCCACGACAACGGTTTCATCGAGCACACCGGCCTCGCGGCTCATCGCAATCCACTCGCCCTCTGTCCGTTCGGACAAAACCACATCACGCGTCACCCGCATTACGCCTATAGCGCCATCCGCGATCGTCATTCTCGAATAGCTACGCCGCCCCAGCATCCACACCTCGACTTCGCACGCACGACAGTGTGCGACAACGTCGCTGGCAAGGGCGGTGCCGCACCGTGCATATCTGAATTTCGCCGGTTTGTGCCCGATTTGGAGGGGAGACTCGATCGGCCGGCGAGGTCGGTTCGCGTGCCGCGTTGAGCTTTGTCTGCTGGGGATCAGAATGGGTCTTGACGACCCTCGAAGCGCGCCGTCGGGGCTTTACCGCTTGATCGTGGATAACTTCTCGTTGACGAGGGCCACCAGCGCCGAAGGAGAAATTGGTTTGACGACGTAGTCGGCGCCCGCTCGACGAGCCTCGGCCTCAAGAACCTGGTCGGGGAAACCGGTCACGATGATCGTCGGAATTGGACGTGGATTGAGCAGGAGCAGCTGCAGCCCGTTGAAGCCGCCGAGACGCAGATCGGCGATCACCAGGTCCGGGCTCTCGACTTGAACGGCGTGGCGACCCTCCTGATACGTGCTGGTCGCGATGACCTCGTGGCCTGCGAGGTTCAGCAGCTCACGATAGCCCGCGCGGGTCGCGTCATCATCCTCAACAATAACGATCTTTGCCATGAGCGCCTCCCCGCCCCGCTACGCCGATCTGCGTTCGCACTGCATACCGCCCGATGATAGGCCGATTATGTCTTATGCACACGGTGCGCTCGCACATTGAGTTTTCTGGACCTGTGCGGTTAGTCCGGAAGATCGAGCGAGCGACATTAGGCCGTTGGCTGTGAATTCATGCGTAATCTCGTGCACTATCGCGTACTCTCGGCGCCTATGGTGAAGCCACGCCGCATGGGCAGTGGCGTTGCACTCAGTATGGTGTCATGAGCGAGCCGCCTGACGACGAATTCTTCGTGTCCATGCCGGACGGCTCCCTCGACGACCTGTTCGCGGGCCTCGAAAAGTCGCTCAAGACCGACCCGTCCGAGCCAGCTGCAGCCGCCACGAGGGAACAGGCGCCGCCAACGGCGGACGCCCCACCCGCTCGCGCCGAACGTCGACGCGCGCCGCGACGCGAAGCCCACGAGTTCAAAACGGAACTGCGGCTGGCCGTGGCGGGCTTCCCGATGAAGCTCGTCAACCTATCGTCCACGGGATTATTGGCCGAAACAAGTCAAAGGTTGTGCCCGGGTCGCACGGTCGATGTTTTCCTGCGATACGGCGGCGTTCGCCGCGTGCTCCGTGCGACCGTGATTCGATCGTCGATGCACGCCGTCGCACCAACGCCGGTGTTCCGGGCGGCACTTCAGTTCGAAGACACGCTTACCTTGCAGGACGCTGACTTATGAGTTTGCTGCCATCGCTGTGCGCGGCCCTCGAGCGGGCGGGTGGACAACGTCTCATCATGCGGGCCGGTGAACGTCCCCACGTGCTTGCGGGGGACCGTCGCCACGACGTGGCGACGGCGGTCCTGTCGGTCAATGCCGTCGAAGCGCTCGTCGATCAGATCCTTTCGAGCGACAGCCGCCGTGCCCTCGCCGAGCGCGGTTCGGTCGAAGAGGTGTTGAATACGCCAGCGTTTCCGCAGCCGCTGACCGCGCGCGCCGAGCGCGTCGGCGACGATTTCTGCGTGGAGTTGCTCGTGACTACGTCGCAGCCAGAGACAGAACCGGTTCCAGTGAGCAAGCCCGATCATGAACCGCAGCCCGTGGCCGCCATCGAGGAGGTCCCCGCAGACCTCGCATTGGATGAGGCCGGTCCGCTTCCGGTGACGCCCGTCATCGAGACCTTCCAGGGGTCGCACGAGATCGCGCTCAACGTTGCGTCGCCGACGCCGCGGGAGACGCCTCGCATTGAACCGCATCCGCCTGTGCGCGTCGTCGCTCGCGTCGAAGAACCGGTCCATAAGCCAACCGTCGTCGCCCGCACCGTGAACGCGCACACTGATCTTCATGGCTGGATCGCGTACGCGTTCGAGCGCGGGTCGACCACGCTGTTCCTGCGCACGGGTGCCCCGCCTGCCGGCCGCATCAACGAGCGCATTGCACCGATCAGCGACGAGATCGTCGGTCCCTCTGTCTTCGAAGAGATCGCGTCAATCACGACTCGCGGTGGTGACAGCGCGTGGCGCAGTGTGTCGGATGGCGAGTGGGCGCGCGATCACGCGGACTTTGGGCACGTTACATGCCGCGCGTTCGACGACGATCAAGGCCAGGGCCTGGTCGTTCACCTGGTTCCACGCATCACACCAAAGCTGCTGCACAAGCACATACCCCGCCAGGTGCGCACGGCGTGCGAAGGCGACGGCCTCGTCCTCGTCTCGGCTCAAACTGAAGCCGAGGTCGCGTCGCTCGCCGCCGCGACGGCAGATTGGAGTGGACGCACCCGTGGCGGATATCTGATCGCGTTGCACCGCCGAGGCGCTCGGACCGAGCTCGCGGGCGCATTCGTCAGCCAGCGCACGGTGAGCGGCGGCGACGCGGATTTCGCCACAGCGATCCGGCGCGCGGCACACGAGGGACCTGACATTCTGCTTGTGGTCGGCCCACAAACGGAAACGACGCTTCACGAAGCCGTCCTCGCGGCGGCATCAGGCCGGCTGGTGATCGTCGGAGTGGTCGCGCCGACGGCCACGCAGGCGTTGCAGACGGTGCTCGGTCACAGCGGACTCGATCGCGACGCCCACGTGCGTCGGGCACTTGCCTCGTCCTTCCGCGTCGCGGTCGGCTATCGAACGCTGCGGCGGCTGGGTGGGGGACGGATTCTTGTTCAGGACATCGTCACGGCGTCGAAGGACGTCCGCGCGCTGGTTGAAGCCGCCGATTTCAAGGGCCTGACCGCGTTGATTCGCCGCGGCGTGTCGGGGATGCGCTCGGTCGACGAGGCGCTTGCACGCGCGACCAGACGTCGTCAGGTGTCGCTGCGAGAGGCGGCGGCGCATGCCGATGATCGCCGTCAGTTCGTCGCGTTGGTCCGCATGCGCGCACGTGCGAGCCATGGCGCGAGAGCCCGAGACATTCACGGACCGATCTCGCTCGACGAACGCAGCAGCGGCCGCGCCGCGAGCGGCGGCAAGCGCGCATCACGCGCCTGAGCGCACCGCCTCCCACTCCGATTCTGGCGCATTCGGCGGCTTCGCCGGATGCGCCATGAAAAACTCTTCGACGATCTCGTCCAGCTCCGCGATCCGTTCAGCGCTGTTGACGCGCACGCGAACCTGAGATCCCCCCTCAAGCCCCTTCGAGTACCACGAGCACAGCGCCCGGAGTTTGTTGATCACCCATCGCTCGTGCCCGCGCGCGGCACGGCTCTCGTGCGCTGCAGCCGGCGTCACGCCAGAAACGGCCGCCGCGGTAGGCGCGTGATGTCGGAAGCCGTCCGCCTCATCAACGCCTTCTCCCAGCAGCAGCTCGATGTAATCGAGTAAGAACTGGCCGCGCTCGCGCATCGTCACCACGCGCGGCGTGCGACCTGCGGCCAGGTCGGCGGCCTGCGCAAGAATCCACGGGTTCCGCAAAACCCCGCGACCGACCAGCACGCCGCTCACGCCAGAAGACAATCGTTCAACGACGTGCTCAGGCTCGACGCAGTCGCCGCTGCCGAAGACCGGGATGCTGAGGGTGTCCGCGATGCGCGCAACCAGATCCCAATCCGCCAGCCCGCGATAGGACTGCTCGGCGGTACGGCCGTGAATGGTCACGGCAGCCGCTCCCGCGTCCTGCACCATCTTCGCGAGGACGGGAGCATTGCGTTCGCGGTCGCTCCACCCGGCGCGCATCTTCACGGTCACCGGAATCTTCACCGCCTGCGTCATCGCGCGAATCACGCTCGCGGCGTGCTCCGGCTCGCGCATCAGGCTGCATCCGGCGTTGTGCTTCGCGATCTTGGGGACCGGACATCCCATGTTGACGTCGACGATGTCAGCGCCCATGTCCTCAACGATGTGCGCCGCCGCGGCCATCTTCACCGGGTCGCCACCGAAGATCTGCACCGACACCGGGCGTTCTTCCTCGGTGTACTCGGCGTATTCCAGCGTCCGATCGATCCCCCGGACGAGACCCTCCGACGACACCATCTCCGTGACGACAAGACCGCAGCCGCCGTGGCGCTTGACCAGGCGGCGAAAGGCCGTGTCTGTCATGCCGGCCATCGGCGCGACGCCGTACGGTGCGGGCAGTTCAATCGACCCGATTTTCATGACCGTGGCGCTCCGGCGGCGTCAGTAGGGGCGCACATCGGCCGCATCCACCTCGACGCTCACCGCCTGCCCAATGAGATCGACCGACAACACCAGGCGCGCCTTGTCGTTCTTGCGCATCAAACGTCCAACCACGCCGTTGAGAGGGCCGTGAACGACCTCGACCATCATCCCCTCGCGAATCAGCGGGCATGGATCGTACGCGAGATCGCTTTCGACGAGACGGCGGATGCCATCGATCTCGCGCTCGGGAATCGGCGCGGGCTCACCTTCGAAGGAGATGATGTTGACCACACCTGTGCACTTCAGCACCGGCAACCGCTCGCGGGGATTGAACTTCGCGAAGCAGTAGCCGGGAAACAACGGCCAGTCGATCTTCTTCTTGCGGTCCTTCCAGCGGCTCCAGCGCGTGACGGTCGGAAGGAATGCCTCGATGTGCTTCTGTTCGAGCTGTTCCCGGACGACTTGCTCATGACGCGAGCGCGTCCACAGCGCGAACCATCGAATCTGTGAGTCGAGATCGGACGAGGGCGTGGGTGTTCCGCTCGGGCTCTGATCGTGCATCAGGTATCTCCCGCCGCGCCGAGCGTGATCACTTGGCGTCGGCGGTCTGCGTTTGGCTGGCCTCGCGCCGGCGCGCAAGGGCCGACTCGTAGGCCTTGCGCAGCTCAGGATTACGCCAGTTGATCGTCGCCTGATCGCGCAGGCGATCGAGATACTTCTCGCGCTCGGCCCGGAGCTTCGTCTCACCAATCTTGTTGGCGATGTCTCCCCGTGCTTCTTCGAACGTGCGAATCTTTGATTCGGTGCGCGACTCGAGTTTGAGAATCTGATACCCGCGCTGCGTGCGAAGGATACTCGTAATATCGCCGACCTGCATCTTGTCGAGCAGGTCGCGCAGCGACGTCGAGATCTCGTCCGACTTCAACGGCCCGATCAAACCACCGTTGGCCTTCGAGGCCGAGACCGAGGACTCGCCAGCGAGGCGTGCGAACGGCTCCCCGGCCAGCAGCCGTTTCCGCAGCTCTTCGGCCCTGGCACGCACGGCATCGTCTTGAGCAACGTTGACGCCCTTGTCCGTCGACGGAACCTCGAGAAGAATCTCCCGAAGCGTCACTTCGACAGGGGATGTGAATTCGCCCTTGTGCGACTCGTAATAGGCGCGCGCCTCCTCGTCGTTGATGCTGATCTTGTCCATGATCTCGCGGCGCTGCACCTCGGAGATGAGCATCATCCTCTCCATGTTTCGGCGCAGGTCGTCCATGGTCAGTCCTTCCTGCCGAAGCGCCTCCTTGAACCGGGCTTCGTCGTCGATGTTGTTCGACTTCTTGATGCTATCGACCATCTGCGCGAACTGCGAATCGCCCAGCGCCCAGCCGTTTTCGCGCCCGCGCTGCACCAGCAACAGATCGTCGACGAGGCTCAGGATCAAGTCCGGGGTGATTTCAGCAATCGCCTTCTGCAGTTCGGGACTCGATGGTCCGGCTTTGGCGAGGTCGGCGCGATTACGCAGCTCAGCGACCTGACGGTTTTCGAACTCGGTCTTCGAGATCATCTCGCCGTTCACCTTTACGAGCACCTGCTCGATGATCTCCGCATTGAGCGTAACGGCGAGAACGAAAGCGAAACCGGCCCCCAGAATCAGACGTTTCATAATGACAATTCCTTCAACATCAGTATCTTATCCGACCACCTGCAGTCGCGGTAGGGCGCTCACCCTCAGGCGCCGAGCTCCCGGAGCAGACCTTCGAGCCTCGAGAACATCCCGCCTTCGGCCCGTGGGTCGGCCTCGGGCTTGTGAAGAATCTCCGCCTTCGTGAACCCCGCCTTGACCTCGCCGGCCGTCGCCCGCGCGGTCCACCAACTCGGCCCTGAGTCGCCTCTCTTCATCCTCGCCCCGGTCCGCGGCTGCCCCCGTTCCTCGCGCGCCTTCACGTTGAGAGGGGCCTCGACGTCGAGCTTGACGGAAACTGGGGGCACGAGCGTCGCCCCCGGCCAGCGCGACACGACGTTGACCAGCCGCACCGGGTCCACGCGAGCCGTCGGCCTGAACTTAATGACGACGAGACGGCCCTCGCGGTCGATGCTGTCCACGTCGAGCCGGTCGGCGAGGATCCGAACACGCCCGTAGGCCGCCAGATTCAGCACGGTTTCCGGCGGAGCCCCATAGCGGTCCCGAATCTCGTCGAGCGTCGCCGCCAGCTCGTTTTCGCTTCGTGACGAGGCCACCTTGCGGTACACGGTGAGCCGCTGGTTCATGTCCCGGATGTAACTCTCGTCGATACGTACGTTGATTCGAAGGTTCACCGTCGCACGAGCATCGTCTTCGAGCTCCTCGCCACGAAGCTCTCGAATCGTGTCTTCGAGCAGCTTCATGTACATCTCGAACCCGACGGCGTCGATGTGGCCACTCTGTTCGCCGCCCAGCAGATTGCCGGCACCCCTGATCTCGAGATCCAGCGCGGCGACGCGGAACCCGCTGCCGAGATCGCTGAACTCTTTGATCGCCGCCAGCCGCTTGCGAGCCACCGGCGAAAGTGAGGTCTCTGGCGGAATGAGCAGGTACGCGTAGGCCGGGCGATCCGAGCGCCCGACCCGGCCGCGGAGCTGGTACAACTGTGACAAGCCGTATCGGTCAGCCCGGTTGATCACGATTGTGTTGGCGTTCGGTATGTCGAGACCGTTCTCGACGATGGTCGTGGCAAGCAGCACGTCGTACTTGCGTTCGACGAAACCCATCATCGCGCGCTCGAGTTCGTCCTCACCCATCTGGCCGTGTCCGACAACGATGCGCGCCTCCGGCACGAGCCGCTGCAGTAGGTTGCCCATCGAGAAGATCGATTCGACGCGATTGTGGACGAAATAGATCTGGCCTCGACGCGCGAGCTCGTTGCGAATCGCGCGCTCGATCACCGGAGCGTCGAACTTGACGACGTTGGTCTGGATCGAGAGGCGATCTTTCGGTGGTGTCTCGATGATCGACATGTCGCGGATGCCGATCATGGACATGTTCAACGTACGCGGAATCGGGGTCGCCGTCATCGTGAGCACGTCGACCTTCTTTCGCAGCTGTTTGATGCGCTCCTTGTGCGCAACACCGAACCGCTGCTCTTCGTCGACGACCAGGAGACCCAGATCCTTGAACTGCACGTCCTTCGACAGCAGCCGATGCGTTCCGACGATCACATCGACTTTCCCGAGCGCGAGGTGAGCGAGGATCTCCTTGATCTCCTGTTTCGTCCGAAAACGGCTCACCATCTCGATCATTACCGGGAATCCAGCAAAGCGGTCGCGCAGGGTCTTCTCGTGCTGGAACGCCAGCACCGTCGTCGGTGCAAGCACGGCGACTTGCTTGCCGTCCATGACGGCCTTGAACGCCGCCCGCATCGCCACCTCTGTCTTGCCGTATCCGACGTCGCCACAGAGAAGCCGGTCCATCGGTGTCGGCGCTTCCATATCGCGCTTGATGTCGACGATGGCGGTCGCCTGATCCGGCGTCAACTCGTATGGGAACGCGCTCTCGAATTCCTCCTGCCAGTGCGTGTCTTGGGGGAAGGCATGCCCGGGCACCGCTTTCCGCTGGGCGTACAGCTTCAGCAGCTCCTCGGCCATGTCGCGCATCGCCTTCTTGACACGCGTCTTCGCTTTTTCCCACGTCGTTCCGCCCAGCCGATCGAGAGCCGGACGCGATCCCCCCGTGTACTTCTGAATGAGATCGAGTCGCTCGACCGGCACAAACAGCTTGTCGTCGCCGTGATAGCGCAGCTCGAGGAACTCCTGCGTCACCGCACCGGAGCTCGCCATCGCATGGCCTCCGGTGGCCAGCTGCTTGAGGCCGACAAACTCACCGATGCCGTGGTCGACGTGAACGACCAGATCGCCCACCTTGAGATCGCGCAAATTCGAAAGGAACGTCTGCGCCACGCTCCGTCGTCGTTCGGTCGCGTGCCGTTCCTCTTCGAAGACGTCGTTTTCCGCGTAGGTCTGCAGGGCAGCGCCGGCGAGACGGAATCCGCGAGACACGCTGCCGACGGCGATCAGCACAGCGGCGGACGGCGAGGCGTCGGCATCGTCGATCGGCAGCGCGACGATCTCGTAGTCGCGCAGAATCTCCGCCGTGCGTTCAGCGCGGCCCGCACTTTCGGCGACGAAGAGAACGGTATCGCCGCGTTCACGCGCCTGACGAACATCGGCCACCCAGTCGCCGACACGGCCGCGGAATTCCATCGCCGGTTGACAGGACACCTGATGAACCTCGTCGGTGTCCTCCAGCGAAAGCTCCTCGAGCCGCCTCGACGCCGAGATGCGATCGTCGAGGTCGCCCCATCGGACGAACGCGACGTCAGGTGGAACCGCGGCAACATGTCCCCTGGCGGTCGCATCCCGGTAGCTGTTCTCGAGTTGCTCCCGAACCTTCGCGGCCTGCTGTTCGACCTGTTCGCACTCAGAGACGATCAGCCTCAGTCGTTGCGACGCGCTCAGGAAGTCGAGAACCGATACCAGGCGGTCGTCCTCGAACCGCTCGCGAGCGGGCACGATGTGAACTTGATCCGTGGCATGCGTCGACCGCTGCGTCGCGGGGTCGTAGCGCCGAAGCGTTTCGACCATGTCGCCGACGAACTCGATCCGGACCGGCTCGGCATCGCTGGCAGGGAAGACGTCCACGATGCCGCCCCGAATCGTGAACGCACCGTGCTCGTCGACGGGATCCTCTCGAGTGAACCCGGCGTCAACGAGGAGATCGGCGAGCGCCTGCGGATCGATCTCGGCGCCGGCGCGCAGTTCGATCGACGCCCGCAGCAACCGTTCCGCTGGACTGACGTTCGGCAGGAGGGCGGCTGCAGAGGCGACGATCAGTCGCGCCGATCCCGTGGCGGCGCCGTGCAGCGCGCGCGCCCGCGCGGCGGCAACGCGAAAGTGCGGGTTCATGCCGCGATACGGGTCCACTTGCAGCGATGGAAGCGGCAGCACGGCACGTTCGACGGCAGCCTCCGATGCGCCTTCGAGGGCTCCGAAGAAAAACCGCGCGTCGGTGGTCGTCTGCTCGACATCCCTGTCGGTCGGAACAACCAGCAGCGTGATCCCGGTCCCGACGCGAGCCGTCGCAATCGCGGCAAACGCTTTGGCAACCGGGGTGAGGCCGGCGATGACTCTCGCATCGCGATCAAGCCCGGCGGATGCCGCTGCTCGACTGAGGAGCGCGCGAAGAGTCAAAGATCGGGCGACGGTAGGCATCGAAATTACGGGGTACGAATGCGCTGGATCAATTGAGACGTCGAAAATCCTTCTGTCAGACTCAGGCGTACCACTCGGCCGCCACGTGCTTCGACGACATCTCGACCGACGATCGCGTCGGCAGCCCAGTCCGCGCCTTTGACGAGCACGTCGGGCTGAATGCGCGTGATCACCGCGTGTGGTGTCTCCTCATCGAAGATCGTGACGACGTCCACACAAATGAGCGCGCCCAACAGTTCGGCGCGCTCGGCCTGCGGATTGATCGGACGGCCGGGCTTCGTCGCACGAACCGACGCGTCCGAGTTCACAGCCACGATCAGCGCGTCGCCCAAGCGGCGCGCCTCCTTCAAGTATCGGACATGTCCGGGGTGAAGGAGATCGAAGACCCCATTGGTCATCACCACGCGGCCGCCGCGGCGCTGAATCTCTCTCGCCAGACGTGCTGCCTCGTCTTGAGCAACCGCGCGAATGGTCGTGGTTCTCACAATCCCGAAATTCGGATGCCGCTCGAGAAGGTCCAATGGTGCGGCGGCCGGAAGATGCCAGTGTCCTTGAGCGTCGATGTCACGCGAATGGTGTAGAGCTGCCGATGATAGTCGTAGGGGGCGCCGTTCCGTCGATGAATGGCCACATCGATGCGATAGCTGCCGGAGACCAGGCCGAGACTCTCGAAGTGAAAGCCGACCTCGGCGTCGCCGACGAATTCGCCTGGCTCGGCTCCCTCGATGGCAGTGTTCGTACCATAACAGCACACCCCCTCGGCGCTGAAGATCCCCACGCCGAAGACGAAATCGCTGAGCGGTTGATGGGCGCGGACGTGCATCCGAATGTCCACGGGTTCGCCCGACTCGAACACATGAGCGGCAGTACCGTCGCGACGAAGGAAGCTGACGTCGATGATCTCGGCTTCCCGCGATCCCCACCGGCCCTCGGCGGCTGTGCTCATGTCCACCGTCGCGGACTCGGTCGCCGTCGCGCGAGTCGGCGTCAGGCTCCGATCTTCCTGCGCGGCTACGTCGAGCAGGTACGCGTCGACCACCCGCTTCGGATCGCCATGCTGGCGAATGCGGCCGTCGTCGAGCCAGAGCGCCTCGTCACAGAAACGCGTGACGAGGTCGAGCATGTGCGTCACGAGTAAGACGGTCTTCCCGCGGCGTTTGAACTCAGCGAACTTGTCGAGGCACTTGTGCGTGAACGACTCGTCGCCGACCGCGAGCACTTCGTCGACCAGCAGGATCTCCGGATCGACGTTGATCGCGACCGAAAACCCCAACCGCATGTACATGCCGGACGAATAGGTCTTCACCGGCGCATCGATGAAATCCTGCAGCCCGGCGAACGCGACGATCTGATCGAAGCGTTGCGCGATCTCACGCTTCGACAGTCCGAGCATCATGCCGTTGATGAAGACGTTGTCGCGGCCGGAGATCTCAGGGTGGAATCCGGCGCCGAGCTCGATCAGCGCGGAGAGCCGACCCACGACGCGCACGTCGCCCGCTGTGGGTTTCCCGATCCCGGCGATCAGCTTCAGCATCGTGCTCTTGCCAGACCCGTTGCGACCGACGATGCCACACGTCTTTCCTGCTGCAACGTCGAACGACACGCCTCGCAGCGCTTCGAACGTCGCATCCCCCTTCAACTCACGGGCGAGGCCTCCGGAGAGCAGTGCGCTCTTCAATGTGCCAAAGCTCTTTCGACGCCCGTAGCGCCGATAGACTTTGTGGACGTTGCGTACCTCGATGGCGTTCACACTTCCTCCGCGAAAGTGTCGCGCAGTCGATCGAACACGAAGTACCCGATCGCGAACACGGCAAGAGAGACGCCGGCCATCACGGCCACGCGCATCCAATCCGTAAATGGTCGCTCGTCGAACAACACCTCCTGATACGACACGGCCAGATGCGTGAACGGGTTCAGGACGAGCAGCCGCCGGGACCACTCCGGCGCCTGCGACAGCGGGTAAACGATGGGGGTCGCAAAAAACGCGAGGGTCAACACGTTGCCGAGCAAATCGCGCAAGTCGCGAAAGTGCACGGTGAGTGACGACACGAGCAGCGCCAGACCAAGCGTCAGCAGCAGCTGCTCGGCCACGATCAGAGGCAGCCAGAAGATGTCGGTGGTAATCGCAACCCGGTAGTACAGGATGAACGCCAGGAGAATCGGCAGCCCCAGACAGAAGTGCACGAGCCCAGCGAGCACGGTGACGATCGGCAACACTTCCGCCGGAAACAGCACCTTGCGCAGGAGTCCACCGCTGGCAATCAACACGCTGGCCGACTCGAGCAGCGAAGACGAAAACCAGGCCCATGGCAGGATGCCGCAGAACATGAACAGCGGAAAATGCTCGATCTGCCCGCTCCGTGATGCCGGGAGTACCACCGAGAACACGAACGTGTAAATGAGCAGGAGCAGGAGCGGGTTCAGGAACGACCACACGATTCCGAGCACGGAACCGCGGTAGCGCGCCTTCAGTTCGCGCGCGACGAGGCTCTGAATGAGCGCGCGATGCCGGAGCAGTTGCCGGAGACTATGCAGCACTCGAAACGGGAACGGTCAGCGACGGCCGGCCCCGCGACGACATTTATACTCGCTTACACCCTGGTGCGCGCGCGTGACGCGACCTGAAGGCGAGTCAGCGCCTTGAGCAGCGCCACCCGGGCTCGTTCGAAATCCATGTCCGCCTGCGGCCGCGTTACCCGTTGTTCGGCGCGCTGTTTTGCCGTTTCCGCTCGCGACACGTCGATGTCCTCGGCCCGCTCCGCAATCTGCGCGAGGACGGTGACACGGTCCGGCAGCACTTCGGCAAATCCAAATGCGATCGCCAGGTAGTGTTTCTGTTGTCCGACGCGGTACCACATCTCTCCCACCTGGAGACTGGCCAGGAGCGGTGTGTGTCCGGGCAACACGCCGAAATAGCCGTCGCTGCCCGGCAGCTCGACTTCGTCAACCTGCTGACTGACGATCGCGCGGTCGGGCGTGACGATCTCGAGCGCGAGACTGGTTGGAAGCGCCATGAGCCTACGCGGCTTTCATGCCTTCGGCCTTCTCGCGCGCTTCCTCGATGGTGCCCACCATAAAGAACGCCTGTTCCGGCAAGTCGTCGTGCTTGCCTTCGACGATCTCCTTGAAACTCTTGACGGTTTCGGCAATCGGCACGTACTTGCCCTTATATCCGGTGAACTGCTCGGCCACGAAGAATGGCTGCGACAAGAACCTCTGAATCTTCCGTGCCCGCGCCACCGTGAGCTTGTCATCTTCCGACAGCTCGTCGATGCCGAGAATCGCAATGATGTCCTGGAGGTCCTTGTAGCGCTGCAACACCTGCTTGACCGAACGTGCGACGTTGTAGTGCTCCTCGCCGATGACGCGCGGGTCGAGAATGCGCGAGGTCGACGCCAGCGGATCGACCGCGGGATAAATACCTAGCTCCGAGATCTGGCGCGATAGATTCGTCGTCGCATCGAGGTGTGCGAACGTCGTCGCGGGCGCCGGATCAGTGTAGTCGTCGGCGGGCACGTAAATCGCCTGCACCGAGGTGATTGAGCCTTTCTTCGTCGACGTGATCCGCTCCTGCAGTTCTCCCATTTCCGTGAGCAGCGTCGGCTGGTATCCGACCGCCGACGGCATGCGGCCGAGCAGCGCCGACACCTCGGATCCCGCTTGTGTGAACCGGAAGATGTTGTCGATGAACAGGAGCACGTCCTTGTTCTCGGCGTCGCGGAAATACTCGGCGACCGTAAGCGCCGATAGTCCGACGCGAAGACGTGCGCCAGGCGGCTCCGTCATCTGGCCATAGACCAACGCGGCGCGCGACTTCGCCATGTCCTTCATGTCGATGACGCCCGACTCCTGGAACTCGAGCCAGAGGTCGTTGCCCTCGCGCGTGCGTTCACCGACGCCGCCGAAGACCGATACACCGCCGTGCTTCATGGCGATGTTGTTGATCAACTCCATGATGATGACGGTCTTGCCGACGCCGGCGCCGCCGAACAGGCCGATCTTGCCGCCTTGCAGATACGGCTCCAGCAGGTCGATGACCTTGATGCCGGTTTCGAACATCTTCAGCTCGGTCGACTGCTCTTCGAGCGTGGGCGCATGGCGGTGAATCGGCCAGCGCTCTTGGGCGAGAACGGGACGATCGGGAAAATCGACGGGCTCACCGAGGACGTTCAGGACGCGGCCGAGTGTCTGTGGGCCGACCGGCACCGAGATCGGGGCACCGGTGTCGATGGCCGTCATGCCGCGCGTCATGCCATCGGTCGGCTTCATGGCGACGGCTCTCACGCGATTCTCGCCGAGGTGCTGCTCGACTTCGGCCACGACGTCGATCTTCTCGACACCCGGTCCCCCGTCGGAAACAATCCGAACCGCGTTGTAGATCTCGGGCAATCCACCCGTGAATTCGATGTCGATCACCGGTCCGATGATCTGTGCGACCGTGCCTGTTCTTTGCGCTGCTGTTGTTTGTGCCATACCAGAATACGCTCTCGGTCCGGCTCAAGCCGGACGCTACGCCTGTTACGTCGCCGCGGCTCCCGACACGACCTCGATGATCTCGCGCGTGATCGCGGCCTGCCGTACTTTGTTCATGTAGAGCAGCAGGCCGTCGAGCATCTCCGCGGAGTTGCGCGTTGCCGCATCCATCGCGGTCATCTGTGCCGCAAAGAACGCCGCATTCGATTCGAGCAGCGCGCGATACACCTGTACCTGCACGTGACGAGGCAGCAGGTCTTTGAAGATCTGCTCGGGAGCCGGCTCGTACAGGTAATCGATCGTCGGACCAGCCGTGGTCGTATTCTCGAGTCTTGGGATCGGCAACAGCTGCTCGACGACGATGCGCTGCGACATGACCGATTTGAACTCGTTGTAGACCAGATGCACGCTGCCGACACGTCCCGACGTGAACTCCTCGATGGCCGCGTCGGCGAGTGCCGCGGCGTCCGTGAACGACAACCGCTGAAAGATCCCGGCGGCTTCGTAACGAACGTCGAACCCCCGGCGACGGAAGAAATCACGCCCCTTCCGCCCGACCAGCCCGAGCGCCACTTCCCGTCCCTGCCGACGGCCCACGATGAATTGCCCCGCCGCTTTGATCACGTTCGAGTTGAAGCTGCCGCAGAGACCGCGGTCTGCAGTGATCACGATCAGCAGCGTCGGCGCATGCGGGTCGATCGTCGCCTTGAGCAGCGGATGCGCGTCCTGATCGACGCGTCCGACGAGCCCATTGAGCACGGCCAGCATACGCTGGGCAAACGGCCGCGCGGCGACGACGCGTTCCTGCGCTCTCCGTAGCCGCGAGGCCGCAATCATCTTCATCGCCTTGGTGATCTGCTGCGTCGACTTGACGGCGCGGATCCGGCGACGGAGATCGATCAGTGACGGCATAAACCTCGCGCCGCTACGCGGCGGCTCCGGCCGGCCGGACCGCGCCGAAGTGCTGGGCGAACCCTTTCAGGGCACTTTCGAGCACCGGCTTGATGTCGTCATCCAGAATCTTCTTGGCCGCGATGTTCTTGAGCAGATCCGAGTGACGGCCCTCGAGGTAGCGATACAAATCCTCTTCGTACCGACGCACGTCCTCGATCGCGACCGAATCGAGGAACCCTTTCGTGGCCGCGTAGATGATGACCACCTGTTTCTCGACGGCGAGCGGCTGATACTGCGGCTGCTTCAGAATCTCGACGAGACGGCGTCCGCGATTGAGCTGCGCCTGCGTCGCCTTGTCGAGGTCGCTGCCGAACTGAGCGAACGCGGCGAGCTCCCGATACTGCGCCAGATCGAGACGGAGCGAGCCCGCGACCTGACGCATCGCACGAATCTGGGCCGATCCGCCGACTCGCGACACGGAGTTGCCGACGTTGATGGCTGGGCGCACGCCCTGGTGAAACAGGTCGGCCTCGAGGAAGATCTGCCCATCGGTAATCGAGATGACGTTCGTCGGAATGTAGGCGGAGAGGTCGCCGGCCTGCGTCTCGATGATCGGAAGGGCCGTCAACGAGCCGCCACCGAGCGTCCCGTTCAGCTTGGCGGCGCGCTCCAGCAGACGTGAGTGCAGGTAGAAGACATCCCCGGGGTACGCTTCGCGGCCCGGAGGACGCCGGAGCAGCAGCGAGATCTCGCGGTAGGCCTGCGCGTGTTTCGAGAGGTCGTCGTAGACCAGCAGCGCGTGCCGGCCGCTGTCGCGGAAGAACTCGCCGATCGCACAGGCTGAGTACGGGCTGATGTAGAGCATCGGCGCCGGATCGGAAGCGGCCGCCGCCACCACGATCGTGTAACTCATCGCGCCGTACTCTTCGAGCGTGCGAACGACCTGCGCAATCGTCGACTGCTTCTGGCCGATCGCGTTGTAGATGCAGATGACGCCGGTGTCTTTCTGATTGATGATCGTGTCGACGGCGACGGCCGTCTTGCCGGTCTGACGGTCGCCGATGATCAGCTCACGTTGACCACGGCCGATCGGCACCATGCCGTCGATGGCTTTGAGGCCGGTTTGCAGCGGCTCCTTCACCGGCTGGCGATCGACCACGCCAGGCGCCAGGCGTTCGATCGGCAGAAAGTTCTTCGTCTGGATCGGACCCTTGCCGTCGACCGGTTGGCCGAGCGCGTTGACGACACGCCCGAGCATGGCGTCCCCGACCGGCACGGAGATGATGCGCGCGGTTCGCTTGACGGTATCGCCTTCCTTGATTTCCTTGAAGTCGCCGAGCAACACGGCGCCGACGCTGTCTTCTTCGAGGTTGAGCGCGATACCAAAGACGCCGTGTGGAAACTCCAGCATCTCACCGGCCATCGCGCGCTCGATGCCATGCACGCGGGCGATGCCGTCACCAATCGAGATGACGCTGCCGACCTCGGCAACGTCGACCTGAACGCTATAACTCCCGATCTGGTCGCGGATGATCTTGGAAATTTCTTCGGCTCTGATGTCCATATCGATTCAATCTCGTTGCGGAGGCGTCGAGGCCTCTTTACCGCTCGGCGAGCTGGCCCTTGACCTTCGCCAATTGGGCGGCGACGCTGCCGTCGTATACCGTGCTGCCAATCCGCGTAATCACGCCACCGATAATCGAAGGATCCACCTTGGTTGTCATCGTCACGGCGCGCCCGGTGACCGAGGCGAGTCGTTCCTGCAGTTCGGCGACGCGTTGTGGCGGGAGCGGCGCGGCCGTCGTGACCTCCGCGCGAACGATGCGCCGATGCTCCAGGAGCCGCTCGCGGTAGACGTCGAGCAGATCGGGTAACAGCGGCAGTCGACCTCGCGCCGCCAGCAGTAACAACACTCGTGCCGCCGGCGTGTTCAGCGCAAGGCGTTCGACGACGCGTTGGACGACCGCCCGTTTGTCAGCTGCCGACACGACGGGGTTCGCCAGCACACGCTGCAAATCCGGATGACCCGCCACGACATCGACGAACGTCGCGAGCTCCTGTTCGGCGCGTTCGGGATCAGACTCCGTGATGGCTACGTCGAGCAGCGCTCTCGCGTATCGCGCTGCCGAGGCCCGCATGCTCATGGTGTGTTCGGTCTGAAAGCGAGCTTGTACCTGAAAGGCACAAGCGTCTATTTATACCACGCGACGGGCCGGCACCGACAGTCGCGAATCGGGTCCGGTCGAGCCTCGTGCGGTTCAGCGGCGATCGACGATGAAGTCGAAGAGCCGATTGAGCTCGTCTTCGGACCCGAAGTCGATTTCGATCCGACCCCCTTTTCCGCGCCGTGATATCCGGACTTTCGCGCCGAGAGCGAAACGCATCCGGTCCTCCGCTGCACGGGTGTGCACATCCTTGGCTGGTTCCGTCGCCGGACGAGGCGATGTCGCGCCGGGGGCCGCGGCCATGCGTTTGACGAGCGCCTCGGTCTCCCGTACGGAGAGGCCACGTGCGATGACTTCGCGGGCGCCCTGCCGCTGCGCCGCGGGATCGTTGAGCGCGAGCAACGCACGCGCGTGTCCGGTCGAGAGCGCACCGGAGGCGAGGTCGCCACGCACCTCGTCGGGCAGTTTCAGGAGACGGATGAAGTTTGCGACCGAACTGCGATCTTTGCCCACGGCCGCCGCGATCTGGTCCTGGGTCAACGAGAACTCGGACGCGAGGCGCTGATACGCGAGTGCCTCATCGACCGGGTTCAGTCCTTCGCGCTGGAGATTCTCAATCAGCGCCAGTTCGAGCACCTGTTTGTCGCCCGCTGACACTTCTCGCACGACCACTGGCACCGTTCGCAGGCCCGCGCGTTGCGCCGCTCGCCAGCGCCGCTCACCCGCGATGATTTGATAACGCTCCCCCGAACGTCGCACCAGAATCGGTTGAATGACGCCGTTGGCTTTGATCGATGCCGCGAGTTCATCGAGTTTGGCGTCGTCCATCTGCAGTCGCGGCTGATGATCGTTCGGGGACAAGCGATCGACATCCACTTCCAGCACGCCTGGCCGAACAGGCTCCGGGACGTCCGGGATGAGGGCGCTCAAACCTTTACCGAGTGCCGGACGACGTTCGAGCATGACGTTGTCTCCTTCCCTCAGGCAGCGTGGCGCGCGAGCATCTCTTTCGCGAGCGCGACATACGCGGCGGCGCCCCTTGATTTCGCGTCGTAGAGCACGCATGGAATCCCGTGGCTCGGCGCTTCTCCCAGACGCACATTCCGCGGAATGATCGTGTTGAAGACCTTCTCCTTGAAGAACTCACGCACGTCACGTGCGACGAGTTGCCCCAGGTTCGTGCGATCGTCGTACATCGTTAGCAGCACGCCTTCGATGTCGAGACCGGGATTAAGACCACCACGTACGCGTCGCATCGTTCCGACGAGATCGGCCAAGCCTTCGAGAGCAAAATACTCGCAGTGCAGCGGGATGAGAACTGCGTCGGCCGCTACCAGCGCGTTGAGCGTCAAGAGACCCAGTGAAGGCGGGCAATCGACGAAGATGTGGTCGAAGTTCGCGCGAAGCGGATCGAGGACGCGTTTCAGTCGATGCTCCCGCTCTGGCAAGCCGACCAACTCAATTTCCGCCCCAGTCAGGCTGCGGTCGGCGGGCATGATCGACAGGTTCGTCACGCTTGTGGGGACGATGAACGCCTCCGGAGCGGTATCCGTCAGCAGGGCCTCGTAGGTCGTTCCGGCTTCAGAGCGCTTGCCTTTCGTCCCGATTCCGCTGGTCAAGTTGCCTTGCGGATCGATGTCCACGAGGAGAACTCGTCGTCCTGCCAGGGCAATCGACGTCGCGAGGTTGATCGCGGTCGTCGTCTTTCCGACGCCGCCCTTCTGATTGGCAACCGCCACGATGCGGCCGTGGGGAGCTGAATCGGTCATTAGGCCAAATGTGGTTGTGTGCTGGAAAGTTCTTATCTTGCAGGGTTGCGGCGATGACGTCAAGGCAGTTTCACGTGAAACGAGCCCCCGAAAGTCTGGCGAATCGTTCCGGTGTTTCACGTGGAACACTTCCCTAGTGTGCGGCCCCAACGCGCCGTTTTCTCAAAACGGCAAGGGTGCTTGTGTGTGAGTCGAGCAGAGGATGAGAAGCTGACAAGAACAGCGGCGGGGTGATCACCATTGAACCGCTCTGGCCGGACCGGAACAGGAAGAGCTCGCCGTCCGGTTTCACGAACGCCTGGAGGCTCATCAGCACACGCTGCTCGACTCGAACGGCTCGAATCGTCAGCAGATCATGCGCCTCGTGCAAGTCAGGGCGCGCCAGGAGTTCCTCATAACGAGCTGTCGCGACCTCGGCATTCGAAACGTCGAGCGCTCGGATGGCCTCTTTTAGAAACACGGCCTTCCGAGTCTTTGCTTCGACGAGGAGTACGCGCATTTGTGGGTGTGACAACAACAGCGGAATCCCGGGTGAGCCTCCCCCGCTCCCAATATCGATGGCACGGGCTGCCCTTGGCGCGATGTGCTTGCCCGCTTGGAGAGGCTCAATAAACAGCCTGTCGATGGCGGCGGGGGTTGGATCCGACAAATCGAAGCCGGTCAGGTTCATCTTGCCGTTCCAAGTCGCGAGCAGTTCGAAGTACGTCGCAAGTCTGGACTTGAGCTCCGAGTCTATCGTGAGGCCCGCGCGACGAATCCGACGGCTCAGGCGATCCTGAAACTCGCGACTCAATTCGCCGCCTGAGTGTGAGTATCAGAGGAGAGCCTGGTCAAGAACACCGCGAGCACCGCAACGGCAGCGGGCGTGACGCCGGGAACCCTCGACGCCTGCCCCAGAGTCGTGGGGCGTACCTGGGACAGTCGTTGTACGACTTCCCTCGACAGTCCTGGGACCTTGGAGAACGGGAAAGAAGCCGGGATGACACGTCGTTCCTCGCGCTTCAACCGCTCCGCCCGAGCGAGTTCCTGCTTCAGATAACCGGCGTACTTGACGGCTGTTTCAACGCTCGCAGCATCCAGCTCAGAATCGACGTCCAGCGGTAGCCCTTTTTCAATCAACGACTGCAGGCGGACCTGCGGTTGTCGCAGCAACTCGCGCGCGGGGATCCGAGTCCCGTTCGTGTTTTCCACAGAAGCTCGATCGATGACGGCGAGGTTTCGTTCGTACCGCTCGCGACGATCCGAAAACCTCGCCCATCGCTCGTCATCCACCAGGCCAACCTGACGTCCCCTATTCGTGAGACGGAGATCCGCGTTGTCGATGCGAAGCAAGAGGCGATGCTCAGCGCGAGACGTGAACATGCGGTAAGGCTCCAGACATCCTCGCGTCACTAGATCATCAATGAGCACGCCGATGTAAGCCTCATCACGCGAGAGGACGAATGGCGGCCGTTTCGAGACGGCAGATGCGGCGTTGATGCCCGCGATCAGCCCCTGCGCCGCGGCTTCCTCGTAGCCGGACGTTCCATTGAGTTGTCCCGCCAAGAACAATCGGCCCACTCGATGGGTCTCCAGCGTCGCGCGGAGCTCCGTTGGCTGGACGAAGTCATATTCGACTGCGTAGCCCGGTCGAAGCAACCGGGCGGACTCCAGCCCGGAGAGCGAGTGGATCAGATCCTCTTGGACCTCTCGAGGCAGAGACATCGAGAACCCGTTGACGTAGACATCGTCGACGTCCAGTCCTTCAGGCTCGAGATAGATCTGGTGCCGCTCGCGGTCGGGAAAGCGCATCACTTTATCTTCGAGAGAAGGACAGTAGCGAGGGCCGATCCCTTTGATTTGTCCGTTGAATAACGGGCTCTCGTCGATGTGACGTCGCACGAGCGTCTTCACGCGCTCGTTGGTGTGAAGAAGCCAGCAGGAGGCGCGATTTCGAAGAACACCCCGAGTCTGATATGAGAACGGGACCGGGTGATCATCGCCACGCTCCTCGGCGAAGAGGCCGGCACGAACGCACGCATCGAAATCGATCGTCCGGCGGTCGAGCCGCGGCGGCGTTCCTGTCTTCAGACGACCCATCTGAAATCCGAGCGCCCGAATCGAGTCAGCGAGTTCACGAGAAGGCGGCTCGCCGTGACGTCCGGCGGCCCGCTGCTCTCGCCCGACGTGAATCAGCCCGTTGAGAAACGTGCCCGTCGTGATGACGAGCGCTTCACACCGATGGATGTCGCCGTCTTCCATCGCGAGACCGACTGCGCGCCCACTCTCAACGAGAACTTGCCCTGCGGCACCGATCAGCCATTCAATGTTGGGTTGTTGCCCAATTTCACCGCACACCCACTCGCTGTAGCGACGCTTGTCCGCTTGGGCGCGAGGAGACCACACCGCCGGACCTCGGCTCCGATTCAGCAGCTTGAATTGAATGCCTGTCGCGTCAGCGGCGAGTCCCATCAGCCCACCGAGCGCGTCGATCTCCCTGACGAGATGCCCCTTTGCAGTCCCACCGATCGCGGGGTTGCACGGCATCTGCGCTACGGTGTCCCGCGACAGCGTGCAGAGACCGACATGACACCCCCTGCGTGCCGCCGCAAACGCGGCTTCGACGCCGGCATGGCCCGCGCCGACGACGATGACGTCGAAATGCATCGGGAAGATCTTTACTTCATTTTCCGATGCAGAACCTGTCGAAGATGTGGCGCAGCACTTCATCGCTCGCGCGAATGCCGAACACTTCGTCGAAGCTCGATCGGGCAGCGTGGAGATCCGAGAGCACGAACTCTTCCGGAACATCACCATCGATCAACGCGCCGTGCGCACGAGTGAGATGCTCGCGCGCCCGTTCCAGCAACTGCGCGTGCCGAACATTGCTGACGATCGCGCTATCGTGAAGAGCCTCGTCTCCGGTCAACTCCCGCACCAGCGCAGCTCGGAGCTCCTGCAGACCAACGTCAGCAGTCGCCGACACTCGAAACATCTCGCTCGTGTCGAACGCCGCACCACGGTCGCACTTGTTCGCGACGATGACACGACGCCGCGATTCTGTGTCATCGAGTAGTTGTCGATCGTCTGGCGTCAACGGTTCGCTCTGATCGAGCACGACGATCAAGACGTCGGCGACGGCACGCGCGCCCACGCTGCGAGCCACGCCTTCGCGTTCGACGATGTCGACCGTCGTTCTGACTCCCGCAGTATCGACGAGCCTCACGGCGAGCCCATTCATGTCGACCGTCTCACTCACGAGGTCTCGCGTCGTTCCAGGCACGTCCGTCACGATCGCGCGTGGCTGACCAGCGAGCGCGTTGAACAGGCTTGACTTGCCGACGTTCGGACGGCCAACGATCACGACGGTCGCGCCTTCGCGAATGATGCGACCGCGGCGCGCACCTGTCAGCACACGGTCGATCTGTGCGATCACGGTGGCGATCTGTGCGCCCGCGTCGCCAGGCTCGACAAAGTGATAGCCCTCTTCTGGAAAATCGAGCGAGGCCTCGAGCCGTGCGATGACGTCGAGCAA
This sequence comes from Vicinamibacterales bacterium, assembly GCA_035649395.1. Classification (GTDB taxonomy): domain Bacteria; phylum Acidobacteriota; class Vicinamibacteria; order Vicinamibacterales; family UBA2999; genus Gp6-AA40. The sequence continues at coordinate 129,087 of DASRJR010000174.1, forward strand.
CTGCGCGTCGAGGCGACCAATGCAGCTGGTGAGCGAGCCCTCGAGTTGATCGAACGCGACCCGTGCCTGAAGTGGCGTCGCCGCGTCAATGAGGTCTGCGACCGCCTCGGCTTGCGCCAGATCGATTCTGCCGTTCAGGAACGCGCGAAACGTGAATTCACCGGGACGGGCGAGTCTTGCACCGGCATCGATGGCACCGCGCACAATCGCATCGAGCACAACCGGACTTCCGTGTGCGCTCAGCTCAATCACGTCTTCGCCGGTGTACGACCGTGGTCCGGGAAAGAACGTCGCGACGATCTCGTCGCGGACACATGACCGGTCGTCTCGGGCTCGCAGAGTTGCGAAGGTGGCGCGACGTGCGATCAGTACTCGGCAGTCGAGAATCTGGCCGGCGATGTCAGCGGCCAACCGGCCACTGATGCGGACCACACCGAGTCCGCCGCGTCCGGGCGGCGTTGCGATCGCAACGATGGTGTCGTCGGGCGAGAACATGGTGCGTCCTGGTGCGCCCGCGCGAGCCGAGCATGATGCGTCGTGATGAGACGCTATCGCCGGGCGGAAATGATCACGGTCTTCATGAACGCATCGCCGATGCTCTCCGAGCTGACCGTTGGATCTTCGGCAATCGCCATGTGCACGATCCGCCGCTCGTATGGATTGAGCGGACCCATCTCCTGCGGGACGCCGCTCGAGCGCGCCTTGTCGGCGACGAAGCGAGCCATCTGGCGGATCTCTGCGTCCTTGTCTCTTCGAAAGCCGTTGCAGTCGACGACGATGCGATTGTCGTCGCCGAGCTGCTTGCGAAAGGCGGTCGCGACGATGTGCTGCAACGCCTGCAAACCCTGCCCGCCGCCGCGAATCAACAGGCCGCCGTCCTCACCCTCGAGATTGATCCGGGCCGCTTCTGGCGTCTCCTCCACGTGAGCGCGCAGCGACATGCCCATCGCGTCCACCACATTCTGCAGGAACGACACGATCTGTCCGGAGAGCGCCTCGTTAATCCCGCGATGATCCTGGTTCGTGTTCACGTCTGGCTCGCTGTCGAAAGAATTAGTTCTTGTTCTCCGCACCGGCGGTTCGCCCCGCACCGGCACTCTTGATCCGGCGCGGATCTGGTGCTGGCGCGGCGACGACCGGCTGCGGCCGACCAATCCACCAATTCGTAAAGTACTGCTGACCGATCGCGAAGAGATTACCAACGAACCAATACAACACCAGCCCGCTGGGAGCGGCGAGGAACATGACGCCGAACATCAGCGGCATGATCATCATGATTCGCTGCTGCGCAGGGTCCGCCGTCGATGGCGTAATCCGCTGCTGCCAGAACATCGTCAGCGCCATGAGAATCGGCGTGATGTAGTACGGATCGCGCTCAGAGAGATCGGTAATCCAGAAGCCGAACCGGGCGCCGCGAAGCTCGATCGCTTGCGACAGCAGCGAGTAGAACGCAAACAAGACCGGCAGCGTGAGCAGCATGGGGACGCAGCCACCCGCCGGGTTGACGCCCTTCTCCCGATACAGACTCATGATCTCCGAGTTCATCTTCTGCCGTTCGGGGTCGGTCACTTTCAAGCCCGCGTAGCGGTCTTGAATGGCCTTCAGCTGCGGCTGCAGTACCTGCATCTTCCGCATCGAGACGACACTCTTGTGGCGTAGCGGGAAGATCGCGAGGTTGATCAGAATCGTCAGGACGATGATGGCCCAACCCCAATTGCCGATATAGCCGTGAACCCATTTCAGCGCGTCCAGCAGCGGCTTGGCCAGGAATCCGAACATGCCGAAGTTGATGGCTCGGACGAACACCGCGCCTTGTCCGATGCTGCGGTCCACGGCCTGAAGCTGATCGAACTGCTTCGGACCGACGAAGAACTGCAGTTGCTGCGGCGGCTGAGGCAACCGGATGGATGTTGAGACAAGCTGCCGCTGTGTCTGATTAAGCCCTGGCAGCGTCACGGCTTGGTACTCGACGCGTGCCTGGCCGGGCATCACCGCCACAGTCAAGAAGTAATGGTCGTCGATGCCGGCAAACTGAAACGCCGCCTCGTGAACAGGTTGCCCCGCAATACTGCCGATCGGAATGCGCGTGGCGGATCCGTCGCGGAAGTAGATCGCCTGCGGCGGTTGGGTGTAATTGCCGGTGAAGTAACTTCCTCCACCGGAGACCGCACCGATATCTCCCAGTCCAGGGCCCCACGCGATCGTCGGATTCAGTGGCTGACCACCGCTCGTGACGATGGGCGACACGCCGATGAGGTATTGCTTGGGATCGAACCGAAACTCTTTGCGGACCTGCAGGCCAGCAGCATCCTGAAATTCGAAGACGAGAGAGCCTGCCTGGGTCCTCGCGTTGAGACGCCCCGAGGTGTCACCGCTCACTCGATAGATTGCGTTGTTCAACCGCTCGGTCAGTTCGGCGTCGTCGACCACCAGTGAAAACGGCTTCGGTAGATTTGGCGGGACGTTCGAGGGGACCAGGTCGACAGGGTTACCGCTGCGGTCACGATAATCGTGCAACTGCCAGTGCAGCAGCCGCCCACCCCGATTCGTGAATACCGCCTTGACGGTTTCGGTATCGACGACGATTTCACGTTCGGAGCCCTCGGAGACTACCGGTTCGTGGATTGATTGCTCCGGCAATGGTGCAACGTCCGGAGCGGCCACGGCTCGTGGCGCTTCCGGTACCTGTGCGGGAGCGGGTGGTGGTTGAGTCGTTGCACTTTGCTTCTGCGCAGTGCCGTTCGTAGGGGGCCGTGGGACGAAGAGCGCCTGATAGCCGTACAGAACGACGATCGACAGAAGAATGGCGATGAAGAACCTGCGTTCCATGAGGAGTGTCTATGTGCCCGGCGGCACGGGATCGAAGCCGTGTCCGCCAAGAGGCCGACAGCGCATCAGACGACGGAGGCCCAACCAGGTTCCACGCACAGCTCCGAAGCGGCGCACGGCCTCCGCCATGTAATCCGAACATGACGGCTCGAAGCGACAGGAACCCGTAAATAACGGAGAAACAAGCAGTTTATACGCTCGTAACAGTACGAGGACGACCGTGACGGCCACCGGGACGCCGGTTTGGCGATGATTGCCCCCGATCGCGCCGTTCGAGAGCGGCGATGTAGTCGGCTTCAAGGGTAACGAACGGAGCATCGAGCATTTCCCGGCGTGGCACGATGACGATGTCTAGGCCAGCGCGGATCTTGTGTCGCCTGAAGACCTCGCGCGCCAGCCGTTTTGCGCGATTTCGTTCGACCGCCGATCCGAGTTTTCTCGTGGCCGCTACACCCAGACGAGAGGACGGACCGCCGTTGCCCACGACGAAGAGCGTCATGAAGCGCGCGTGGATCCGGACCCCGGTAGAGTAGGCGCGTTCGAAGTCGGGCCGGCGGCGGACCCGCTCGGCGGGCGCCAATCCGTGGCCCTGCCCCATCGATCAGCGCTCGTCGGCGACCGTCAGACGCTTGCGGCCCTTGGCTCGGCGGCGCTTCAACACGATGCGGCCGTTCTTCGTTGCCATACGTACGCGGAAGCCGTGGGTCTTCTTCCGGCGGCGGACATTAGGCTGAAAAGTGCGCTTTCCCTTCATCTCGTTTGGGGTCCTATGTGTCCCAAGACCCTCCGGGGCGCCGGAGGAAATTTCAATAGTAGTCGGCGCTTACCGGGACTGTCAAAGGATCTGAGTCGGACCCGCCGCTCTGTGCTACAGTCGCGGGCGCTCTTGAGAGGGTAGCGAAAGCGGCTTCGGTTTCTTCCCCAAGATTTCCACAGGTGTGGAAAACATTGTGGAAAACGCACCGTCGAGTTAGTTTGCCCAGAAAAGAGCCTGTTTTCCGCTAGTACGGCGCGCCCGTCGGTCTGAATTCCGGGGTTTTTCGGGCCTTCTGCCCTCGAGAAGCTTCGCTTCATGCGCCACCGGCCGCTCTTGCAGGCGAAAGTCACATTTCCCGAAGGTTGACACCCGTGATCATGACGGACGCGAGCATTTGGGACCAGATCCTCGCCAGGATCGAGACCAAGGTGAACCGGCACAGCTTCTACACCTGGTTTCGACCGACCACCCTTGTTGCCGATGGCGGCAATCAACTGACGATTCGCGTTCCAAACCCCCTGTTCAAGGATTGGCTCACGAAGCATTACGCCGTGGTGCTGGCCGAAGCCCTGGCCGAGGTGCACCGTGGCGGAGCGACCGTCGTCTTCGTCTCCGAGGGCTCTGCGACGGCGGCGTTCACGGCCGAGGAACCAACCCCTACGGCTCTGGAGCCAGCGGCCATTCCCGCCGCAGCATCGGGTGGATTGAATCCGCGCTACAGCTTCGACACGTTCATCGTCGGTTCGTCGAACCAGTTTGCGCACGCTGCGTGCCGCGCGGTCGCAGAAGCCCCGTCGCGCTCGTACAACCCGCTCTTCATTTACGGTGGTGTCGGTCTCGGCAAAACACACCTGATGCACGCGATCGGTCACTACGTGCTGAACCACGATTCGTCGCTGAAGCTCACCTACATCTCGTCCGAGCGGTTCATGAACGAGATGATCAACGCCGTCCGGTACGATCGGATTCTGGATTTTCGAGAGCGCTATCGAAGCGTCGATCTGCTGCTCGTCGACGACATTCAGTTCGTTTCCGGCAAGGAAGGTACACAGACCGAGTTCTTCCACACGTTCAATGCTCTGTACGACGCGCAGAAACAGATCGTGCTGAGCAGCGATCGTCCGCCGCATGAAATCACGGCGCTCGAAGAGCGTCTCCGCTCACGGTTCGAATGGGGTCTCATTGCCGACATTCAGCCGCCCGATCTCGAAACGAAGGTCGCCATTCTGAAAAGAAAGGCCGAAGCCGAGGCGGTACCGCTTCCCGACACCGTTGCGATATACATCGCCGGCAGGATCAAGTCGAACATCCGCGAGCTTGAAGGTTCATTGATTCGCCTCATTGCCTATGCGTCGCTGACGGGCCGCGAGATCTCGCTCGAGCTCGCACAGGAAGTTCTGAAGAACATCCTCGATCAGGACGAGAAGGCGATCACGATCGAAAGCATCCAGAAGTTCGTCGCCGACTACTATCAACTGAAGATCGCGGACCTGAAGTCACGAAACAACTCGAAGTCGGTCGCGATGCCCCGTCAAGTGGCGATGTATTTGTGTAAGTCGCTGACGAATGCGTCGCTGCCTGAGATCGGCCGCAGCTTTGGGGGAAAGCACCACTCGACCGTGATTCACTCGATCAAGAAGGTCGAAGATCTGCGCAAGCACGAAGGAGATTTCAACAGCTTGATCAAGAGCTTTCTGGAATCATTCCGATAGGATCCGCCGACATCCACAGCGCACTGTCAACAGCCGGTGTGCAGCACCAGCTCGACCGCAACTATGCACAGGGAACGCACGATTGTCACGACCATAAATTCACAGAATCGTCCACACTGTAAGCTATTGAGAGTCAAGCTTTAATCGTCCCTTGTTGAGTTTTGCACGGCACCCTTTCTTCGGTATAATTTTGTATCTCTTCTGATCACTACGGTGGAGTGAGATCTTTCCGCCGAACGTCCACTTAACGCGGGCCACGCCGCTCTGCTCGAAGGACAGTACACGCCAATGGAACTGGTCGTTCGGAAGAATGAGCTTCTGCGAGAACTGCAGCTCTTCCAAGGCATCGTCGAGCGGAAGAACACGATCCCGATTCTCGCGAACGTGTTGCTCGAAGCGAAGGGCGACGAGGTCCGCATGCTCGCCACGGATCTCGAAGTTGCACTGCGAAGTCGCTGTCAGGCGGCTGTTGCAAAGGGTGGTTCGCTCACGCTTCCTGCGAAGAAGCTGTACGAAATCATCAAGGCGCTGCCAGAAACGGACGTTCGAATCGAAGAGGATCGGAAGGGCGTGAAGGTTGCCGCCGATCGGTTCGACTCGCGGATGCAGACGCTGCCACGAGAGGACTTTCCGACGCTGCCCGATGCCAGCGGCAAGGCTCGCGCGGTGTTGCCGCGCAGCGCCGTGAAGGAGATGGTGGCCAAGACGCAGTATGCGATTACCGGCGAGGACACGCGCTTCTTCCTGAATGGCGCGAAGCTCGTACTCAAGCCGCAAAGCCTGACGCTCGTCGCCACTGACGGTCACCGGTTGGCGCTCGTCGACGTGCAGCACGACACCGGCATCACGCAAGAGGTGGGCGTCATTCTGCCGAAGAAGACGCTGCTAGAGTTGGGCAAGCTGCTCGCCGAAGGTGAAGGCGATGTGCAATTCGAGAGTGGGGAGAACCATCTGTTCTTCGAGGTCGCCGGACGCGTCCTGATCTCCCGCATGATTGACGGACAGTTCCCGACCTACGAGCGCGTCATCCCCAAGGGCAACGACAAAACTATCGAGTTCGATCGAGAACGGCTGACCAACGCGGTCAAGCGCGTGGCTCTCCTCTCGAACGAACGTTCTCGCGCCGTGAAGTTCGAGATCGATCAAGGCAAGGTCGAGGTGACATCCAGCAGTTCCGAATTCGGCGAAGCGCACGAACAACTGCCGGTCGAATACCCAGGCCCTGCTCTGACGATCTCGTTCAACGCGCAGTATGTGCTCGACTTCCTCAATGTGGTCGAGACCGACGTGGTCTCGTTGTCGTTGAAGGACGAAGTCAGCCAGGCCGTGATGAAGCCTGTCGGCGCGAAAGGCTACGACTATACCTACGTGATCATGCCCATGCGCATCTGATGGGCGAGGTGTGGGAGTAGCAAAGGACATACGTGGAGCATCTCGAACACCAAGAAGCCGACCAGCCTGAAAGTCAGCCGGCAGACGGCACGTCTGCCCACGCTGGCCCGAACGGCAGCGGCGCGGTCGACGACTACGGCGCGGACAAGATCAAGGTTCTCGAAGGCCTCGAGGCCGTTCGGAAACGACCCGCCATGTACATCGGGTCGACGGGCGCCCCCGGTCTGCACCATCTCGTTTACGAGATCGTGGACAACTCGATCGACGAAGCGCTGGCTGGCTTCTGCGATCAGGTCAACGTCACAATCCACATCGACAACTCCATTACGGTGGTCGACAACGGCCGTGGCATTCCCGTCGATCGGCATGAGAGCGGGAAGTCGGCGGCCGAAGTCGTGCTCACCGTTCTGCACGCCGGCGGCAAGTTCGATAACGACAGCTACAAGGTCTCGGGCGGTCTACACGGTGTCGGCGTCTCGGTCGTGAACGCGCTGTCTGAGCGGCTCGAACTGGAGATCTGGCGCAACGGCCAGGTGTATCAACAGACCTACGAGCGCGGGACTCCACAGGCCGATCTCGAGGTCACTGGAACGACCCAGCGACGGGGCACGAAGGTCTCGTTCAAGCCCGACGCACAGATCTTCGAGACCACGGAGTTCAGCTTCGATACGCTGGCGCAACGGCTGCGCGAGCTGGCCTTCCTCAACGGCGGGATTCTCATCACGATCGACGACGAGCGAGATGGCAAGAGCCATCGTTTCCAGTACGAAGGTGGCATCGTCTCGTTCGTGCAGCATCTGAACAAGAACAAGGCGGTCGTCAACGAGCGGCCGATCTTCATGAAAGGCGACAAGGACGGCATCGACGCCGAGATCGCGTTGCAGTGGAACGACGCCTACTCGGAGATGGTGTTCACGTTCGCCAACAACATCAACACGCACGAGGGGGGAACACACCTCTCGGGATTCCGCGCCGCACTGACCAGGACGATCAACGCGTACGCGGTCAAGAACAATCTCGCCAAGGACCTCAAGGACGCCAGCATCAGCGGCGACGATATCCGAGAGGGTCTGACGGGCGTGGTCAGCGTCAAGATTCCCCGGCCACAGTTCGAAGGGCAAACCAAGACGAAGCTTGGCAACACCGAGGTGAAGGGCATCGTCGAGACCATCGTCAACGACAAGCTGGGCCAGTTCCTTGAAGAGAACCCGGTTGTCGCGAAGCGGATCATCGGTAAGGCCGTCGACGCCGCCAGGGCCCGAGAAGCTGCGCGTAAAGCGCGTGATCTGGTTCGTCGAAAGGGTGCCCTGGACGGCAGCAGTCTTCCAGGCAAGCTCGCCGACTGCCAGGAGCGCGACCCCGCGCTGAGCGAGATCTACATCGTCGAGGGCGAGTCGGCCGGCGGCTCGGCCAAGCAAGGGCGCGACCGTCGCTTTCAGGCTATCTTGCCGATCAAGGGCAAGATCCTGAATGTCGAGAAGGCGCGCTTCGACAAGATGCTGAGCAGCGACGAGATCAAGACGATGATTGCGGCGCTCGGCACTGGCATCGGCGGCGAGGACTTCGACGCCGACAAGGTGCGGTATCACCGCATCATCATCATGACCGACGCCGACGTCGACGGCTCGCACATCCGCACACTGCTGCTGACGTTCTTCTATCGTCAGATGCCGCAATTGATCGACCGCGGTCACATTTACATCGCGCAGCCGCCGTTGTTCCGCGCCAAGCGCGGCCGGACCGAGACCTACATCAAGAACGAACAGGAGCTCGAGTCCTACCTGGTTCGTCGCGCCGTCGAGTCACGGGTGGCGAAACTCGCCGATGCCACTTCGATGTTCGGCGAGGTGCTCGAGCGCCATGTGCAGCGCGCGATGGCGTATCGCAAGCTTCTTCAGCACGTCACCAGACGCGGTCACTCGCCAGCGATTGTCTCCACCCTGCTCGAGTTCGACGCGCGCGACAAGTCGTTCTTCGAGCAGCGCGAGCGGCTCGACGTGATTGCGGCTCGCATGACGACGCCGACGCGATCCGTGTCGGTGATGCGTGACGACGAACACAACGTCTTCGAACTGATCATCGAGGACCGATCACAGGGATATCCCCGGCGCTCCGAGATCGGCGTCGAGTTCATCACCTCGGGCGAGTATCGGACGCTGGTATCCGCCTATCGCGAGATTCAAGACCTGAAGTTTCCTGTGGTGATCAGCAGCGGCGAGTCGGCTCAGGACGAGGAACCCACCGAATCGGCGGCGGGCGCTGGTGGTGGCGCCGAGGCGGCGGCCGAAGCACCGGCGACACCGACCGCAGCAGCGCGTTCGCGCAAGGAGCCCGATTCGACGCTGCAGAACGTCGACGAGTTCGTCGAGTTCTTCCTGAGTGCCGGCAAGAAGGGGATCGCGATCAATCGCTACAAGGGCCTCGGCGAGATGAATCCGGATACTTTGTGGACGACGACGATGGATCCGGAGAACCGGACGCTGCTGCAGGTTCGCGCCGAAGATCACGCCGAAGCCGACCAGATGTTCACCACACTGATGGGGGACCAGGTCGAGCCGCGGCGGAAGTTCATCGAAGACAACGCGCTGGACGTCAAGAATCTCGACGTCTAGCCCGTAGCGTCCCGGTTAGCCTGGGCTTGCGTCGTGTCCGGCGTCAGCCGGACCAGATCGCTGGTCCATCCCGCAAAGATTCATGACAACACCGATCAGCAACCGCATCCCGGTCAACATCGAAGACGAGATGAAGCGCTCGTACATGGATTACGCCATGAGCGTAATCATCGGGCGAGCGCTGCCCGACGTACGAGACGGTCTGAAGCCGGCGCACCGCCGTGTGCTCTACGGCATGAAGACCATGGGATTGTCGTCCGGGCGTGGCTATCGCAAGTGCGCGAAGATCGTCGGCGAGGTGATGGGCAACTTTCACCCGCACGGCGACGCGTCGATCTACGACACGCTCGTCCGGCTGGCGCAGGACTTCAACATGCGCGAGCCGCTCGTCGACGGCCAAGGGAACTTCGGTTCGATAGACGGCGACCCGCCCGCGGCGATGCGGTATACCGAGGCGCGTCTCGATGCGCTCGGCGACGAGATGATGACGGACCTCGACAAAGAGACCGTCGACTTCGTGCCGAACTACGACGAGACGACCGAGGAGCCGACTGTTCTTCCGTCGCCGTTCCCGAATCTGCTGGTCAACGGATCCGCAGGTATCGCCGTCGGCATGGCCACGAACATCCCGCCGCACAACATGCGCGAGGTGATCGACGCCGTGACGTGGACGATCGAGAGCGCCCAGTCCGATGCTCCGCCATCGCTTCCGGAAAAGCAGCGCAAGCTGCTCGAGTTGGTTCCGGGCCCTGATTTTCCGACCGGCGGCTACATCGTCGGCCGCCACGGGATTCAGCAGGCGTATCTGACCGGGCGCGGCTCCGTCATCATGCGGGCCAAAGCAGAGACCGAGGTTGCCAAGAAAGGCGACCGCACGTCGATCGTGGTTTCTGCGATTCCGTATCAGGTCAACAAGAAGCGCCTCATCGAGCAGATCGCGGATCTGGTTCGGGACAAGACGATCGAAGGTATCGCCGACATTCGCGACGAGTCTGACCGCGACGGCATGCGCATCGTCATCGACCTCAAACGTGGTGAGGTCAGCGACGTGATCCTGAACAACCTCTACAAGCACACGCAGCTGCAGAGTAGTTTCGGCATCATCATGCTGGCGATCGTCGGCGGACGGCCGAAGGTGCTGTCGCTGCTCGAGCTGATCGAGAGCTTCGTCGATTTCCGGCGAGAGGTCGTGCGGCGCCGGACCGAGTTCGAGCTGCGGAAGGCGGAGGCCCGTCGGCACATCCTCGAAGGCCTGAAGATCGCGCTCGATCATCTGGATGCGGTGATCGCGCTCATTCGCGGCTCGCGCAATCCCGCCGAGGCACGCGACGGGCTCGTCACCCAGTTCGGGCTGACGGCGATCCAGGCGCAAGCGATTCTCGACATGCAGCTGCAGCGGCTGACCGGTCTCGAGCGGCAGAAGATCCTGGCCGAGCTCGCCGAGCTCCTGAAAACGATCGAGCGTCTGCTGGCGATTCTCGGGAGCGAGCGACTGTTGATGCAGATCGTCCTCGATGAACTGAAAGCCGTGAAAGAGAAGTACGGCGACGACCGGCGCACAGAAATCCTGGCCGAAGAAGGCGAGTTCCGTGTCGAAGACCTGATCGCTGAGGAGGACATGGCGATCACCGTCAGCAACACGGGCTACATCAAGCGGACGGCGATCACCAACTATCGCAACCAGCGCCGCGGCGGCAAAGGGCGCATCGGCATGCGCACGCGCGAGGAGGACTTCGTCAGCCACCTCTTCGTCGCGTCGACGCACGCCTACATCATGATCTTCTCCGACCGCGGGCGGGCCTACTGGTTGAAGGTGCACGAGATTCCCGACGTTGGTCCTGACGGCCGCGGCAAGGCGATTGCCAACCTGGTCTCGATGCAGGAAGGCGAGCGCATCGCCGCACTGCTGGCGGTGAAGGAGTTCGAGCCCAATCGCTTCATCGTGATGGGGACCAAGCGCGGCGAGGTCAAGAAGACCGAGTTGACGGCATTCAGCAATCCGCGCGCCGGCGGCATCATCGCGATGGACGTCGAAGAAGGCGACGCCGTGATTGCGGTCGCGGTGTCCGACGGCAGCGCAGAAATCTTTATTGGTACGCGCAACGGCATGTCGATTCGATTCAAGGAAACCGACGTGCGCTCGATGGGTCGGACCGCCGGCGGTGTCCGCGGGATCGAACTGCGCGAAGACGACGAAGTGGTGGCGATGGAGGTGCTCGTACCAGGCGGCACCATTCTCACCGTGACCGAGCAAGGGTACGGCAAGCGCACCGAGCTCGACGAGTATCGCGTGCAGTCCCGTGGCGGAATCGGCATCATCAACATCCAGACCAGCGAGCGCAATGGCAAGGTCGTCGGAGTGACGCAGGTCAGCAACGAAGACGAGCTGATGCTCATCACGCAGCAGGGCAAGATCCTGAGGATGGCATCGAACGCCATCCGCAGCATCGGACGAGCCACGCAGGGCGTCCGTCTGATCGACATCGAAGGCGAAGACCGCGCTGTGTCCATCGCGCGCCTCGCTGAGAAGGACGAAGAGTGAGGCATCGCCTGCGTGCGCTGAGCGCCGCAGGCGTCCTCTGCCTCGTTTCAGCGTGTGCGCCGGCCCCCGACGAGCAGGTGCTGACGCGGTTTTTCGAGGCGTCGCGTACCCTCGACAGTATCCGTCTGGATCGCTTCGCCACCGTCGTCTTCAATCCGCGGACGGATGGAAGTATTCAGCGCTTCTCGGTGACCGATCGCGGTGCCGATCGGCGTCGCTCGATCGATGCCTCGAACCGGGAAGCGGCCGTCAGGAGCCTCGCCGCGACGCAGCGTCAAGACATCGATCTCTCTGACGCCTCTGTCGGAATCATCGAGCGAGACATCACGGTCGAGGCCGAGGTACGTGCCCCCAGCGGTGCGGTCGGGCGTGGTGTGCTGATCGTCACTCTAGAGCGGGCAGTCGGCACAAGAGCGGGCGTGTCGATTGCGGGTCAATGGATCGTTACGCGCCTGCAGCGAGCTCCAGCCGAGCGAACTTCGCGCGCAGTGTCTTCTGGCCCACCGAGTTGAAACGCACGACCAGCTTGAGGTCGTCATCGAGCGGTTCGACGGTCATGACTGTGCCGATGCCGAACTGCGCGTGCCTGACGCGCAGTCCTGGTCTCAGGCCCGCCCACTGTGACTGATCGTCGTTCTCGTAGGCGTAGACGGGCTCTTCCCGCACGCGACCGCGATAACCGCCGCCGCGAGGATAGCCGTCGTATTGCGAGAACGAACGCTGCGACGGCGCGTACGCCGAGGGCACTTCTTCGAGCAGCGCGGCCGGGATCTCTTCGATGAAGCGGGAGGGTTGCGTTGACTGATAATCGCCGAAGACGCGCCGTCGCGCCGCCGATGTCAGCACCAGCCGCTTCTGCGCACGCGTAATGCCCACGTAACACAGCCGTCGCTCTTCCTCGAGTTCGGCCTCGTCGTCACTCGATCGTGAGTGCGGGAAGAGGCCCTCTTCGAGACCGCTCATCACCACGATCGGGAACTCAAGTCCCTTCGCACTGTGCAGCGTCATCATGAGGACGCGCGCGCCCCGTGATCCGGCCTCTTCGTCGGCATCGGACAACAGCGAAAGCTGATCGACGAAACCGGCCAACGTCGGTTCGGGTGTGCGCGCCTCGAACTCACGCGCGGCCGACACGAGCTCAGCGAGGTTTTCGACTCGGCCTTCTGCTTCCTCGCTGCGTTCCTCTCGCAGGTCCTGCAGATAGCCGCTCCTGTCGAGCACTTTGGCGAGCGCGACGGCGACGGTCTCCTGCTCGATCATCCCCCGCAGTCCGGTGATCAGCTGCTGAAACGCGGCAAGTGATGCAACGGCGCGCGGGGCGAGCGCACGAGTGGCGACGACGTGGTTGATACGGGCCCACAGGGAACGGCTTACCGCGGCGTCGTTGAGGCCGGCGAAGAGAGGCGGTGCCGTATCGGTTGGCACCTCGATCCCCTCGAGCGACTCCATCACGCCCTTGCCGATGCCGCGCGCTGGAACGTTGATGATTCGCCGCACGCTGACGTCGTCCGCCGGGTTGAGGATCACTTTCAAATACGCGAGCGCGTCTTTGATCTCTTTGCGTTCGTAAAACCGGACGCCACCGATGATTCGGTAGGAGGTACCTGCCCGCCGCAGCGCATCTTCCAGCGTTCGCGACTGCGAGTTGGTTCGATAGAGAATGGCGACGCTCGCGTCGGGCTCTCGGATGGCGGCGCTGGCATTCCGGGCGATGAACTCGGCTTCATCCAGGTCGTCGCCGGCGCGGTAGTACAGGATGTGTGCGCCTCCCGCCGTGTCGGTATACAGCCGCTTCTCTTTCCGGCTGCGATTCTGCGCGATCACCGCGGACGCGGCGTCGAGAATGACCTGCGTCGACCGGTAGTTTCGTTCCAGCTTGACGGTCGTGGCTTCGGGGAAGTCCTGCTCGAAATCGAGGATGTTCCGCAGGTCGGCGCCACGCCAGCGATAGATCGACTGGTCGGGGTCGCCGACCACGCAGAGATTGCGATGCTTGGCCGCCAGTCGCCGCACCAGCAGATACTGCGGACGATTGGTGTCCTGATACTCGTCCACCATCACGTAGCGAAACTTGTGGCTGTACCGCTCGCGAACCTGCTCGGATGTCTCGAACAACTCGACGGTCTTCAGCAGCAAATCGTCGAAGTCGAGCGCATTGGCCTCTTTCAGGGCACGCGTGTAGAGCGCGTAGAGCTGCTGCATCTGCTGCGCTCGGAAGTCCCACGCCGCGTTTGCGGCAAACGCCTCGGGACCCTCCATTCGATTCTTCGCGTGGCTGATGCGTGACAACACCACGCGGGGCTGAACCGTCGAGTCGTCCACGCCGAGCTCTTTGAGCGCCTGCTTCATCGCGCTCAACTGGTCGGCCGAGTCGTAGATCACGAAATCGCGAGACAGTCCCACATGCGGAGCTTCGCGACGCAGCAGTCGAGCGCACAGCGCGTGGAACGTGGAGATCCACATCTGCCGGCAGTCGACGCCGAGCAGGGCCTCGACGCGCGCCCGCATCTCTTCCGCGGCTTTGTTGGTGAACGTGACTGCGAGGACGCGGTCCGGTGCCGCGAATCCATGGCTGACCAGGTACGCGATCCGATGGGCGATGACGCGCGTCTTCCCTGAGCCGGCCCCTGCGAGGATCAGAACGGGGCCATCGGTCTGCAGGACGGCCGACCGCTGCTCGGAGTTCAGCGAGGAGAGGAGGTCCACTTCCTCCTATTCTACCGTTACGCTCTTCGCGAGATTCCTCGGCTGATCGACGTCGCAGCCGCGCCGCACCGCGATGTAATACGCGAGCAGTTGAAGTGGAATTGTCATCACGATCGGCGTCAGCAACTGTGACGTGCGCGGCATCGACAGCATCACGTCCTGCGCGGCGTCCAACACGGACGACATGCGGTCGTCACCCGCGGTCGTGATCGCGATGACCGATCCCCCGCGCGCCTTCGCCTCCTGTACGTTGCCGATCATCTTCTCGAACACGGCATCGTCGGGTGCGATCGCGACGATGGGCATCCGCTCGTCGATCAGCGCGATCGGGCCGTGCTTCATCTCCCCGGCCGGGTAGCCCTCGGCGTGGATGTATGAGATCTCCTTCAACTTGAGCGCTCCCTCGAGCGCAATCGGGTAGTTGATCCCGCGACCGAGGAACAGGAAATCGGTTCTGGCATGGAATCGCTCAGCGACACGCTCCATTGCAGTGGACGCTTTGACGGCCTGTTCGATGATCTGGGGTATGTGCAGCAGGTCCTCGATGTGCCCACGCATCGCGGCCGGGCTCAGCGTGTCTCGCACTTGCGCGAGGTACAGTCCGAGCAGGTGCAGCGCCACCAGTTGTGACGTGAACGCTTTCGTCGACGCCACGCCGATCTCGGGTCCGGCGTGGGTGTAGACCGTGCCGTCGGCTTCGCGCGTGGCCATGCTGCCCACGACGTTGCAGATGGCAATGCTGCTGGCTCCCTTTCGCTTGGCCTCGCGCAGCGCCGCCAGAGTATCTGCCGTCTCGCCAGATTGCGAGATGACGATGGCCAGCTCGTTGGGCCCGATGATCGGGTTGCGATAGCGGTACTCGGAGCCGTAGTCGACCTCGACGGGCAGCTGGGCGAGTGACTCGATCAGATACTTCCCCACGAGCGCGGCGTGCCACGAGGTGCCGCACGCGATGATGGTCACCTTCTGCAGGGCCCGCAATGCCGCGTCCTCGACGTTCAGGTTCTCGAGAAAGATCCGGCCGCTGTCAAGCGAGACCCGCCCCAGGATGGTGTCGCGTGCGGCCGTCGGCTGCTCGAAGATTTCCTTGAGCATGAAGTGCTTGTGCCCGCCCTTTTCCGCCGCGATTGGATCCCAGAGCACGCGCTGCGTCGTCTTCGAGACGGCGCGGCCGAAAAAATCGGTGAACTGAACGCCGGAGCGCGTGATGACGGCCATCTCCTCGTCGCCGAGGAAGACGACGTCGCGCGTGTGACTGAGGATTGCCGGGATATCCGAGGCCACGAAGAACTCGTCCTGACCGAGGCCGACGACGATGGGTGGGCCGTTGCGAACGGCAACGATCTTTTCGGGATCCTCCACCGACACGATGACGATGGCGAACATGCCGCGCAGATAGGTCAGTGCCCGTCGAACGGCGTTCTCGAGGCCGTCATCGCGCATCTCGCGCTCGACGAGGTGAGCGACGATTTCAGTGTCCGTCTCCGTGGTGAAGACGTGACCCTGCTCGCGCAGCTCGTGTTTCAACTCGAGATAGTTCTCGATGATCCCGTTGTGAACGACGACAATGCGTCCGGTGCAATCGCGATGCGGATGGGCGTTTTCCTCAGTGGGCCGACCGTGCGTGGCCCATCGCGTGTGGCCGATGCCGTAAATGCCATCGACCGGCTCGGTGCGGAGTGCATGTTCGAGATTCGCGAGCTTGCCGGCCGATCGCCGCAGCGCGATGCCCTCGGGGCTCAGGAGCGCGACACCGGCGGAGTCGTACCCGCGATACTCCATCCGCCGGAGTCCCTCGAGCAGCACAGGGAGCACCGGTTTTGAACCCACATAACCAATGATTCCGCACATGACGTCAGACCCCGTCCTTCTCTTTCTTCCGGTCTACCCAACCAGGCACATTGCGCTGCCGTCCACGAGCGATCCCCAGCGCACCTGCCGGCACATCTTCCGTGATCGATGAACCCGCTGCGACGTAGGCGCCCTCGCCGACCCGCACCGGAGCAATCAGCTGTGAATCGCTGCCGATAAACGCTCCGTCCCCGATCACCGTCTGGTGTTTGGCGCGGCCGTCGTAGTTGCACGTAATCGTGCCAGCGCCGACGTTGACGTTCGCGCCCACTTTGGCGTCCCCGAGGTACGCAAGATGGCTCGCCTTCGATTTGGGCCCAAGCGTGGTCTTCTTCAGTTCGACGAAGTTCCCGATCTTCGCGCCCTCGCCGACGACGTTTCCGGGCCGAAGGTGCGCGAACGGTCCTACGGTGGCTCCATCTGCAACTTTTGAACCAGTGATCACGCAGAAGTTGTTTATCGTGACCCGGTCGCCAATCTCCGAGTCGACGATTCGCACGTAGCCCTGGATTTCACAGCCTGCACCAATGCGGCTGCGTCCTTCGATGATGGCACCCGGGTGAATCACGGTATCGGGCATGACCTCGGCGTCCATGTCGATGTAGGTCGTTGCGGGATCGATCAGCGTCACGCCGGCAGCCATCAATTCTTCATTCTTCTTTTGGTTCACAATCTTGCTCACTTCCGCCAGTTCTGTGCGGCTGTTGATTCCACGGATCTCCCGTGAGTCGTCGATCACCAGCGTATCCACGACGAGCTTGCGTCGGCGATAGAGGGCAATCAGATCGGTCAAGTAGTACTCGCCTTGAGCGTTCTTCGACGAAATCCCGCGGAGGGCGTCGAAAAGCGGAGCCACGTCGAACGCATAGATTCCGCTGTTGATCTCCTTGATGTGCCGCTGCTCTGGGGAGGCATCTCGCTCTTCGACGATACGGGCGATAGCCCCCCGGCTTCGGACGATCCGCCCGTAGCCAAAGGGCCGATCGACGATTGCCGTAACCACGGTGGCTGCGGCTCCGGCACCACAGTGACGTTGCACGAGCGCCTGCAGTGTGGCGGTGCTGAGCAGCGGCACGTCCCCTGACAGAAGCACGAGCGTCCCGCTGCGTCCGGCCAGGAGCGGTTCAACCTGTTGGAGCGCGTGCGCCGTGCCGAGCTGCGGCTCCTGAATGGCGAAGCTCAGTCCCTGCCAGGTACCTAGGAGGTCTCTTACTAGTTCGGCCTTATGACCAACTACGATAGAAGTGGTTGAAGCGGCAAGAGGCGCAGCGGACCGAAGTACGTGTTCGATAAGGGAATGTCCGGCGATTCGGTGCAAGACCTTCGGCAACTGAGACTTCATCCTGGTGCCCTGTCCGGCCGCCAAGACGACCACGTGAATCTCGGTCAAAGCAGGAGGAGTCGTCATTGACTTGGTCAGTCACCAGATCGCTTTGATTTTTCGATGATGGCATAGACCTGCTTCGAAGGTATGTCGAACTTCTTCGCCAGCGTCGAAATCGCTTGGCGTCGTCCGGCGACCCCTTCTATGGTCATAGACCAGAATTCTGTGGCCACGCGCCGCTCGTCAACCTCCCCAGAACCAGCCACGGCCTTGATAATTGGGCTAATGACCACGGTAATTTCACCCTTGGTGATGGCGAGTCGCTCGGCAAGCTCAGCACACGTGCCGCGCAGAAACTCCTGATGGACTTTGGTGAGTTCACGCGCCACCATTATCTGGCGAGTGCCCATAATTAAGGATGCTTCTCTGAGTGTGTTACCGATGCGGCGGGGCGACTCAAAGAACGTCACAGTGTTAGAAACTCCAGAAATAGCTGATATCCATGACGTTCTGTCTTTAGGCCTACGAGGGGGGAAGCCAAGAACGGTCAGTGGCAGAACTGCGAATCCGGAGACGACGACCGCCGCAATCGCCGCCGAGACGCCTGGAACCGGTTCCACAGGGATTCCCTCTAACACACACGCGCGCACGAGCTCTTCTCCCGGGTCTGAGATACCTGGCGTGCCAGCGTCAGAGACGATGGCAATTGAGCATTCAGATCGTAGTTGTGCGAGCAGCTCCGGCAGACGCCGTTTCGTGTTGTGGGCGTGGAAACTGACGGTCCGGGTGGAAATCCCGTGATGAGTCAGCAGTTTCGCAGTACGCCGCGTATCTTCGGCAGCGATGAGGTCGACCTCGCGCAGGACTCGCAGCGCCCGCAGCGTGATGTCCTCGAGGTTGCCGATGGGCGTGGCGACCACAAACAGCGTACCGGACATCGCGATGACGGAGCGGTTATTGTACCATTGGCGGGATGAGCGCTCCCCAAGTCGCGGCACAGAGCGCCACCCACGACAGGGCATGTACCCATCGGAGCCATTTCCGCACTTCGTCGACGATTACCTCGCGTACCTGCACGAGACCCTGCCAAGCCACGCGGGCCTCGACGGGGTCCACGTTCATGATGATCTGCTCGAGGATCTGAGCCGGCCGTCCATCGACGTGCATGTCCGGGCCCTCGCTGGCTTCGGACGCCGCCTGCACCAGATCACGCCGGAACTCCTCTCGCCGGTCGAGCGGATCGAGCATCCGATTGTTGCGGCCAACATCGAGGCCCGGATGTTCGAGCATGAGGTCATCCGGTCGTGGGATCGAAGCCCGCAGGTCTATTCGGACCTGATTGGCAGCAGTCTCGCCGGACAGGCGCTGTTCGCCTATGCGCCGGAACCCGAGCGAGCGCGGCGCGTCGTGTCCAAGCTGCGGCAGGTGCCCAGACTGGTGCAGGCGGCCCGCGACAACATCAAGGAGTGCCCCGGGATCTTCGTGAAGGTCGGTCTCGAAACGTGGCGCGGGGTGCTGAAATTTATCGAGACCGACCTTCCGCGTGCGTTTTCTGGGCTCGACGACCTGCATATTCTCGGCGACCTGGCAGACACGTCGGCCGAAGCCGCACTGGCCATCAAGTCCTACGTCGACTATCTCGAAACCGATCTGGCGCCGCGGGCCAAGGCCTCGTTCCGCCTCGGTCGCGAGAGGTTCGAGCAGAAGCTCAAACTCGACGAGGGAGTCACACTCAGCGCGGATCGACTGCTCGCCATCGCGATGCGCGAACTCGGAGCCGTGCAGGACGAATTCCGCGCCGTTGCGAGCCGCATCAACGGCGGCGATCCGCTAGAGGTCTGGCGAGTCGCCAAAGAGGAGCATCCGCAACCCGGGAGCCTGTTGGCGGTCGCGCAAGCGCAGGTCCAGGAGCTCGAAGAATTCTTACGCTCGGAAGATATCGTGTCGCTGCCGGACTCCGAGCCGGTTGTCGTCGCGCCTTCGCCCGAGTTCTACCGATGGGCGTTCGCCAGCATGTGGACGCCGGGTCCGTTCGAGTCGAAGCCAAGCCGCGCGTATTACTACCTGACCGAAGCGGATCGATCGTGGCCCTCGGAACGCCAGAAGGAGCACATGCGGGATTTCAATATCCCGACGCTCTGGAACATCTCGATTCACGAGGTCTACCCCGGACACTTCCTCCACTTCCGCCATTTGAGGAAGGTCGAATCGAAGGTGCGGAAGTCGACGCTCTTCGCATCAGTATCGTTCGTCGAAGGATGGGCGCATTATTGCGAGCAGATGATGATCGAGGCGGGGTTCCGCCGGCGCGATCCCACGATCAGACTCGGACAGCTGGCCGAGTCGCTCGTGCGCCTGGCCCGCGTGATCGTGTCGGTCCGCCTCCACTGCGAGGATCTGTCGGTTGAACAGGGCATGCGGTTTTTCAGAGACGAGGCGTTTCTCGAGGAAGCGACGGCGAGACGCGAAGCCGAACGCGGTACCTTCGATCCGGGTTACCTGCTGTACTCGGTTGGTAAACTGATGATGTTGAAGATGCGGCGCGACTTCAAGGAACAGCAAGGCGGCAAGTACTCGCTACGGGCGTTCCACGACACTGTGCTGGCGCAAGGCAATGCGCCGTTCCGAGCGCATCGACAACTGCTCCTCGGCGAGACGACGGACGCGTCCCTGGATTGAAACGCGATGCCGCTGTACGAATACGAGTGTGACGCCTGCGGCCAACGATTCGAGGTGATTCGGAAATTCTCCGACCCGCCGCTCGACGCCTGTACGCTCTGCCAAAAAGGCCCGGTGCGTCGCCTGTTGTCGTCTCCCGCGATTCAGTTCAAGGGCACTGGTTGGTACATCACTGATTACGCGCAGAAGGGCAAGACCGACAAGGGCGATTCGAAGGATGCCGCGAAGCCCGGGGCAAAATCGGACGACACGAAGAGCGGCGACACGAAGGCGAGCGACGGTACTTCGAGTGCGACGACGACTGCGCCGTCCACGCCGACGAAAGCCACGTCGAGTGAATAGGTCTGTGTGAGCGCACCACGACCCGTTAGCGGCCCGACTGCGCTCCAACCTTCAAATCGAGCGTTTCGAGATATCGCCTGAATGGCTCGGCCAGCTCTGGCCGCTGCAGCGCGAAGTAGACGACCGCCTTCAGAAACCCCAGCTTGTTCCCGGTATCGTGGCGGACGCCGGCGATTTCACACGCGTAGATCGGCCGTTCTCGCAGCAGCCGGCGAAGTCCATTGGTCAATTGAATCTCTCCAGTACGGTCGCTCGCGGTGGCCTCGAGAGCGGGGAAGATGTCTGGAGTCAGAATGTAACGTCCGATGATCGCCAGGTTCGAGGGCGCCTCGTCACGCGGCGGCTTCTCGACCATGTCCGTGATGCGATGCACACCCGGGCCGAGGTCGGCGCGCTCATCGATCGCCACAATCCCGTAACTCGATACGTCGCTGTGCGGCACGCGTTCGACGGCTATCACCGGGCCGTCGAGGCGCTCGAAAACGTCGATCATCTGTCGCAATGCCGGCGGCGTCGCGTCGATCACGTCATCGCCAAGCACCACGGCGAAGGGTTCGTCACCGACCAGATTCCGTGTGACGAGCACCGCATGTCCGAGGCCGAGCGGCTCGCCCTGACGCACATATGAGACGTTGATCAACTTGGTGATCTTCCGAATCTCCTCGAGCTGCTCCTGTTTGCCGCGCTGCTCGAGAAACGTTTCGAGCTCGACCGCCACGTCGAAGTGATCTTCGATGGCGTTCTTGCCACGGCCGGTCACGATCACGATGTTCGTGACTCCGGATTGAACCGCCTCCTCGACGCCGTACTGGATCACCGGCTTGTCGACGACCACCAACATTTCCTTCGGTTGGGCTTTTGTCGCCGGCAGGAAACGGGTGCCCAGTCCCGCTGCCGGGAACACCGCTTTTCGAACGCTACGTTTCATGTGCGCAATCGTATCGCAGGTACAATCGGCGGCATGCTCGATCCGGCATTGTTCCGTGACAACCTCGACGCCGTGCGCACGGGACTGGGCACACGCGGCATCGACTTGACGACGGAACTCGAAGAGCTCGCGACACTCGAGACGCGTCGTCGTCGCCTGCTGCAGGAACTCGAGGGCCTCAAGCGAGAACAGAACACGGCGGCCGACGAAGTCGCGCGTGCGAAGCGCCAAGGTCTCGACGCGTCGAAGATTCAGGACGCCAGCCGCCTGCGCGCGCAGCAGATCAAGCAGCTCAGTATCGAATTCGATTCCATCGAGCAGCGCCGGAATCGCGGCTTGCAGGTGCTTCCGAATTTGCCGAACCAGACGGTGCCGATCGGGAAGAGCAGTGCCGACAACGTCGAGGTGCGTCGGCACGGCACGCCGCGAGCGTTCGGCTTTACAGCACAGCCGCACTGGGACCTTGGCCCCGCCCTCGGGATTATCGACTTCGAGCGCGGCACCAAGATCGCCGGCGCACGCTTTTCGGTGCTGGTCGGCGCTGGCGCTCGGCTCGCCCGTGCGCTGATCAACTTCATGCTCCATTTGCACACCACTGAGCATGGCTATACGGAAGTGGAGCCGCCGTTCATGGTCAACTCGGCGTCGCTCACCGGGACTGGCAATCTGCCGAAGTTCGAGGCCGACCTGTTCAAGATTGCGGGAGACTGGGACCTGTATATGGTGCCGACGGCAGAAGTGCCGCTCACGAACATGCACCGCGGTGAGATTCTCGACGGCAACACTCTGCCAATCCGATACACCGCATACACGCCCTGCTTTCGCAGTGAGGCGGGCTCCTACGGCGCTGACGTCCGCGGGCTGATACGCCAACATCAGTTCGACAAAGTGGAGCTGATGGCGTTCACCGAGCCGGCTCGGTCCTACGACGAGCTCGAGCGACTGACGTCGAACGCGGAGGAGGTGCTGAAACGGCTGGAGCTGCCGTACCGCACGGTCTTGCTGTGCACCGGGGACATAGGATTTGCGTCCGCGAAGACGTACGATCTCGAGGTATGGCTGCCGGGGCAGAACACGTATCGAGAGATCTCGTCGTGCAGTAACACCGAAGCGTTCCAGGCGCGGCGTGCCAACGTGAAGTACCGGCCGCAGGGAACCGGCAAAGCGGAGTTCGTCCACACGTTGAATGGCTCTGGGCTCGCGGTTGGCCGGACGCTGATTGCGATCCTGGAAAACTTTCAGCAGGAAGACGGATCGGTCGCGATTCCGGAGGCGTTGCGGCCGTTCATGAACGGGGAATCGGTGATTAGATCTAAGTAGGTTCAGGGTTCAGAGGTTCATCGGTTCGCACGACGCATCGCGCGTGTACGGAGGGATGGCCGAGTGGTTTAAGGCGGCGGTCTTGAAAACCGTTGGCTCGGAAACGGGCCCGGGGGTTCGAATCCCTCTCCCTCCGCCAGCCTCCGCTCGCCTTCGGCGAGCTACGGCTAGACCAAGCCTTCGGCTTGGCCAAGTTTTCTGCGACGGTCTGTTCGTAAGGGCCGCCTTCAGGCGGCCCGCGACTCTACGCTTTCACAAACGTCGTGATCTTCCGGCGCGTGCGCTCGCGCAGCGAGCACTCACGCAACTGATCGGCGAGGGCCTCGAGATTGGGGATGCCGTGGATGATCACGGTCGACAGGTCAGGATCCGACGATCGCAGGTGGAGCAGCGAGTAGCCGAGGACGCGCATCCCGAACGGCCGATGGATGTCGAAGTCGTCGATTCGAAACAACTCGACGCTCGACTTGATCGTCGACAGCAGGCCGCGCTCGATCTGAATGCGCTGCGTCGTCAGCGTGTACGTGATCGAGCGGCTCTTCGCCCAGTACACAATCGCGGCGATGCCGATCGTGATGACGATGATCACCCACTGGGTGAGGGAGTAGATGACCGCCGGGTGGCCGACGAACAGATCCCGCTCGACCTCGGCCTCCTTTGCGCTCTCACGCGCGGCTAAGTCGGTGTTGCAGAACCGACACTTGATGGCGGCCGTCTTGATCATTTCGCCGCACACCGGGCACGCTTTGGTGTCGTCGCTCACGTGGCCTCCCTTTCCAGCCCTCTTGGAATTGTCGCCGATCTGCCCGCGTCAGGGCGCTACGATAGACGCCCATGTTGATGAGACGAACCGCCCTTGCCGTTCTGTTCAGCGCTGTGCAGGTGGCGACGATGGTCGATGTGGCCGGCCAGACCGCCGCCAGGCTGAAGGATCCTGCCGCGCTTAGCGAACAGGCGCCTGCGACCTATCGTGCGCGGTTCGAGACGAGTCAGGGTGTGTTCGTCATCGAGGCCCATCGAGACTGGGCGCCGAACGCCGCCGACCGCTTCTACAACCTGGTGAAGAACGGCTTCTACGACAATGCCCGCTTCTTTCGCGTGCTGAGCGGCTTCATGGTGCAGTTCGGTCTCAACGGCGATCCCGAGGTTCAGCGACCATGGTCCTCCGCAGGCCTCCCCGACGAGCCGGCCAAACAGAGCAACACGCGCGGTATCGTGTCGTTCGCGCGTGAGTCCAGTCCAAACTCCCGCTACACGATGGTGTTCATCAACTACAAGGACAACAGCTACCTGGATAGCGAGGGCTTTCCCCCGTTTGGACAGGTGATCGCCGGCATGGACGTGGTCGAGAAGCTGTATAGCGGATACGGCAGGGCGAACGTGCCCGACCAGCGACGGATTCTCAGCGAGGGCAACGCCTATCTCGCCGCCGAGTACCCGAAGCTCGATTTCATCAAGCGCGCCCGAGTCGACTCGACGCGATAGGCGACACACATCACGGTTGTCGCCCAGACGGCCGCATCGTTCATTCGGCCGACGTGTCGGCGCCGCGCGCTGGTGCCCCGACGATGGTTCGTACGAACTGATCCTCAGGAAGGGCGCCCAGGATCTCGACCGTGTCGTTCACGACCGTCTTGGGCACGCCAGTGACATTGAACCTGCGCGACAGATCCATGAACTCTGTGGCCTCCACGCACGTCGCGTGGATGTTCGGGTTTTCTGCGGCCAGCCGGTGTGCGAGCGTTACCGCCCGAGGGCAGTGCGGGCACGTGGGCGTCACGAACACCTTGATATCGAGCGGACTCGTGACATGCTCCGCGACCAGCGCTCGCGTGTTCGCTGACAGCCCAGAGTCGTCGGACCCGGCCAGGATCACCGCCTCGACGAGCGAGACGAACTCGTAGCCCGCGGGCGCGCCGAGAAAGCGGATGCGTGTGTCCGCTCCGTCTTTGAGCAGCACGATCGCCGGAATGTGCTCGATGCCGTATTGCGCGGCTCGCTCTCGGTCGAGGACCAGGTTCACCTCTTCGAGCGTCAGGCGGTCGCTCAGACCGACCACCTCCTCGAGCACGCGTTTCGTCAGATACACCGTCTCCGGCGCGCCGATGGTCTGCGTGAAGAACAGAATCGTGACGGGCCGCTGCAGGGTTGCGAGGCGCGCGCGGACAGTCTCGCGGTCCTGCTCGGAGAGCAACGTCATTCGTGGATCGTATCAACGCTCCACTAAAACTTGAACAGATCGTCGAAGGCCTTTCGCGCGCTGTCCGTCCGGGGCGTGGTCGTCTGACGCTCGACCGTAGTCCGTGGCGAGAAGGATGTGCAGCTGTTCCGTGTGTTCTTCGGCGTGATGCGGGCGGGAATCGGCAGCATGCACTCGAACCGACTTCCTGGATCGAAGGACACGCATTGAGCACACGCGTGGAGATCGGTTCCGCACCGGTTGCACCGCGTCTCGAGGCCGATATCTGCCGAGACGACATTTCCACACTGGGCGCAACGGACCACCTCGTGGTAGCCCGGCATGTTGATGTTCTTCGGAGCGTCCTGCGAGATGCGTCGGGCCCCTGCGGGTGCGCCCGGTTCGGGCGCGGGACGCTGCGCGGGCTTGGGCTGGCGGTCGCGGTCATCGTCCTGATAACCGCGTTGACGGTACTTCCTCTCGCTCATGTGGTTGCGCTGGCGAGCGCGATTGTATACCGACGCGCGCTGCGAGCGACCGATGATGCGGGCGATGCGCCCGCATTGACGTAGATGCGCGCCCGGGTTTGGGCGTAGTATTTCGCGGGTTGTCGCAAGGTTAGGGGCGTTCTGGGCCGCTTGATCCTTTTTTCACAATTGTGGTACAAGTCGGAACAGGTCGGCAGGCGCGCCGGTTCTCTGCTTTTAAGCCCTGATGTCGCAGATCTTCCATCCCAGTGCCAATACTCTGTCGAAGCTCAGCCTCGCAGCCATTGTCGGCCTGGTCGGAGGTCTGATCGGGCTGGCGATGCTCCTCGGGCGCTCGTCGTATGTGACCCGCGCCAATGAGTACGTCGAGCAACCGGTCCAGTTCAGTCACCTCCACCACGTGCTCGACGACGGCATCGATTGCCGGTACTGCCATACCTCGGTTGAGACGTCCTCGTTCGCCGGCATTCCTCCAACCAAGACCTGCATGAACTGTCACTCGCAGATCTGGCAGTCGGCCCCGATTCTCGAACCGGTGCGCGCCAGTTTCCGCGAGGATCGGCCGTTGAGTTGGACGCGCGTACACGACCTGCCCGACTTCGTGTACTTCAATCACAGCATTCACGTGAAAAAGGGGATGGGGTGCGAAACGTGTCACGGGCGCGTCGATCAGATGCCGCTCATGCGTCAGGTGCAGTCGCTTCAGATGGAATGGTGCCTCAACTGCCACCGCAATCCAGAGAACTACGTCCGGCCACGGAATGAAGTCTTCACCATGGGGTACACGCCGCCGGTGCCGCAGTCGGTTCTAGGTCCGCAGCTCGTCAAGGAGTACGACATTCGAGGCAACACCAATTGCTCGACGTGTCATCGGTAAGGCGCACATGACCGTACCCCACGACCTCCAGACGCTTCGGGCGAAGCTCGATCACAGCCGCGGTCGCGACTACTGGCGCAGCCTCGAGGCAGTTTCCGAGACCCCGGAGTTCAAAGAGTTCGTGCATCGCGAGTTTCCGCAGAACGCGGCGGAATGGCTCGACCCGGTCGGCCGCCGCGGTTTCTTGAAGCTGATGAGCGCATCGCTGGCGCTGGCCGGCGTCAGCGCGTGCACGCGGCAGCCGGACGAGGCCATCGTTCCCTATGTCAGGCAGCCCGAAGAGCTCGTACCCGGCAAGCCGCTGTTCTTCGCGACGGCGATGCCATTTGCCGGGGCGGGTGTCGGACTGCTCGTCGAGAGCCATGAGGGCCGTCCGACCAAAATCGAAGGCAACCCCGATCACCCGGCCAGCCTGGGGTCCACCGATCTCTACGCGCAGGCGGCCATCCTCGGGCTTTACGATCCCGATCGCTCGCAGACGCTCACGCACCTCGGAGAGATTCGATCGTTCGACGCGTTTGCCGCGGCGATGCGCGACGTCCTCAAGGCGCAGGAGGCCTCCCAGGGTGCGGGCGTTCGAATTCTCACGGAAACGGTCGCGTCACCAACCCTGGCCTCTCAGCTGAACGATCTCCTGACGCGGTTCCCGCGCGCCAAGTGGGTGCAGTGGGAGCCCTTCGGTCGACACAATGCTCGCGAAGGCAGCCGGCTCGCGTTCGGCGAGTACCTGGATTCGCACTATGCCGTCGATAAAGCCGACGTCATTCTCTCGCTCGATGCCGACTTCCTCTGCGCAGGCAACGGGGGATTGAAGCACGCGCGCGCCTTCGCGTCGCGCCGCCGCGTCGAAGGAACCGGGTCGCGACGCAACCGGCTGTACGCCGTCGAGAGCACACCGACGAACACCGGCACGAAGGCCGATCATCGGCTGCCGCTGCGTGCGTCGGAAGTCGAGGCCTTCGCCCGGGCCATCGCCGCACAGCTCGGCGTCGCGGGCGCCGGTGCAGCCGCGATGCCTGAGGCCGCGCAGAAGTGGTTGGCTCCGCTCGCGAAGGACCTGCAGGCAGCAAAGGGGCGAAGCCTCGTCGTTGTCGGTGAGAGCCAGACCCCCGCGGTTCATGCCCTGGCCCACGCGATGAATGCCGCGCTGGGCAATGTCGGCATGACGGTGTGGTACAGCGAGACCGCCGAGGCGCGGCCGATCGATCAGCGCGCGGCTCTCACCGAGCTCGTTGGCGAGATGAATGCCGGCACGGTCAGCCTCCTCGTGATTCTGGGCGGCAATCCGGTCTACACCGCGCCGTCGGACCTGAAGTTCGCCAGTGCCCTCAACAAAGTCGCGCTGCGCGCGCACCTCGCGCTGTATCACGACGAGACCGGCGCGCTGTGTCACTGGCACGTTCCCGAGGCGCACTTCCTTGAATCGTGGAGCGACGTGCGCAGCGACGACGGGACGGCGACGATCGTGCAGCCGTTGATCGCGCCGCTGTACAACGGCCGCACGGCGCATGAGGTCATGTCGGCGCTGAACGACGCCGGGCCGCGTTCGAGCTACGACATCGTGCGATCGTTTTGGAGCGAGCGGGCGAATGTCGCGCCGGCCCCGAACCCCGTTGCCTCGCTGCGATCGAATACCGAACTGCCGCCGCTCCGCCCGGTTGAGGAAGGAACGGCGTCGACGAGGATCACACAGGCTCCTCCGTCTGCCTCGTCCGGGACCGTTCGCGGCGCCGCGGCGCTCTCGCCGTTCGACTACGAATGGAGACGGTGGCTCCACGCGGGTGTGATCCCGAACACGGCGTTTGCGCCCAAGGCCGTCGCGCTCACGGGGACGATTCCGGCGCCGACCGCGGTTTCTCCTCTGGCCGCTGGAACCGTTGATGTCGTGTTCCGGCCGGATCCCACCGTGTACGACGGACGCTTCGCCAACAACGCGTGGCTGCAGGAGCTGCCGAAGTCGCTGACGAAGCTCACCTGGGATAACGCGGCGCTCATGTCGCCCGTCACGGCTGATCGCTTCAATTTGGTGAGCGGTGACGTCGTGGAGCTGAAGCAAGGCAACACGACGCTGCGGATTCCGGTGTGGCTCGCGCCCGGACACACGCTCGATACCGTCACGCTGCACGCGGGCTACGGGCGCGCTCGCGCCGGCCGCACCGGCAACGCGATCGGCTTCGACGTCAACGCCCTTCGTGTCTCTGCGTCGCCCGACGCGCTGCCGGGTGTTCCGCTGTCGAAAACCGGTGACAGCTATCAGCTCGCGTGCACGCAGGACCACTGGTCGTACGAAGGACGCAACATCATCCGGTCGGCGACTCAGGAGCAGTTCGAACGGGATCCGGCCTTTGCGGGCAAGCTCGAACATCAGCCTCTGACCGGCCTGACGATGTACACGAACGTCAAGTGGGAGGGCTACCAATGGGGCATGACGATCGACCAGAACGTCTGCACTGGTTGCAACTCCTGCGTGGTGGCATGCCAGGCGGAGAACAACGTTCCGGTCGTCGGGAAGTCTCAGGTCCTCAACGGTCGTGAGATGCATTGGCTTCGTCTGGACCGCTACTACTCCGGCCCGCTCGACAACCCTGACACCTACCACCAGCCCATGCTGTGTCAGCAGTGCGAGACGGCGCCGTGCGAAGTCGTGTGTCCGGTGGCGGCGACCGTACACAGCGACGAAGGCCTGAACGATATGGTCTACAACCGCTGCGTCGGCACACGCTACTGCTCGAACAACTGCCCGTACAAAGTGCGCCGATTCAACTTCCTCCTCTACGGTGATTTCGACACGCCGAGTCTGAAGCTGATGCGCAACCCGGACGTCACGGTGCGAAGCCGCGGCATCATGGAGAAGTGCACGTACTGCGTGCAACGCATCAATCAGGCACGTGTGGCGTCCAAGCTCGAGGATCGCCAGATTCGCGACGGCGACATCGTGACCGCGTGTCAGGCGGCGTGTCCGACCGAGGCGATTGTCTTCGGCAACATCAACGATCCCAACAGCCGCGTGTCGAAGCAGAAGGCGAACTCATTGAACTATCCCTTGCTGGCCGAGCTGAACACCCGGCCGCGCACGACCTACATGGCGGTCGTGTGGAATCCCAACACTGAGCTCGATCCACGCGCGGAAACCGCCTCCGGGGAGAAACAGTAGTGGCGCCGGACCAACCGGATCGGAGCAGCGCGTCCGCGGAGGCTGCACTCCTCGCGCGAACGCCTGCCGTCATCGCGCCGGGGCATACCTTCACCTCGGTCACCGACACCATCAGCCACGTCGTGCTGTCGAAACGCACGCCGCTCGGCTGGTTCCTCGGCTTCGCGGTCGCCTTCGGACTGTTGATGGTCCTCAACGTGACCATCGGCAAGCTGCTGCTGACTGGCATCGGGATCTGGGGCAACAACGTCCCGGTCGGGTGGGCGTTCGACATCATCAACTTCGTCTGGTGGATCGGTATTGGCCACGCGGGCACGCTCATTTCGGCGATTCTTCTGCTCTTCCGGCAGCAGTGGCGGACGTCGATCAACCGATTCGCCGAGGCGATGACGCTGTTCGCCGTCGCGTGCGCGGCCATGTTCCCGCTGCTCCACACAGGGCGGCCGTGGCTTGCGGTGTACTGGCTGTTCCCGTACCCGAACGTAATGGGATTGTGGCCGCAGTTCCGGAGCCCGCTCATCTGGGACGTCTTCGCCGTCTCGACGTACGGCACGGTCTCGGCGCTCTTCTGGTACCAGGGGCTGGTGCCGGACCTGGCCACGCTTCGCGATCACGCGAAGTCGCGCTTTGCGCGGCGCCTCTACGGCATGCTCGCGCTCGGATGGCGGGGCTCGGCCAAGCACTGGCAGCGCTACGAGACGGCGTACTTGCTCATGGCCGGCATCTCCACCCCGCTCGTGCTCTCCGTGCACTCCGTGGTGAGCTTCGACTTCGCGGTGTCGAATCTTCCGGGTTGGCACGCGACGATCTTCCCGCCGTACTTCGTCGCCGGCGCGATCTACTCGGGTTTCGCGATGGTGATGACGCTGGCGATTCCGCTGCGCAAGTTCTACGGGCTCGAAGATTTCATCACGATGCGACACATCCACAACATGACGAAGGTCATGCTGGTCACGGGGATGATCGTCGCCTACGGGTACGCTAACGAAGCGTTCTTCGCGTGGTACAGCGCGAATCCGTACGAAGAGTACATGATGTACAACCGCATGACGGGCCCGTATGCGGTGTTCTACTGGTCGCTCATCGCCATCAATGTGGTGATGATCCAGTTGTTCTGGTTCCGCAGTGTTCGAGACAACCTCCCGCTGCTCTTCGTGCTGTCGCTGTTCGTGAACGTGGGAATGTGGCTCGAGCGGTTCATCATCATTGCGACGAGCCTGCACCGGGATTTCCTGCCTTCGTCCTGGGCCATGTATTACCCGACCGCGTGGGACTTCTCGATGTTCGCGGGGACGATCGGATTGTTCCTGGCCCTTTTTTTCCTCTTCATCCGCTTCTTGCCGGCAATCGCGATCTTCGAGATGCGGACGATCGTGCCGGAAGCCAAGGTCAACCCCACCCCGCACCATCCGCCCGGCGGAGACCCTGGGCGTGTGGCTGAACAGCACGGGTGATGTGATGGAACGCGTCGCCGCACACGCGCTCTACGGCCTGATGGCCGAGTTCGACACCCCAGCAGGGCTGGTCGACGCCGCCACCAAGGCACGTCTGGCCGGCTACCGCAAGATGGACGCGTACTCTCCAATTCCCATCGAAGAACTGAACGAGGCGCTCGATCTCGAACGGACGCGGCTCCCGTTGCTGGTGCTGATTGGCGGCATTCTCGGTGGCATCGGCGGGTTCAGCCTCGCGTCCTGGGCCTCGGCCGTCGCCTATCCGATGAACGTCGGTGGCCGGCCGCTTGTCAGCTGGCCGCAATTCATTCCAGTGACGTTCGAGACGACGGTGCTCGGCGCAGCGTTGACAGCCTTTCTGGGCATGTGGGCGCTCAACAAGCTGCCGCAGCCCTACCATCCGGTCTTCAACGTCGACGCGTTCACGCGTGCGACGACCGATCGGTTTTTTCTGGTGATCGAGGCGAGTGATCCGCGGTTCGACCGCACCTCGACCGCGCAGTTCCTCGAGAACCTGCATGCCGTGGGAGTCACCGAAGTTGCACCGTAGGGTTGCCGTCATGATCGCCCTGGCGTGCCTGGCGGCGGCGTGCCGTCAAGACATGCACGATGCACCCAGCTACGACCCGCTGCAGGCGAGCCCGTTCTTCGCCAACGGCGCGGCGTCGCGGACGCTCGTGGCCAATACGGTCGCTCGCGGTCAACTCCGGGAGGACGCGCACTTCTACACGGGACGCGTCAACGGTCAGCTCGCTACCGAGTTCCCCATGCCGGTGACGGCCGATGTCATGGCGCGCGGGCGGGAGCGCTTCAACGTCTTCTGCTCGCCGTGCCACGGCCGCACCGGAGTCGGCGACGGGATGATCGTCCGCCGCGGCTTCCGTCAGCCGCCCTCGTATCACGAGGAGCGCCTGCGCAATGCGCCGGCCGGCTACTTCTTCGACGTGATGACCAACGGATTCGGCGCGATGCAGGACTACGCGGCCCAGGTGCCGCCTGCGGATCGGTGGGCGATTGCCGCATACATCCGCGCGCTGCAGTTGAGTCAGAGCGCCACCGTTGCCGACGTGCCGGCCGATCGCCGCGGCGATCTCGATCGCCCGACGCCGCCGCCGGCCGCGCCGGCCCAGGAGATCAAGTGACCGTGGTGACCACCTACGCGCCGCCGGTGGCCGACATCGAACGGCCACGCTCGCGCGCCCTCATTGCGGGAGGCATCGGGCTGGCGGCATGTGCGGTCGGCTTTTTCGTCGACCCCGAGCAGCTGTACCGCTCTTGGTTGATCGCGTACCTGCTGTTCCTCGGCATCGCGCTCGGCTCGATGGCGATGGTGATGATCCAGCACCTGTCCGGCGGCGGGTGGGGCGTCTTCCGCAGGGTCTTCGAAGCGTCGAGCCGGACGCTGCCGTTGCTGATGGTGCTGTTCCTCCCGGTGCTGCTCGGGCGTGGCACGCTGTTTCCGTGGACGCACGCAGATCACGTGCAGGCCGACGAAGTACTGCGGCACAAAGCGGCGTATCTCAACACGACCTTCTTCGTCATCAGGGCGGCGGTCTACTTTGTCGGCTGGTGGGGCATCGCGATGCTCCTCAGCAAATGGTCGCAGGCGCAGGATCGCGGCGACGTCGCCGTCAACACCCGGCTGCAGCGGTTGAGCGGTGCCGGTCTCGTGATTTATGCGCTCACGGTCACCGGTGCAGGCATCGACTGGATCATGTCGCTCAACCCGCACTGGTACTCGACGCTGTTCGGGTTCCTGATGATGGGCGGCCAGGGACTGTCTGCGCTGGCGTTCACGATTGTCGTGTCCGCGTTCCTGTTCAAGCACGAGCCGCTGGCCGACGTGCTCAAGCCGCACCATTTCCATGATCTCGGGAAGCTGATGTTTGCCTTCGTGATGCTGTGGGCGTACTTCAACTTCTCGCAGTACCTGCTCGTGTTCGCGGCGAATCTGATCGAAGAGATTCCCTACATGACGACGCGGACGACACACGGGTGGCAGTACCTCGCGCTCTTCCTGACGATCTTCCATTTTGCGGTGCCGTGGCTCCTGCTGCTCTCACGCGATCTGAAGCGGAACCCCCATCGCCTCGTGGTCATCGCGGCGTGGATGCTGTTCATGCGCTTTGCCGATATCTACATGCTGGTGTCGCCGGAGTTCGAGTCAACCGGCGGCAACCTGCATCTGCTCGCCGGCGAGCACGTGAGCCACTTCTTCGTCCACTGGCTGGACCTGGCCGCCCCGCTGGCCATCGGCGGCTTCTGGGTGTGGATGTTCTTCACACAACTCCGCGAGCGACCGCTGCTCGCAACGGGTGATCCGTATCTGCGCCAGGCCCTCGAAAGCGGCGCGGGAGGACACTGATGGCCCATCACGATGCCGCGGTGAGCCACGTTACGGCCGACGACGAGTATCGCGAAACGACGGAAGCATCGGGACACGAGCACAGCGACGTCAACGTCTGGATGATCGTGCAGTTTGCGATCTGGCTGACGCTCAGCGCGCTGGTCGTGCATGTGCTGATGTGGATCATGTTCCGCGTGTTCGTCACGCAGCGAGAAGCCGCCAGCGTACCCGAGTTCCCCCTGGCCGTCGGTCAGGAGCACCGCCTGCCCGCCGCGCCGCGGCTGCAGCGGTTTCCCGCCATCGAGATGGACCAGTACCGCACGGGCGAGAACGAGCGGCTGAACAGCTACGGCTGGATCGACCGCAACGCCGGCACCGTGCACATTCCGATCGACGAAGCGATGCGTCTGACGATCGAACGTGGTCTACCGGCGCGGGCGCAATCTCCGGCCGACGCGCCGCAGGATGTGCCGCTCGGCATGATGCCGCAGGATTCGAGCTCGGGCCGGACGCTGGAACGGCGAAGACAGTA
>DASRJR010000175.1:0-7538 GCA_035649395.1 Vicinamibacterales bacterium
GCGACTCTTCCAATCGACTTCGCGCTGATCGAGCAGCCGCAGATACGCCTCGGCGACGACGGCCGTGATCTCGAGGCGGTCGTGGCGCCATTCGCGGGTCAGTTGCCGGGACGCCAGCGCACGCAGCTCGTTGTACACGAGTGGCACCAGTCGATCGAAGGCTTCCTGGCTGCCGTTCTGCCACTCCTGCAGGAGGTGCGTGATGTACGCCGGGCCGTCGCGATCATCCATCGGCTGCGTTGCTGTAAACGTATGGAGAGCCGACAGTTAAGCACAGCCGTCGAATCGGGTCAAACGTGGTCGCTTCGTACGCTCGGACCAGGACCTGGGACCAAGTACGGACCAGGGACGCAGGACGGACCAAGAACCAAGCTCCAAGGACCAGGGACTGCTCACCGGATCGGCTACCGGAATCTTGAACGTCGGCGATACCGAGATCGCGCTCTTCCACAGCCCCTCGTCGCCGACCTTCATCACTTTCGTCTGTTCGGTGAACTTCGCGTTCGGCGCCATCGGTGCCTTCGACGCGTCGTGCGCGACGAGCGCGGCCAGGTACGCGTCGGCGGTACTCATCAGACATGTCTTGTCACACGCCGCCCCCTGCGCGATCGCTGAAGATGCCCCGAACAGTCCCCGACGATGGCGAGAGCGATCGTCCACTTCATCGTGAATCCTTCCTCGAACGTCATGCCTACTGGAACAATTTTGCTCGAAAGTAGCCTGCCCGGCACCGCGCCCTGGGGCATAGTATGCGTCGAGAACTGATCGGAGGATTCATGCGGGGCGCCCGTGTTCACACGTTTGTCGTTGCCATCATGCTCGTCATGCCGGGACTCGCACTTGCACAGTGGTTGCACTATCCCACCGCCGACGTCCCTCGCAAGGCCGATGGCAAACCTGACCTGACGGCAGCCACACCGCGGCTCCCCGATGGGAAACCGGATCTGTCCGGCATCTGGCACACCGCGGTGAAGAACCCGTGCAACCCGGCGTCGTTCATCCCGTGCGGCCTCGAGATCGGCGGCTCGCCGCTCGCGCTCGATCTCGGCAACGGTCTCCCCGGAGGGCTGCCGTACCAACCGTGGGCCGCCGACCTCGTGAAGCAGCGCGCGGCCTCGAACAGCAAAGACGACCCACACGTGCGCTGCCTGCCCGACAATCCTCCGCGCCCATGGGGCATGCCG
Organism: Vicinamibacterales bacterium; assembly: GCA_035649395.1. Classification (GTDB taxonomy): domain Bacteria; phylum Acidobacteriota; class Vicinamibacteria; order Vicinamibacterales; family UBA2999; genus Gp6-AA40. The sequence continues at coordinate 1,185 of DASRJR010000175.1, forward strand.
CACCTGACGAAAGCGGTGCACACGCCGAAGCTGCTGGTCCTGCTCTACGAAGTGAACGCGATGTATCGGCAGGTGTTCATCGACGGCCGGCCGCTGCCCGAGGATCCGACGCCTGGGTGGAACGGATACTCCACGGCCCGATGGGACGGCGACACGCTCGTGATCCAGACGGCGGGCTTCCGCGACAACATGTGGATCGACATGCGCGGCAGTCCAATCAGCGACGTCGCGACGATGACCGAACGGCTGCGTCGGGTGAACTACGGCACGCTCGAAATCGAGCTCACCGTCGATGATCGCAAAGCGTACACGCGGCCGTGGACGATCAAGTTCAATCAGGTCATCGTGCTCGACACAGAGTTGATCGACGAGTTCTGTCTCGAGAACGAGAAGTCGTGGCAACGCATGCAACCCGGCGAGGTGCCGAGGTCGCAGGGGGGACGAGCGAACTAGGTCCTTGGGCCCTGGTGCTTGGTTCTTGGTCCGTCCCTGGTCCTTCGTACTTGGTCCGCACGAATCCGCTGCATTTCTTACGGACCAAGGACGTAGGACATAGGACGGACCAGGGATCTCGGACGGACCAAGAACCAAGCACCAAGGTCCAAGGACTATCAGAAGTTCAGCGTGATATTGAACCGCGCCAACCGCCCGGCCTGAATGGCGGTCGGCTGCAGGAACGCCACCGGCACCACCGCGCCGGGCTGCGTGTAGTTTTGGCTCAACGCCGTCGCCGTATCGCTGTTGAACAGGTTATACAAGTCGAAGCCGACCTGCGTGCGCGTCGAGCCGAAGCGAAGCACCTTCGCGGCGCGGAAATCGAAGTACGTCAGCCGCGGTGTGTACATCTGAGCCGGCAGCAGCAAGTTGTACTGCGCGAGCGCGTTCGACTGGGAGCGGCCGAGGATTCCCTCGATCTCCCCGGGGGCTGGCGTGTAGACGGCGTTCAACGAGAAGCCATTCGATCCCGTCGTCCCTGTGTTGGTGAGGCTCGTGAACGTGCCGGGCACACTCCTGAACGTTCCGGCCACCTGGACCTGAATCTTCGGGATCTCGTAGGCCGCAAGCCCACGCACCTGCGTCAACACAGGTTCGGCGACATGACATCCGCCGATCTGCTGCTTCAGCGGGGCGCCGAATGGCGAGTTGAACGGCGCAATCAACTCTGGCAGTGCCGCCCACAGCTCGCACGTGTCGCGCACACCCCGGCCGCTGCTCGTGCCACCCTGGAACGTCAGCCCGTTCTGCAGACGCGCGTTGATGCTGACGTCGACGCCGTGCCAATACGACGTCCGTTGCGAGGCGTAGTCGGTCTCGAACGTGTAGTAGTTGTCGACCTGGCCGAACTTCGCGGGCTTCACGTCGTAAAACGACGCCTGATAGCCGCCGCCATCCGGCAGTCTCGGATCGCGCGGCGCGGTCAGCGTCAGCCGATCGAAGTCTGACGGCGCGACGGCGCGGTTGTCGGTCACGAAGAAGTTGCCGAACCACCGCCGGTGATAGCCCACTTCGACCGATACGCGCGGCAACACTTCCTGCTGGATCGACGCACCCAGCTGCCAATCCCATGGACGGACGCCCCAGCCCTCGAGTACGTCTTGATTGATCGTGGTCAGTCCTTGTGTCTGACCGAACTTCAAGTTGTCCCACGCGAGACATTCGCCGTTCGGCTGCGGATTCATCAGCTCGCAATCGGGGTTGTAATTGCCGTTGTTGTCGAACCACGTGCGGCTCGTCTGCACCTGGAAGCGCGAGCCCTCGAAGCGGCCGTTGCGGCCATCTGATGCCGGGTTGTTGATCTGGTAGTTCCCCTGGTTGTTGGCCGCCTCGAGATACTTGCCGATGTTCACCTTCAGCGAAGTCTTGCCCTGGCCGAATACATCCCAGGCCACGCCGACACGGGGCGTGATGTCCTTGTATCCTCTGACACCATCGGTGCGCGGGAACGTGATCGGCGTCGGGTTCCACCGCGACGGAACCGGCGATCCATTCCCTTCTGCAGGGTGGAAGCTGTACGAACGATCGAATCGAACCGCTCCTTGCAGTGACAGTCGGCCCAGCGTCCACTGATCCTGCCCATAGAACGAGGCATAGCCGGTTCGATTCGCGATCTCCCACGGCGCGATGCGCATCGTCAGGCTGTACAAGCCACTAGGTAAGAACGGGCTGACGTTCGGCGGGACGATGAACGTATAGACGAGACCATCCTGGTTGCCGCGGTCGTCGATGTCTTCGATGTGATACGCGCCTTGATAGCCGAATTTTGCACTGTGCGACCCGGTGACATACGACGCCGAGGCACGCCACGTGTTCGCGCTCTGATGGTTGTAGAAGAAGTTGTCGACGCCGCGATACGTTTTGAATCCCGGCGTGAACGTCGTCACTTGGATCAGATTGCTGATGCTGCCTGGCGTTTCCATCCAACCCCATTTGCTGATGTAGCTGGACGAACCGGCCTCGAGCAGCAGCTTGTTGGTGACCGGCGACGACCACGTCGCCTGAATCACGCGCTGCGGGCTGTGATTCGCACCGATGGTGTCGGCCTCCGGCGATGTGAACGCGCCGCCGAGCGCGACCCAAGCCGTCGTCTCACGGTTGCGGCACCAGCCATCGGCGCCCGTCGCCAGCGCGCTTCCCTGACAGGTTCGCTGCTCGTCCCAGAAGAATCCGAACTTGTTTCGCGGCGTCGCCTGGGCCGTCAGTCGTACCGACCCGAGCGTCTGCGCGCTGGTGCTGCGGACCTGCACGCTGCGGTCCTCTTCATAGGTCCACTTCGTCGGGTCGCCGGCGTTCTTGTTGCCGAAGGCGTTGAGAACCACGCTGTGCGTGCCGAAATTGCGATAGTTCGCGTAGAACCATAGCTTGTCGCGCTTGACGGGTCCGCCGACCGACATGTTTACGTCCCAGTTCTTGAGCAGGCCATTTGCCGCGGCGGTGTTCTCGGCCTGCGACCAGTCGCCGGCGAAGCTGGTGAAGTATTCACCGAAGAATCGGTTCCCGCCCGTCTTCGGGATGATGTTCAAGTTGATGCCCCCGGTCTCTGCTTCACCGAGGCCGCCCGACAACGTGAACTGCAGCTCCTGTGAGCCGGCGGTGTCCATGATGTATCCGGATACGCCGCCGCCATTGAACGCCGCGCCGACGTTGAGACCGTCCACCTGCACACGGCCTTCATTGCCGCGGCCGCCGTGGCTCGTGAAAATCGTCATGCTCGGCGAGAGCTGGGTGTTGTTCTGCTCGCCCGCATTGAAGAACGCCGAGGTGTTGACCGACGGGATCATCGCCAGGATGCCGTTGTAACTGCGCGTCGCCGGGATGGCCCGCACGACGTCGGAGGTGATCACTTCCTGTCGGCGGGTTGTCTGCACGTCGACGATCGGCGTCTCCCCTCGCACCGTGAGCGTCTCGGTGACATTCCCGACGCGCATCTCGGCATTGATTGTGGTAACGCCCGATCCGGTGAGCTCGACGCCTTCACGCCTGGACGTGGAGAACCCGCTCAGTGAGAACGTCACCGTATAGGTGCCCGGCAGGAGATCGGTGATGCGATACTGGCCCGTCCCGTCGGTGGCGCTGATACGAACCTTTTCGATCAGCACGGGACTCGCGGCCTCGACGGTCACTCCCGGTAGGACCGCGCCGGAAGTATCCCTGACCGTGCCCGCAAGAATGGATTGCGCGTAAGCCGATGTCGCTAGGATCACCAGCGACGCAATCGCGAACAGGGCCCGCAGCACCAGACGCATAAACGCTCCTCTCTGGCGAACGACCATCCCGACGGTTCGGTAACCTAAAACGATTAGTTGGCTGGATTCTAGACCTCCGTCCTCGCGTGTCAACGCCTTTCTCATATCGATCATCATGAACAGCGCTGATCACACTGGGGACGTTGCGCAGGCTTCAGACTGCGCCTATCAGAGACACGACCGAATCGATCACGAGATCGGGTTGAATCGTGCCCTCGAGGTCGGAGGGCCGGAACTTGCCCGTTCGGACGAGCACGCCGATCAGTCCGGCATCCATCGCCGCGCCGACGTCAGAGACGATGTCATCGCCGATCATCGCGATACGGTCGGCCGGCAAGCGGACCTCGTCGATCAGCGCCGCGAAGAACGCCGGCTCGGGCTTGCCGAATACGATGGCCGTCTTCCCAATCGCCTGCTCGAGCGCGGCGAGAAACGGACCGACGTCGAGCTGAAGGCCCTGCGGTGCCTTCCAGTAGCGCGTGCGGCCAAGACCCACGAGCCGGGCGCCGTGCCGATGGGCGAGACGGAAGGCGCGATTCAGCACGTCGAACGTCCAACCCGACTCGAGGTCGCCGATGACGACGGCATCGGGCTGTTCCTCATCGGGAACGACGCCGTTAAAATCCTCGAGCGCAGCATCGGCCACGAACAACGCCGCGGTCGCCTTCTCGCGAAGCAACCACGCGGCCGCCGCACGCGCCGGGCATAACACGTCATTCGCGCCGGCATCGAAACCGAACCGCACGAGCTTGTCGGCGATCAACCGGCGGCTGAGCGACGTCGTGTTGGTCACGAAACGAACCAGCAGGCCGGCGGCTCGTACGGCCGCCACCGCCTCGAGAGCACCGGGGATCGGCGTGTGGCCCTCGTACAGGACGCCATCGAGATCGAACGCGATTGCACCGATGGACTGCAGTTCCTTCCGCAGAGAGGACATCGTTTCGCGCACGATTCTAAGACCGGGGCCTGCCCCAGGCCTGCCCTACGCCTGCCCTAGGCCTGGCCCAGGCCTGACCCAGGCTGGAGATCATGAAAGTGGAACGGAAATGACCGTCGCGAGTGGGGTTGGATGCCGCTGGTGTGATGTCAGGGCATCAGGCCAACGCACGTCTGAAAGCATCGACCAGCGCAGGCGCATCCATGCGCGCCCACGTTTCGTTCACGGCCACGGTAAAGGCACCGGACGGCGCCGGCGCGCCGAGCCTGACACCATCGCGCGCGAGGCGCTCACGCAGGCTGGTTGCTTTCGCCGCGGGCACGCGGAGGCCGAAGAGATTGGTCCCCGGCGTGACGCGCTGAACCGTGACACCATCCAGACGCTGCAGACCGTCAATGACGGCTTCGGACAGTGAAATCGCTTTCCGCAGGCGTTCGGCAAACTTGTCGGCATAGTGAAGAGCGACGGCGGCGAACGGCCACGCCTGGTACAAGCCGCCGCCGAACATCCGCCTCGTGTGGAAGAGATCTTTCAGCAGCTCGCGCGGGCCAGCGAGGATCGCGCCCGATGCGGCATTGAAATACTTGTAGAGCGAAACGTAGACCGTTTCGAACGGTGCGGTGTATTCCTTGACATCTTTGTTCGCGTAGGCCGCTTCGATGAAGAGCCGCGCGCCGTCCAAATGAAGCCGGATGCCGTTAGCGCGCGCGGTAGCGAGCACGCGTGACAGCTCGACCCGCTCGAAGATCTCCCCCGACTTCCGTCGCACCGGCGATTCAATCGACAGCACCGCAATCGGCCTCGCGACGCGCCCAGTACGAGTCTGATCCAAGACCTGTTGCATGTCGGCAACGGTGAACGTGGCGCGGCCGGCTGCGAGCGGCATCAACGTGATGCTGCTGAGCGTTTGCACACAGTCGCCGCTGTCTTGATAGATGTGGCTCTCCGCCTGCACGAGCGCACGCACAGACCTCTCGTTGGCAAGGAGACGAATGGCGAGATGATTCGCGAGCGTGCCCGTTGGAATGAATACGGCCGCCTCTTTTCCAAGGAGTCGCGCACATGTCGCTTCGAGCTCCTCGACCACACCGCCGAGGATGTAATTGTCCGCGGCCGTGCCCTGTTCCTCGGTCAATCGTGCGAGCAGGTGGGCGTACTGCGAGGGGGTATGTGGGATCCCGTCGCCCGTGAGCGAGACGGTTCGATCGACCGACGGGTCGGCGGCTCGTGACGCCGCCTGGCCGGCCTCGCCGGACGCGGGGAACGCCGCCCCGAGCGCTCCGCCGAGCGCGCCGAGCTCGAGGAACCGGCGCCGATTCAATGCGGTCATGCGCAGACCTCTGCGCGGGATTATTCACCGTCCACGTGCCGTCTTCAATCCGGACGCTACTCCGCCCTTAGCGCTTCAATCGGATCGACGGCTGCAGCCCGTCGCGCAGGCAGATAGCTGGCGAGGAGCGTGGCGATCACCAGGATGACCGGCACCACCGCGTACGTCAGCGGATCGAGTGGCGTGATGCCGTACAGCAACGTCGACATCAGGCGCGTCAGGCCCGCCGCGGCTCCCAGTCCTATCGCGACGCCCACACCCGCCAGTGCCAGTCCATGGCGCACGAACGTCCGTTTCAACTCGCCCTGCTGGGCGCCGAGCGCCGCGCGAATGCCGATCTCGCG
>DASRJR010000176.1:0-42308 GCA_035649395.1 Vicinamibacterales bacterium
TGTCCGCAATGGTGACCGTCGCATCTTCGATGCGTCGATTGAGCAGGGCTCTCAAGTCGGTCGACAGCTGCACGTCGGCGAGTGTCAAGCGAGCGGGGTTCCCTACCCGGATGTCGCCCAGATTGATCGCGGCGCGCGGGAGGATCTGGCCGGAGGCGCTGCCGACGGTGACCGGCTGGCCCAGCCACGCCGAGGCCTGCTGCTCGATGGCGCGCCGAACCCCGTCGCCCGACAGGAACCAGTAAGCGGCGGCCATCGCCGCGAGTACGATCAGGACGACTGCGCCGAACACGAAGAGAATCAGCTTGCGCATGACGAGGTCAGACTACAACACCTGGGTTCCTCGCGCGCGTGACACGAGAGAACCGGTCGCACATGCCCGAGCTTCCTGACATTCTGCTCTACCTTCACGCGTTGCGGCCGCGGGTCGTCGGCAGACGCGTCGTTCACGTGCGGCTGGCGTCGCCGTTCCTGCTGCGCTCCATCGAGCCGCCGCTTGCGGCGGTCGAGGGCCGGACGATCGTCGATCTGCACCGACTCGGAAAGCGGATCGTGTTCGAAGCGGATCGCGAGCTCTTTCTCGTGTTCCATCTGATGATCGCCGGCCGTTTTCGGTGGAAGCCCGTGGGAGTCAAGATACCTGGCAAGTTGGGCCAGCTTGCGATCGACTTCGAGCACGGCTCTCTGTTGCTCACTGAAGCCGGGACCAAGCATCAGGCCTCGTTGCATGTCGTCGAGGGCCGCGACGCGCTCGACGGCCACAACCCGGGTGGTCTGGAAGTGATGGACGCCGATCTCACTGCCTTCGGCGATGCGTTGAGGCGCGAGAACCACACGTTGAAGCGGGCGCTGACCGATCCGCATCTGTTCAGTGGCATCGGCAACGCGTACTCGGACGAGATTCTGCACTCAGCACGCCTCTCGCCCTTCAAGCAGACCGGTTCGCTCAGCGAGGGCGAGATTCAGCGGCTCTTCGACGCGACCCGTACGACGCTGACCGTCTGGATCGATCGGCTTCAGGCCGAGACGGGGGAAGGCTTCCCGGAGAAGGTCACGGCCTTCAGGCCGCAGATGGCCGTGCACGGCCGCTATGGCAAGCCGTGTCCCGACTGCGGCTCACCCGTTCAACGCGTCGTCTATGCGGCTAATGAAGCCAATTACTGTGCCACCTGTCAGACCGGCGGACGACTGCTCGCCGATCGGTCGCTGTCACGTCTGCTTCGCGAAGACTGGCCGCGAACGCTGGACGAACTCGAACGGCGTCGCAAGGGAACGTAGCCAGTCAGGCGGCGCGCCGCGCTTCGAGATTCAACCGCCAGTAATCCAACTCGAAAGGAGGGACGTCGTTCGCGGCCTGCTCGGTCACCTGAGCGATCAAATGAGTGCGCTGCGTCGCGTCGGGCAGGAAGGCGAGATACGGGCGGCAGATCACGTTCGTGATGAAGGTTGCGAAGGCATCGGCATCGGGAAACACGACGGGAGCCGACTCGAGGCTCGTGCGAACCTGATCGAAGCCGGTGTCGGCGAGCCGGCTGGCGGTCGTCTCCGCGTCGGCGAATTCCCAGGGCTCGCGCCACGCGGTGAACCACGCGGCGAACTCCTGGTCCGCTCTCAGCCGATCGAGTCGCTCGTGAATGCGGCGCAGGTTTGGCCCACCCCCGCATTGCGCGACGAGTCGTCCGCCAGGCTTCAGCGCCCCGAACAGACTGCGGAAGAGCCGCGGGTGATCGAGGACCCAATGAAACGTCGCGGTGCTGAAGATGGCGTCGGCCTGTGCGTGCACCGGCAGATCGACGGCGTCCGCGATGGCGACGTGGATGCGACGCCCGTGACGGGGCTGCAGGAACTCGCGGGCCACCTGCACCATGTTCGCTGAGAGGTCGAGCGCCACCACGCGACCGTGTGGCAGCCGTTCGAGCAGCTTGTCGGTGAGCCGGCCCGTGCCGCACCCGACATCGAGTACCAACTCGTCGCCGTTGAGCGCCAGACGATCGAGCACCACGGTGCCCCAGTCGAACTGCGGGTTCGAGACACGGTGATACGTTTCCGCATTCCACTCGCGCATGAAATATTCTTTGGCACAATAGCCTTCTCCACGCCATCGATGCTGTCCAGGACCGTCGCGTCCCTTGTCGTTTCCGTGATTGGTGTCCTCGGCCCCCAGACCGCAGCGGCGCAATCGGTTGCCGAACTCCGTTGGGGCGGCGACGCCGAGGGTGGCGCGCCGTTCGTCGAAGCGGACCCGGATGATCCGTCACGAGTCGTCGGGTTCGAAGTCGACATCGCCGGGCTGCTCGCGGACGGTCTTGGCCGCGTCCCCCGCTTCATTCAGTCGGGCTTCACGACGCTGGACGCTTCGGCGCTGCGCGGCGATTTCGACATCGCCCTCAGCGGAATCGAGGACAGTCCCTCTCGCCGCGCGCGCCTGGCCGTCACCATTCCGTACCATCAGTTTCGCGAGGTGCTCACCGTCCGTGAGGCTGATGCTGCACGATTCCGAACACTGGCCGATCTCAGAGGGCGTCGTGTCGCGACGCTCGGGGCGACACTCGCATTCGATCTGCTGACGCGGGCGCAGGTCGATCACGGAGTCGTTCCCGTGACGTACGAGGAGGACGTGCATCCGTACAGCGACCTCGCGCTCGGGCGCGTGGACGCGGTGCTCCTCGATGATGTGCTCGCGGAGCGGCGTGTTCGTCAGAACCCGGGTCTCACGAATCAGCCCACTGACGTGGGTATTGGTTATTACGTCGGCATTCTTGCACCGGAAAACGCGCCGCTGCGCGACCGCATTGACGACATCCTCAAACAGGCGATGCGTGACGGCCGCCTGGAAGCGATCTTCCGCCGGTGGCAGATGTGGAACGACGATCAACGGCGTCTCTACGCGCGGTTGACCAGCGCCACATTGCCGCCGCCAACCGTCGAAACGCCATCGCCTCAGATGGGCGGGTGGGAGACCGTGTGGCGCTACCTGCCGTCGTTGCTTGGCGCAGCTGCGATCACACTTGGCCTGTCGTGCTTGTCGATGGCGCTCGCCGTCGGGGTTGGTGTCGTGGTCGCGAGTGGGCGCGTCTATGGCGCGACGCCGCTGCGGTTGCTGCTCACTGGATGGGTGGAAGCGATCCGCGGCACACCGCTCCTGCTGCAGCTGTTCGTGATCTACTACGGCCTCGCAGCGGTCGTCCAGTTGCCGGCACTCGTGGCGGCGTTCGTCGGCCTGGGGCTGAATTACGCCGCATATGAAAGCGAGATCTACCGCGGTGCGCTCAATGCGGTGCCGGCGGGGCAGCTCGACGCGGCGCGGACGCTCGGGTTCAGCGAGCGCCAGACGCTCTGGTTGATTCGTGGGCCGCAGGCGTTTCGACTGGCGCTGCCGGCGATGACCAACGACTTCGTTGCGTTGCTGAAGGACAGCTCGCTCGTCTCGGTGATCACCGTCGTCGAGCTGACGAAACAGACGTCGATTCTCGCGGTGAACATCGGCAGCTGGGTCGTGCCAGGCGCCGTGTGCGCGGCGATGTATCTCGCCATGTCGCTGCCGATCGCGCATCTCGCCCGGCGGCTCGAGCGTGGATGGAGCCGGAGCAAGCCGTGATCGCGCTCGAAGTCACAGGTCTGCGGGTCCAGCGAGGGTCGAGTGCGGTCGTGCACGACGCTTCCCTCAGCGCCAGGCGAGGCGAGATCGTGGCGATGATGGGCGAGTCCGGATCAGGCAAGACGACCGTGCTGCGGGCGATCGCCGGTCTCGATCCACCGGCGGCGGGGACGATCGCCATCGACGACCTGCGCATCGATGCGTCGCGGCCGCTCGGTCGTGACACGCGTCGCGAATTGCACAGGCGTGTCGGCATGGTGTTCCAGTTCCATCACTTGTTCGAGCACCTGACAGCCCTTCACAACGTCTGGCTGGCACCGGTCCACGTATTCGGACGCGCGCGTGCAGAAGCGGAAACACGGGCGCGTGAGCTGCTCGATCATTTGGGAGTCGGCGGCCGCGCAGAGGCGTTCCCACACGAGCTCTCGGGCGGTGAGGCCCAGCGAGTGGCGATTGCCCGGGCGTTGGCGGTCGGGCCGCCTGTTCTGTTGATGGACGAACCGACGGCGTCGCTCGACCCCGCGCGCCGAAACGAACTCGCTGTCACACTTCAGAAACTCGCCGCGTCTGGAACCACACTGGTGATCGCGACCCACGATGAAGACTTCACGGCGGCGTGTGCGACGCGAGTGATCAAAATGGAAGCGGGCAGAGTGCTCTAAGCGGGAAGTGTCAGCCGGGCCTTTCAGGCCCGGCTGGAAGTCCGTCGACAACCCCACTGATAGAATCACAAGATTCATGGCCACGGACCCACGCGTTACGACGGATTCGCTCTACGTCGAGCTCGACACCAACCGCAAGATCCGCGTTCGCAACAAGCTCTATTACCGCGTCAACCACTGGCCGATCTGGATTTTCGTGTTCTTCATCGCGCCCGGGCCGTGGACGTTCGATCTCTTCGAGCACGGGTTCGACGCGCGCCTGATGACGTGGCTCGCCGTCGTCCTTGTCGGAACGGGGATCGCCGGGCTGTGTGGCCGTTTGCCGGGCTGCGAGCCACGGCCGTACATCATCCGGTTTACCGAGGATCGGCCGAATCCGCTGTATCGCCGCATCTGTTACACCACCGCGTGGGGTGAGGTCGTTGCGTTCGCCGTGCTGAACACCGCAGGGCTCACCTGGGCGCTGATCACAGGCGAGTGGCGCCTGAAGCAGATGTATCTCACGGCGTACTTCCCAATCGCGGGCACGGTGTGGGTGCTCGGCGCGCTGGGTCTGCTTCCCCGCGTGAAGCCATCGACCAAGAACGAGGGTCACGAGCGGCGCTACTTCTACGGATCGGTGTGGGCCGTGACGATCGCGCAGCCGATCCTCTGGCTGTTGTGGAAAGTGCTGCCGCAATCACGCATCACGGACGCGGTGAAGCTCATGGCGTTCGTCGGCGTACTCGCGTTCGTCGGTCATCTCTCGCGTCGCGGCGTGCTGCCGCGCACACGACCGATCGTTCCCGGTGAGTGGGCCGTCTCCGATTGATCAGCGCTGATCATCTGCGTCTGATTGCACTGTTCTGTTCTTGGACGCGGCCTTACAAACCTAGGAGAGACATTCGATAGAGGAAAATCCATTTGCACCGCGATCGAGCGGTGCACGCTTCTGCGATCGCGTCTTCGCGCCCTTCTGCTCGAACATTCATAGTTGAGACTGCGTTCAGCTCGTCCGTATCCTGGATCTACCCCCCATTTCGATACAGAAGGTGAACGCATGTCCCGCAAGTGTGCATACGTTGTTCGGTCCGTCGGGGCCCTCCTGTGCGCCCTCTCTGTCGCATCGGCGGCAGCAGCACAGGGGAAGCCGACGCCGCAGGTCGCCATCAACACGGCGGCTGTCGAAGGCCATACGCTTACACTGACCGGCGCGAATTTCGGCGGTGCGCCGACGGTCTACATCGTCGATCAGCGGATCCCGTTGACGTCGGTCTCGCCCGATGGCACGCAGCTGATGGCGTATATCCCGTTCGCTCCGCTCGCCGACGGGTCGTACCTGGTGCAGGTCTCGAAAGGTCCTGCGACCACTCAGAATGCCAGCTTCATCGTCTACGTTGGTGGTGAGTACGGGGGCAGCAGCGTGCCTGGTCCTCCGGGACCCGCTGGCCCACAGGGCCCGGCAGGACCGCAAGGACCGCCCGGACCTACCGGTCCTCAGGGCGCGACTGGACCCCAGGGACCGCCGGGACCGCAGGGTGCCACTGGTGCGACCGGAGCGACTGGCGCAACCGGCGCCATCGGTCCGCAAGGGCCTGCCGGACCTCAGGGTGCACAGGGTCCTCAGGGTCCACAAGGGCCGCAAGGATTTCAAGGCCCCGCGGGCCCGCAGGGTCCCGCAGGACCGTCGGGAGCGGCTGGCATCGAGATGCTGATGAAAGTCGGTCTCGGTAACGACCCTGGCTCTTCATGGGGGTTCCTCGCAGACCCGGTGGTCGTCTCGATCGCGACGACCGGTCAGAAGGTGCTCGTCACGTCGAGCAAGGCGTTCGGCACGTCGTCCGATCTTGGCTCTTGGGAAGGGGCGATGGATCTCGATCTGGCGATCTGTCACCAACTCGACGCAGGCGCCATCACGGTGGTCGGCGGCGGCGTGTGGGATCTTCGCGCGGCGCGCGATACGCGTCAGCTGAATTCGCTGAGCGCGACGCTGACGAACCTGACGCCCGGGACCTACAACATCGGACTCTGTGGCAAGTCGGACGACGCGTCGAACTGGAACTCGAACGAGTTCAGCTATACGACGGCGTTCGTCACGCAGCCGTAGTCACGAGCGGTTCAGAGTTCAGGGTTCATGGTTCGCCTGTTCCGGGTTCGTTGTTCTGGTGTTCAACGTTCGGGTTTGCGGTTCGCGTCGATAAGAGGTCGCGAATCGCAAACCTGGAACCGAGAACCTCGAACATCATCCGAACTCTGAACGTGGAACCGTGAACCGATGAACGCTGAACACTGAACGACAGCGAAGCTATAATCGCTGCTCTGATGACGGCGGCGATCGATGCACTGACTTCCCCCACGCTGAAACACCTCCGTGAGGCCTGGTGGGACGACGCCTTCACCAACTTCCTTGCTGAAACGCTGAAGCCAAGACCTGGCAATCGGATTCTGGACGTCGGCTGCGGTGAGGGCCAGGCCGAGGTGGCCATTGGCCGTCTGCAGATCTCGCAGGTTCGTCTCGTCGGCGTCGATCTGATCGTCTCGAAAGTGATTGCCGCGCGACGGGAGACCGCCTCGCATAACCAGCGCGTCGAGTTCGCGGCCGGCGATGCGTCCCGGCTGCCCTTTCGCGACGGCGTGTTCGATTCGATCTATTCCATTGCGGTGCTGCAGCACGTCAGCGATGTCGCTGCGGCGGTCGCCGAGTTCGCGCGCGTCACGGCGCCGCGCGGCCGCGTCGTCGCGGTCGAGCCCGACAACGGCGCCCGATACGGGTTCAGCTCGACGCCGGCGGGGCGGCGCGCGTTCGAGCTCTCGGCACAGTTCTTCATCGCGCTGAACGGCCCTCGCAGCGATCACGCGGTCGGCCCCCATATTCCTGCGCTGTTCGCACGCTACGGTGTGGAGCCGATCGAGGTACGGCTGTTTCCTGTGTCGCAGACGTCGCTCGGTCCTCCCGAAGCGGGCGTATGGGCCGCGCGTCGCAGCAGCGTCGAACAGGCGCTGAATCGTGCCGGATCCGACGCCGCGCGGTGGCTTGGCCGGGAGTACCTCGAGGTCCTCGCTGCCTACGAGAAGGAGGCGAACGACGCCGGGCCGAGCTTCGTGGAGATTCAGAACACGCTGCTCTTCGCGACGGTGGGTCAGAAGGCGGACTGAACACAATTACATGGCGCACGGTTACGAAGGCTGGGACGACTACGCCCCATTTTATGACTGGGAAAATGCGCGAACGTTGGGCCGTCGCGATGTGCCGTTCTGGCGCAACCTCGCGCTGAATACCGGCGGACGCGTCCTCGAGCTCGGGTGCGGCACTGGACGCATCAGCCTTCCGCTCGCGCGTGCAGGGGTCGATGTCATCGGCATCGATCGTTCGGGCCCGATGCTCGATCGGGCGAGGACGCGTGTACGTCGCGCCAAGCTGACCACGCACCTGCAGCTCGTGCGCGGCGACATTCGCGCGGTGCCGTTCCAGGGACCCCGCTTCGCGATGGTGATGGCGCCGTACGGCATTCTGCAGTCACTGTTGCGCGAACGCGATCTCGCGTCGACGTTGCAGGAGGTGCGCCGCGTGCTGCTGCCCGGCGGAACGTTCGGGCTCGAGCTCGTCGCCGACCTGCCGTCGTGGCAGGAGTACCGGAAGCGGCTCAGCCTGACAGGCTGGCGTCATCGCCGTGGCGGCGCTCACGTCACGCTGATCGAGACCGTGCGTCAGGATCGGGCGCGGCGATTGACGATCTTCGATCAGGAGTTCATCGAGCGGCGGGGACGCTCACGCCGCACCCAGCGGTTCGCGCTGACCTTTCGCACGCTTTCCATTCCTCAGATGGCTCGCCGGCTTGAGAAGGCCGGCTTCAGCGTCACCGCGCTGCTCGGCGATTATCGCGGCGGACCGTGGGACCCGCGGGCCGAAGTCTGGGTCATTCTTGCGAAAGCGCCGTAAGGTCGGGCCGGACCAGCGTGGTAGAATGTGCGGTCGCATTTCCCCGCTTTTGCTGGAGTTTTCCCATGTCTGGCCATTCCAAGTGGCACACAATCAAACACAAGAAGGGTGCCGCTGACGCCAAGCGCGGCAAGGCGTTCACTCGCATCATCAAGGAGCTGACGGTCGCGGCCCGCAACGGCGGGGGCGACCCGAACAGCAATCCGCGATTGCGGACGATCATCGCCGACGCCAAGGCGAACAACATGCCGCGCGAGAACATCGAACGCGCCATCCGAAGAGGCTCGGGCGAGGAGCCAGGCGTCTCGTACGAGGAGATCACCTACGAGGGCTACGGACCCGGCGGCGTAGCAATGCTCATCCGCTCCTTGACCGACAACAAGAACCGCACCGTCGGCGAGATTCGGCACCTCCTTTCGAAGTACAACGGCAACCTCGCAGCCGAGAACAGCGTCGCCTGGATGTTCGCTCGTAAAGGTCAGGTCATCATCGAGAAGGGCAACACTGACGAAGAGCAGCTGCTGAGCGCCGCGCTCGATGCCGGCGCCGAAGACATGAACGACGATGGCGGCGCGTGGGAGATCGTGTGTGCGCCGGAGAGCTTCGAAGGCGTGCGCGACGCGGTGAAAGGGCTTGGGCTCGAGCCGGCCAGCGCCGAGATCGCGATGATCCCGCAGAACTACGTCAAGCTGCAGGGCAAGGACGCTCAGGTCATGCTCAAGTTGATGGAGGCGCTCGACGAGCACGATGACGTCCAGCACGTGTGGGCGAACTTCGACATCGAGGAGAAGGAGATCGAGGCCTCCCTGGCGTGAGGATTTTCGGTATCGACCCCGGCTCGGGACGCACCGGTTACGGATGCGTCGAGACCGACGGGCGTCGATACCGTTTGGTGGCCTGCGGCGCGATCGCATCGACCGCTGGCGATCCCTTCCCGCAGCGTCTTGCGCGAATCCATCGAGAACTGAGCCGGTTGCTCTCGACGTGCCGCCCCGAGTGCGTGGCCGTCGAGAACCTGTTTCACGGCATCAACGCGCGCAGCGCGCTGAAGCTCGGGCACGCTCGCGGCGTCGCGATGCTGGCCGCGGTCGAAGCCGGTTGTGAGATCGTCGAATACACCCCCGCCGAAGTGAAGCGCGCGGTGGTCGGCTACGGGCGCGCCGACAAGCGGCAAATGCAACAGATGATCATGATGCTGCTCGGGCTCGACGCGGCGCCCTCGCCCCACGACGCGGCCGATGCACTCGCGGTCGCGATCTGTCATTTGCATTCGGCTCCGCGGGCTGGATCTGCGCGGGCGGGTCTAAAGACCCGCCCCTCTGCCTTGCCGAAGTCCTGGCGGCACTACCGGCCACCTACGCCCGGATGATCGCGTTTCTTCGCGGCCGCGTGCACCACAAACAGCCGAACCGGGTGATCGTCGACGTCGATGGCGTCGGCTACGACGTGCACGTGCCGCTGTCGACGTTCTATGACCTCGGCGACGAAGGCGACGAGGTGGCGCTGCGCACCTACCTGCACGTGCGCGAAGACACGCTGCAGCTGTACGGATTTCTCACCGAGCTCGAGCGCCAGGTGTTCGAACGCCTGATCGCGATCAGCGGCATCGGTCCCAAACTCGCGATTGCGGTGCTCTCCGGAATCGAGACGCGCGATCTGGTTGCGGCAGTGCAGCGCGGCGACGTGGCACGACTGACCGGCATTCCGGGGATCGGCAAGAAGACAGCGGAACGGATCGTGTTGGAGCTGCGCGATCGGATCGCTCAGCTGGGTGTGCCCGCTCCGACCAGCGCGTCGCCAGCGGTGTTGCCGGCCGATCGGCTTCGAACCGACCTGCTCTCGGCGCTGCAGAACCTCGGATATCATCGGCAGCAGGCTGATAAAGCCATCGACGCCGTTGTGACATCGACCCCTGAGGCCACTTTGGAGCAGGCGCTTCGCGGCGCGCTGCGCGAGCTGATGCGATGAACAGCCCTGCCGATGCGAATGCGGCCTCGATCGCCGAGGCGTATCTCGACTCGGAGTTCAGCGAACACACCGCGGTCGTCGAGCGTACCCGTGCGGTGGTGGCAGGACCGTTCGCGCGTCTGGTGTCGGTCTGTTCGGCCGCGTTGCGGTCTGGCAACAAGCTGCTGTTCTTTGGCAACGGCGGCAGCGCCGCCGACGCGCAACATCTGGCGACGGAGCTCGTTGTCCGCTATCGGCAGAATCGTCCCGCGCTCGCCGCGATGGCGTTGACGACCGACACGTCCGCGCTGACCGCGATCGGCAATGATTTCGGGTTCGACGAGCTGTTCTCCCGCCAGGTCGAGGCGCTATGCCGTGCCGGGGATATCGCGATCGGCATCTCGACGTCGGGCAATAGCGAGAATGTGATTCGCGGGCTGCGCGCGGCCAAGGCCGCCGGTGCTGTCACGGTGGCCTTCACTGGCGAAGGCGGCGGCCGCCTCGCCGGCCAAGTCGACCACGGCATCTTCATTCCCTCGAAGACGACCGCCCGCATCCAGGAGATGCACCTGGTGCTGGGTCACACCCTGTGCGCGCTGCTCGAACGAGAAGTGGAGCAGTGACGGATCGCTTTCTGGCCTCCGGCCGCGCCGATGAAGAGGCTCAGTACGAAGCGGGGCTGCGGCCCCGCACCCTCGACGAGTACATCGGCCAGGACCGATTGCGCGACAACCTAGGCGTGTCGATTGCCGCCGCGCGCGGCCGTCGGGAAGCACTCGATCACGTCCTGCTGTATGGACCGCCGGGGCTCGGCAAGACGACGCTCGCCTATGTGATCGGCAATGAGATGGGCGTGCAAGTCCACGCGACGGCCGGGCCGATCATCGAACGTCCCGGCGATCTGGCGGGAATGCTCACCGAGCTCCAGCACGGCGAGGTGCTGTTCATCGACGAAATCCATCGGCTGCCGCCGGCCATCGAAGAGATCCTCTATCCAGCGATGGAGGACTACGAGCTCGACATTATGGTCGGGCAGGGGCCGGGCGCGCACTCGGTCAAGCTGGAACTGAAGAAGTTCACCCTGATCGGCGCAACCACGCGTGCCGGACTGCTGACGTCGCCGTTAAGGGCGCGCTTCGGTATCGTCCACCGGATCGACTTCTACACGGCAAGGGATATCGAAGAGATCGTCAGACGCTCGGCGCGCGTCCTCGGCACGGCGATCGACGGCGACGCGGCTGGCGAGATTGCGCGCCGCTCGCGCGGCACGCCGCGCATCGCCAATCGCCTCCTCCGGCGGGTGCGCGACTATGCAGAAGTGCGCGCCGACGGCCGAATCACCGCGGCGGTCGCGCGCGACGCCCTGACGATGCTCGAAGTCGACGATCAGGGATTCGACGAAGTCGATCGCAAGCTGCTGCGGACGATCATCGACAAGTTCAGCGGCGGGCCGGTCGGCGTCAACAGCATCGCCGCGGCGATCAACGAAGAGCGCGACGCCATCGAAGATATCTACGAGCCGTTCCTGATTCAGGCCGGCTTTCTCGATCGGACGCCGCGTGGCCGTGTCGCCACGTCGCGCGCCTACGCATACTTCGGGCTCACCGCGCCTGGGAGGGACTCTCGACTGTGGTAACTGCATCGCCGCGCCCGGTGTGCCGGGCGCGCATTTCCAGTCTGGCGACCTACGTGCCGCCGCGCGTGCTCACCAACGCCGATCTCGAGAAAATGGTGGACACGAGCGACGAGTGGATCCGGCAGCGGACCGGCATTCGCGAACGCCACATCGTCGATTCCGGCGTCGCGACGTCCGACCTGGCGGTCGAGGCCGCCCGCGTCGCCATTCAACGCGCCGGCCTGACACCCGCCGACATCGACTTCATCGTCGTCGGGACGACGACGCCGGACATGTTGTTTCCGAGCACCGCCTGCCTCGTGCAGCACAAGATTGGCGCCACCAACGCATGGGGCTTCGACCTGTTCGCCGCCTGCTCCGGCTTCACCTACGGAATCACGACGGCCGCGCAGATGATCGGCACGGGCGCCAGCACGCATGCGCTCGTCATCGGCGCCGACGTCATGTCGAGCATCATCGACTACACCGATCGTACGACGTGCGTGATCTTCGGTGACGGCGCTGGTGCGGCGGTGGTCGAGGCCAGCGGTGACCCCGACATCGGCATCATCGACTTCGAGAACTACGTCGACGGCAGCGGCGGCAACGCGCTGTGCATGCCCGCGGGCGGAAGTCTTCGGCCGGCGAGCGTCGAGACGATTCAGCAGCGGCTGCACTACGTCAAACAGGATGGCGGCACCGTGTTCAAGTTCGCGGTCCGCAACACCGAGGAGGCGTGCCGTCGCATTCTCGAACGTAACAACCTCGACCCGAGCCGCATCGATCTGCTCGTCTCGCATCAAGCCAATCGCCGCATCATCCTGTCCGCCGCCGAGAAACTCGGGCTGCCGGAGGAAAAGGTCGTCATCAACATCGAGAAGTTCGGCAACACGACGGCCGCGACGATCCCGCTGGCGCTGGCCGACGCCGTCTGCGATCGGCGTCTGAGGCGCGGGGATCTCCTGTTGATGGTGTCGGTCGGCGCCGGATTCACCGTCGGTGCGGTGCTGTTGCGGTGGGGACTCAAAGAGTAAATGGGGTCGGGAGTCATTTTACGAAACTCGTAAAATGACTCCCGACCCCATTACAGTTCCGACCACCGTCGACAACGTCAACATGACGGTCGACGGTCGCAGCGTCCGGCTCACCAACCTGCGGAAGCTGTTCTGGCCCGAGCTGAACATCACCAAGGGCGCACTCATCCAGTACTACGCCGACGTCGCGCCCTACCTGTTGCCCCACATCCGCGATCGGGCGATGGTCATGCGCCGCTATCCGAACGGGGCGGCTGGCGGCCAGTTCTTCATGAAGGAAGCACCCAGCCCGCGTCCGCCATGGATCCGCATCTGCGCGATCGATCACGGCAAGGACAAGGTCGTCAACTTCCCGGTGATCGATGACCGGCCCTCACTCCTCTGGCTGATCAATCTCGGGTGCATCGATCTCAATCAGTGGTACTCGCGCTGTGACGATGTCAGTCGCCCCGATTACGTGCATTTCGACCTCGAC
Organism: Vicinamibacterales bacterium; assembly: GCA_035649395.1. Lineage (GTDB taxonomy): Bacteria > Acidobacteriota > Vicinamibacteria > Vicinamibacterales > UBA2999 > Gp6-AA40. Next base: position 13,251 of record DASRJR010000176.1, read on the forward strand.
CCGAGCGAGGGTGCGACGTTCGAGCAGGTACGCGAGTGCGGGTTGATCGTTCGCGACGCGTTGAAGACGCTCGGCATGACGCCATACGTGAAGACGACCGGTTCGCGCGGCTTGCACGTCTACGTGCCCATCATCCGCGGTCCCGAGCAGGATCTCGTCCTGACGTTCGCCAAGACGCTCGCCGGTGAGCTCGCGGCGCGCAATCCCAAGCTGATGACCCTCGACTACCGCGTGGCGAGACGACCACGCGAACGTGTGCTCGTCGACTACAAGCAGAACGCGTGGGGACAGACGCTGGCGAGCATCTACTCGGTGCGGCCGCGTCCGCTGGCGACCGTGTCAACGCCGCTCACCTGGGCCGAGGTCGCAAAGGGCGCTGACATCGAAGACTTCCGAATCGACAATGTTCGGGCCCGCCTCAAGAAGCGTGGCGACCTCTGGGAGGAACTGCTGTCGCCGAAGGGCCGGACCGATCTGGGTGCGTTCTTCGGAAAGCCTGCCGCCCGCGGTCGACGCAAAGGGACGTCGTGAATGTCAGTGAGTTCGACTTCGAGCTTCCCGTCGAGCTGATCGCGCAAAGTCCTCCCGCCGAACGCGGGCAATCGCGATTGCTGGTCCTCCATCGCGTCGACGGCCGTCTCGATCACACGACCGTCTCGCACCTGCCGGATTACCTGCGTGCCGGCGACCTCCTCGTTGTCAACGACACTCGTGTCTTTCCAGCGCGGCTGCTTGGACGACGCATGCCGAGCGGCGGTGCGGTCGAATGCCTCCTGTTAGGACGACAGAGCCAAGAAAAAGCCACTGGGGCCCGGGATCTGGGCCCTATGGTCTCAGAGAGCTGGGACGCGTTGATGCACCCCGGGCAGAAACTGCGGCCCGGCTCAGAAGTCGTCTTCGAAGGACCTGGCGAACCACTGCACGGCCAAGTCGTGGCGCGCCACTTTCATGGCCGCCGAACGATTCGGCTGTGGACCCATGACGCCGGCGGAGTCCACGCTGCCATCGACCGGCTTGGGCACATGCCACTGCCGCCGTATATCTCGCGCGCCGACGAACCATCCGATCGCGACCGCTATCAGACGGTTTACGCGCGCGAGCGCGGCTCGGTGGCGGCGCCCACGGCGGGACTTCATTTCACACCTGCTCTGCTCGAAACGCTGGCGGCCCGCGGCATCGAACGCGCGGCCATTACGCTGCATGTCGGCTATGGCACGTTCAAGCCAGTTCGGGTCGAACACGTCGAAGAGCACGAAGTCGATCCAGAAACCTACGAGGTGTCAGCGGAGGCTGCTGTCGCTCTGACACGGGCGTTGCGCGAGCGCCGCCGCATCATCGCCGTCGGCACCACGACCACGCGCACCCTCGAGACGCTGATGCCGTCGGCTGACGGCAGCTTCGCGGCAACTCGAGGCAGCACTCACCTGTTTATTCATCCAGGGCATCAGTTCCGCCTCGTGTCCGGCCTCATGACGAACTTCCACCTTCCGCGGTCGTCACTGCTGATGCTCGTCGCCGCCTTTGCCGGCCGCGACCGCATCGTGTCGGCCTACCGTGAAGCTGTTCGAGAGCGCTATCGCTTTTACAGCTACGGCGACGCGATGCTGATTCTCTGACGGGGCAGGGAATAAATCGAGGTCGTTAGGGATTTCTCCTCACCACTGGCGCGGAACCGGGGCATCGCATCTGTCTGGTCGCGAGCCCCGTTGCCGGGATCGCGTACCCCGGCGCTTCCGCATTTTCTCGATCGATTGGTGTGCGATGCGAAGGAAACGTTACATCGCTGCGGCATCATCGCAAGGCTGAGTTCAACAGCACCCCAGTGAGTTCAGATGAAACGAATGGGCCCCCGTGTTCACCATGGGGGTGAACGTCGTTTTCACAATGAGAGGTTCGAGCGGGAGGTTTTGGAAATGGAGAAGTCCACTGTCATGCTGGGAACGAGCGCCGCGATGCAAGCGGTCGAGCGTGAAGTTGCCGTCGCCGCCGCGTGCAATGCCAAGGTGCTCGTGACTGGCGAGAGTGGGGTCGGTAAAGAGCTCGTCGCGCGGATGATTCATGAGCAAGGCATCCGGCGAGTGTCGCGCTTGGTCGCGATCAACTGCGCCGGGATGCCCGACACGCTGCTCGAATCCGAGCTCTTCGGTCACGTCCGTGGCAGCTTTACGGGCGCTTACCGCGACAAGCGAGGCTGGCTCGAAACGGCACACGGCGGCACCATCTTCATGGACGAGATCGGCGAGATGAGCCTGCGTATGCAGGCCATGCTGCTGCGATTTCTCGAGACCGGCGAGATTCAACGGGTCGGTTCGGATCGGCCACTGCCGCCCCTCGACGTCCGCGTCATTGCTGCCACCCATCGCAACCTGCAACAGCACGTCAGCGACAAGACATTCCGGGAGGACCTGTACTACCGCCTGAACGTCATCCACATCGAGGTCCCTCCGCTGCGCGCACGCCGAGCGGACATCCCAATGCTGCTCTCGCATTTCCTGCGGACGTTTTCGGAGGCGCATCGCATGCCGGCTCCCGAGGTCACGGCTGAGGCTCGGCAACGGCTCATCAGTTACAACTGGCCGGGAAACGTTCGCGAGCTCAAGAACGTCGCCGAGCGTCTGGTCGTCGGCGCCCGTTCCGGAAGAATCGACGTCGGCGTGCTTCCGACGGAGTTCGCACCTGCCCCGGTCCTGCCATCAGTGGCGAAGCCGACCGGCACGGCGGTGCACTCTCCGTCGTCGACACAGCAGCGGCTCGATCAGCTGATGAAGGACCGCGTCTCGTTCTGGTCCGTGGTGCACAAGCCATTCATGGATCGCGACCTGACGCGCGACGAGGTGCGCGAGCTGGTGCGCGTCGGGCTCGAGCACACACGCGGCAATTACAAGCTGCTCGTGAGCGCGTTCAACATGCCGCCCCAGGATTACAAACGCTTCCTGAGCTTCCTGCGGGCGTATCAATGCCACGTCTCGTTTCGGCCGTTCCGCATGATCGATGGTGGCCGCGGCGAGCACGCCGAGATGAGGTGCGCATAACGTTCACCCCCGGCTGGGGGATTTGACGTTGCACGTCGCTCGACGGCAGGCGTACCATCGGCCACGCGTGCCACGTGAACCGCGACACGAATTCGACCGGGCGTACGTCGATCGACTGGCAGCCGGTGACCCGGAGACGGAGCGGCACTTCACGCAATACTTCGGCGAGCTGCTCTCCATCAAGCTGCGGTCTCGCCTGAGATCGCCGGCGCTCATCGAAGACGCGAAGCAGGAAACGTTCTTGCGCGTGTTGAACACGCTGCGCCAGAAGGGCGGCATTCAGTCGCCCGGTGGCTTCGGCGCCTTCGTGAATACCGTCTGCAACAACGTACTGTTCGAGCTGTATCGGGCCGAATCGCGCGCGACGCCACTCGAGGACGACGTTGGAGCGCGGCTCCCCGACCAGAGCGTTGACGTCGAGACGACGATGACCACCGATCAGGAACGGGCACGCGTGCGCGACGTCATCGCCGCGCTGCCGGAAAAGGAGAAACAACTGCTGCATTGGCTCTTCTTCGAAGAGTGCGACAAAGACGAGGTGTGCCGACGGTTGAACGTCGATCGGAACTATCTCCGGGTGCTGCTCCACCGGGCCAAGCTGCGCTTCAAGACGGAATTCGTCGGATCATGAAACGGCTAAGGGTTTTCCCTCACTAACTGATCGAAGGCGATGACACACCAGCAGGCAGTCGACGGGATGGCTTCGGAGCGGTACCTGCTCGACGAGATGAGCGAGGTCGAGCGGTTCGAGTTCGAGGCGCATTACTTCGACTGCGCCGAATGCGCCGACGACGTGCGGCTCACGCATGTCATTCGCGAGGAGGCCCAGCGCGGCGCCGCCAAACCGAGCGTCGCGTCCAGCGATGTAGTGTCCGGCTTCAGCCGGACTCCTGCCAAGGTCCTTCCATTTTGGAAGCGTCCAGTGATTGCCGTGCCATGGGCTGCGGCAGCAGCGCTGGCGTTGATGGTGAGCTATCAATCGCTCGTGACAGTTCCGGAACTGCGAAGTGCCGTCGCGCCCGAATCGCTCGCGCCGGTGATGCTTCGCGGTGCGACACGCGGCGCAGTCCCCGTCGTCGCGATCGCTGATGGCCAGCGTTTCGTGACACTCGGTGTCGATCTGATGTCACCACCGTCGACCGGTTCACTTCGATATGAGCTCGTCCGTGCGGGACGTCCCGCAATCCTGTCTGGCACCGCGCCACTCCCTCCACAAGGCGCGCCATTCATGCTGCTCATTCCGGCAGCTGAGCTTGAGCGTGGTGCACAGTACTCCTTGATCATTCGCGCCGACGCGACGAATGCAGTGATCGGCGAGTACAACTTCGACGTATCCTAGCGGGACTTCTTTCATCAGCTGAAACGGCTTCCCGTTCGCGGCGGCGGCCGTGAGCGTTCGAGATTTCGTATGGATCTCACACGACGGTTCGTGTTCCGCGGCAATGCGTCTGCGCTCGGCGGCCAGATCTTCCGACCCAACACCATCTTCGTCGACCTCGACGGCGCCAGCTCCCTCGGTGTCTCAGGCGGACGCTCGCGCGCGGAGATCAAGGGTCGTTCGTTCGGCGACATCATTCGATTCGGTTCCGCGATGACGTTTGCGGAAGGTCTGTTCGACGACGAGAAAACAGCGCGGGCAGTAACGGATCACAAGGGCCGCCAAGAAGAGCTGGCGTCGACGACCACGGTAACGAGCGAGATCCGCGAGCTCGGCGTCGGCCAGAACCCGCTGTTCATGGCGAAGCGCATTCGCGCGACGCTCGTGAGCCGCAAGCCTGAACGCAGCGGCGAGCCGTCGATCGCGCCGGCGAAGGACACGACGATTCAGGGCGTCGACATCGGCGGCCGCGCCCTCGAGATCAGGTTGAATACGAGCCTCTTTCAGAAGTACGACACGCGTTCGAAGCTCCTGGCCGCGGTCGACGATCCGAAGTTCGTTCGCGCGTACGGCGCGCACCTGGTGGCGAATGCCACGATCGAAGGGCATCCACGCCGGCAGGGGCTCGTCTCGCACGGCGGCGTCATCTACACGACGATCGTCGAGAAGATCGCCTGGAAAGGAAAGCCGTTTCCTGGCGCGACGATTGACGGTCACACGGTAAAGGTGCCCGAGTTCGGCACCCTCTATTTCGGCGAGCTGTTGATCGCGAGCGCCGAACGGCGTCTGACGATGGTGCGGTTCGAGCTGGGGTCGCCGATTGGCGGTTACGTGGACGCCGGCGACATGTCCTCGAATGGGAGTGGGTTTCCGTGAGATGCGCGGCGCTGATCGGCCTGCTGCTTCTCAGCAACGCCGCGTGCGCCTCGCGCCCAACAGAACGACTCCAGCAGCTGTACGACTCGAGCATCGCTCAGCTCTGGCGCGGTGAGCTGACGGACGCAGCCAACGGTGCGAAACTGGGCGCCGACCTTGCTGCTCACGAATCCACAGCGGCGTGGTCCTGGCGGTTCCGGTTGCTCGCGACGGAAATTCATCTGCTCGATAGGAACCTCGCCGAGGCTGCGACCCTGCTCGCCGAATCACCTCCGGCAGACGGTCTGGACGGCTGGATCGCGGCGAAGCATCGCTATCTTCAAGGCCAGCTCGCATTCCTACGCGGCAAACCGGGCGAAGCCATGGCGATTCTGGAGGACGCCACGCGGCTGGCGGCAAATCGGCCGGCATCGGACGTCGCTCTTGCCATCGGGGCGATGAAGGGACAAGCACTGATTGCCCAGCGGAGGTGGGACGAGGCCGAAGCGACCCTTGTACGGACGATCGACCTGGCGCGGACCGAACGCGAGCGCTATCACGAAGCCGTGGCGTTGGTGAATCTCGCCAATGTGTATCTGTTCCGCGATCGTTTCGACCGTGCGCTACAAATCCTGGAGCGTGTGCTGGCATACAAGGATCTCGAATCGCAACTCGTGTATGCCGTCGCGCTGGCCAATGCAGGCATCTGCTATCAACGGCTGGGTGAGCTCGATCGCGCCATCGAAGTGCAGCGGCGCGCGGTAGCGAGCCACGAGAAGCCCGGACGGCCACGCATCTACTACATTCGCGCCCTCGGTGAGCTGGGCACCTCGTACGGATTCCGCGACGACGATCAGAACGCTGTCGTCTATCTGAAGCGCGCGATCGACGTCGCCAAGGGCGCGCGGATGAACGACGAGGGTGCGCGTTGGGCGGCGAACCTGGCCAGGACGTACATCCGCCAGCGCCAGTGGGACCTCGCCGAGACAATGAACGCGGAATCACAGCGGTTGGGTGGCGAGCGGTCGGATCTGGCGGGATACCACGCGGTCAACGCGGCGAATATCGCGCTCGGTCGAGGACGGCTGCCGGACGCGGTCCGCTTGTTTCAACAGACCTTGAGCCTGGCGACGAATCGTCCGTCGCTGCAGTGGGACGCGTATCAGGGGCTGGGGCGAATCGCGATTGCCGCGAACAAACCGAACGAAGCGCAGCGCAATTTTGCCGCCGCCATCGACATCGTCGAACGGACGCGGTCCGAGCTGTTGAAAGCCGACTATCGGCTATCGTTTCTCACCCGTCTGCTCGACCTGCATCAGCAATACATCGATCTGCTCGTTGACCGGGGGCAGCCCGACCAGGCCTTGGTGATCGCCGACTCCAGCCGTGGTCGCGTCCTGGCAGAGCGTCACGGCGTGAATTCACCGGCACGCACCACACCGGCCGCGCTTCGGCGTGCTGCCAGCGATCTCGACGCATCACTCGTCTTGTACTGGCTTGGCGAAACTCGGTCGTACGCGTGGCTCGTGACCGCGACGCATATACGCCTCGTGCGGCTTCCAGTCACCATGTCCAAGGCGATCGATCTCGCTCGGGCGCATCAACAGTCGATTACCAGCGCGCTCGCAGATCCGATCGCCGCGTCGTCGTCGCCTGGCGATGAGCTGTATCGGGTGTTGATCACGCCGCTCGTGCAATGGATTCCGCAGGGGTCTCGTGTCGTGGTTTCACCGGACGCGGCGCTGCACACGTTGAATTTCGAAACGCTTCCTGTTCCCGGAACGCCGCGGCACTATTGGATAGAGGACGTCGAGATCGCGGTGGCGCCGTCGTTCGGCAATCTGCAGCCGGCGCCGCCGGCGCCGCCGGCGCGGGAGCGTTCAGTACTCCTGATCGGCGATGCGGTTTCGGCTGACGCGAAATATCCGACGCTGCGCTACGCCTCCGCCGAAATGAGCGCGATCTCCACGGCGTTTTCGAAACAGATCTCGGTGTACCGGGCTGACCAGGCGACGCCGGCGCGTTACCTCGAGTCGCAGCCCGCGCGTTATGACGTGGTGCACTTCACCGCGCACGCCGACGCCAACAAGGAGAGTCCGCTCGACTCGGCGGTGATCCTCTCGCGCGGCCAGACGGGATACAAACTGTACGCCCGCGATGTCGCCGAGCAGCCGTTGAACGCCGAGCTCGTCACGATCTCGGCCTGTCGAAGCGCGGGTGAGCGAACCTATGCCGGCGAGGGACTGGTCGGCTTCTCCTGGGCGTTCCTTCGTGCCGGCGCCAAGCGTGTGATTGCCGGACTCTGGGACGTCGACGATCGCTCGACCGCCGAGTTGATGGGCCGTGTCTACCAGAAGATTGCCGAGGGCATGTCGCCAGGGGTCGCTTTGCGTGCCGCCAAACTGGACATGATCGCCAAGGGGGGCGCGGCATCCAAGCCGTACTACTGGGGCCCCTTCGAACTATTCATTGGATCCAGAGTCGTTCCCTAGCACGCAGTGTAGGCCGGGCGTTGTTCCCGTCTCCGCCAAGGCTACGGCGGGCCTCGCCGGAGCGTCGCGCGAAGGCGGGCTTTAGGCCCGGCGTGTTCGTGTCACGATAAAGCCATGCCCTTCCCATACGAAGAATTCGACCTTTCCGGCGTGAAGACGTATCCGCTCGCGTCCAGAAAATCGAAGGCGCAGGCCGAAGACTTTGCGCGTCCGTTCGAGCGCGGTGGCTCGTTCAAGTCGTGGTTCGACTCGCTGCCGGGGATTCTGGGCGCGCGCGATGTGCACCGAGTCGTGCAGGCGATTGGTCACGCCCGTGCGCGCGGCGCTGGCGTCATCTGGGGCATCGGTGCGCACGTCATCAAGACCGGAGTCTCACCGATTCTGATCGATCTGATGGCACGCGGGTACGTGTCTGCGCTCGCGATGAACGGCGCCGGCGTGATTCACGACTTCGAGATCGCGCTCTCGGGCGCGACGTCTGAGGACGTCGACGAAGCCCTCGGACCGGGACGATTCGGCATGGCCGAAGAGACCGCGACCCAACTGAATCAGGTGCTCGTGCGCGCGGCTGAACAGAAGCAGGGCTTTGGCCAGGCCATCGGGGCGTACCTCTCTCAGTTGACGCCGCGCTATGCCGATCGGAGCCTCGCGGTGGCGGCTCACCGTCTCGGCATACCACTGACCGTGCACGTCGCTGTCGGCACCGACATCATCCACATGCACCCGGCGGCGTCCGGCGCCGCCATCGGCGACACGAGCCTGCGTGACTTCCGCTATTTCGTTTCGTCGGTAACCCGCTTGACCGGCGGCGTGTACTTGAATTGTGGGTCGGCGGTAGTTCTGCCGGAAGTGTTCCTCAAGGCGGTTGCGTTGGCGCGCAATCAGGGTGTGTCGCTCGCCGGACTCACAACGGTGAACATCGACTTCTTGCGCATGTACCGGCCGCAGACGAACGTCGTTACCCGGCCGGTGGCCGGAACGAATGGCACTGGCATTTCGCTGGTGGGCCACCACGAGGTGTTGATCCCGTTGATCGCCGCCGCGGTGATTGAAGGAGGATAGGGCGGTCTGTATGGCCACTGCCGATCCCGATATGCGCGCCGTGCTTCAGGGGAATCTCGGGTTCGAGCACGAAAACATCGAGCGCTGGATCGACTTCGCCAGGGCCGCGCGCTTCAAACCACACGCGGCTCGCCCCGTGCCCGTCTGCCCGGATTGCGGCCGCGGTCCGACGCGCGGATTGGGCCGCTATGTGTTCTTCAGCACACTCGTGCGGTTGTTGGAGTGCCCCTGCGGCCTGATCTGGGCCAATGCGCAGATTGATCCCGAGTCATCGGCAAAGCACTTCGACAGCGCGTACCGTGACGATGCCTACTACGAGCGGAATCGGAGCGCGATCTTCGAACACCTCGCTGGCCTCATCGCCCAGACCACGCCCCGAGGTGGCCGCGTGCTCGACATTGGCGGTGCCGGCGGGCAGCTTGCCGTGGTGGTTCGCGCACGCCGACCAGATCTCGAGATCACGATTCACGATATCTCAGCCGAGAAGATCGCCCAGGCGCGCAGCCGCGGGTTCGAAGGCCTGGTGGGCGGAGCGCGCGTGCTTGCCGCGCACTCGGGTGTCTACGACACGATCATCCTCGCCGACTCGATCTATTACGAGCCGGACCTCCCGACGCTGTGGGAGGCGCTCCGGGCATTGCGGCGGGCGACCGGGAAAATTCTGATTCGAGTGCCGAACCGCGTCCCGGTGCTGCGTCTCGTGAGTGCCTGGCAATCATGGTCGCGGGCACTGCCGACGACCCTGTACGCTCACAACCCCGATCATCTGGTGGTCTGTACGCGCCGGTATTTGACCGGACGTCTGCAGCGTGCCGGATGCCGTAAGGTGACGTGGTGGCCGACACCGATTGGCGAAGGGCCGCAGCATACGACGATCTATCAGTTCGCGAGTGCATTCCATTCCGTGACCCGGTGGACGCTCACGCCGTCGGTCCTGGCCGTCGCCGAGGGGTGAGCGCTGAACGTTGAACGCTGAACGCGGACAGACTGTTATGATGAGTGTTTGTGCCGGAGTAGCTCAGCCGGTTAGAGCACGCGTCTCATAAGCGCGGGGTCGGCGGTTCGAGTCCGCCCTCCGGCATGCCTGAATCCTTGTGGGAATCAGGAGGCAGGAATCAGGAATCAGGAGGCCTCAGGCCTAGCCCAGGGCTGACTCCTGATTCCTGATTCCTGATTCCTGCACTGATGACTGCTCTCCATCAACGGGTCCGCCGGACGATTCAGCGGCATCGCTTGTGCCCGCCCGGTTGCCGCGTGCTCGTCGGGCTCTCGGGCGGCTCGGACTCCGTTGCCCTCACCGTTCTTCTGCGTGACCTTTCCGAGCACGGTGACTTCGCCCTTGTGGGCCTTGCGCACTTGAATCATCGGCTTCGGCCGACTTCCGATCGCGACGAGGATTTCTGCCGTCAATTTGGCCGCACGGTTGGCGTTCCTCTTTTCGTCGAGTCAATCGATGTCGCGGGTTATGCGCAGGCGCAGCGACTGTCGGTCGAGGACGCAGCTCGTCGGGTGCGCTATGAGTTCCTCCACCGCGTAGCGATGGAGACTTCGGCCGATAGAGTGGCTGTCGGACATACGCGTGACGATCAGGCCGAGACCTTCCTGCTCAAGCTCGTACGCGGTGCCGGTTTGACCGGGCTGGCGGCCATTTACCCGCAGCGGGGCGAGATCGTCCGGCCTCTCCTGGACGTCTCACGTGCCGAATTGCGCGCATTCCTTGACTCACGTGGCCTCGAATGGGTCGATGACGAGAGCAATCAGGACATTGGAAACCCGCGAAATCGACTCCGCCACGGCATCCTGCCGGAGCTGGAACTCGTCTATCCGTCAGCGTCCGCGGCGATTGCCCGAACGGCCGGGCTGGTGCGCGAGGATGCCCAGTGGCTCGACGAGGTCAGCCGGGAGCGCTACGACCGCCTGGTGTCCCGGTTTCAAGCTGGACTCCACATCGACGCAGCAGGGCTGCTCGCGGAGCCGCCGCCGATCCGCCGGCGGGTCGTCCTGCTTGCGTTACGGTGTGCATTTCCGACTCGGGAAATCGGGCTCGACCACGTCGAGGGGGCCCTGGCGGTGGCGGCTGCGGAAACGGGCGGAATCGACGTGCCCGGAGGCCGCGTGGAACTTCAGCGTGAAAAACTGGTCTTACATGTACAGGCCACCGCCTGAAACGTGGCGGTGAAGTGATACTCTGTGTAAGGCACCGGCATCAGCCTAGGGCAGGGGGGTACGTTTGAATTCAACACTGCGGAGCTTGGTGTTCTGGATTGTCATGGCCGTAATTGCGGTCCTGGTCTGGAACTTCTCCACCAAGTTCCAAACCAACATGAAGATCCTGAGTTTCACCGAGTTCATGGCTGCGGTGGAAGCAGGACAGGTCGCCACCGTCAACATTACGGGGAACGAGATTCAAGGCACGCGGAAGGATAACGAGCAGTTCCGCAGCTACGCACCGCCCCAGTACGAAGGCCTCGTCAACGACCTGATCAAGAAGCAAGTCATTGTAAACGGCCGAGATCCGGCGACCAGCCCGTGGGCCGCACTCCTCTACAACTGGGCGCCGATACTGCTGATGATCGGCTTCTGGGTCTTCATCATGCGGCAGATGCAGAGCGGCGGCAACAAGGCGCTGTCGTTCGGCAAGAGCAAGGCGAAGCTCTCCTCGAGCGCTCAGAAGAAGGTGACCTTCAAGGACGTTGCCGGCGTCGACGAGGCGAAAGAGGAGCTTCAGGAGATCATCGATTTCCTCCGCGAGCCGCAGAAGTTCCAGAAGCTCGGTGGCCGTATCCCCAAGGGCGTCTTGCTGATGGGCCCTCCCGGAACCGGCAAGACGCTGCTCGCGCGCGCCGTGGCGGGTGAGGCGAACGTGCCGTTCTTCTCAATCAGCGGGTCCGACTTCGTCGAGATGTTCGTCGGCGTCGGTGCCTCGCGCGTGCGCGACCTGTTCGAGCAGGGCAAGAAAAACGCGCCGTGCATCGTCTTCATCGATGAAATCGACGCCGTCGGGCGCCATCGCGGCGCTGGACTGGGCGGCGGGCACGACGAGCGCGAGCAGACCCTCAACCAGTTGCTCGTCGAGATGGACGGCTTCGAGTCCAACGAAGGCGTCATCCTCGTGGCCGCCACGAACCGTCCCGACGTGCTCGATCCAGCCCTCCTTCGGCCGGGCCGCTTCGATCGCCGGATCGTCGTCAACCGGCCTGACGTGAAGGGCCGCGAAGGCATCCTGCTCGTCCACACGAAGAAGATCCCCCTTGCCGACGACGTGGACGTGGCGGTCGTGGCACGGGGCACCTCGGGCTTCTCGGGCGCGGACCTGGCCAATCTGGTGAACGAAGCGGCGCTCAACGCCGCCCGCTACAACCAGAAGGTCGTGCGCATGCAGGACTTCGAGTTCGCCAAGGACAAGGTCCTCATGGGCGCGGAGCGGCGCTCGATGATCATCAGCGAGGAAGAGAAGCGTGTCACCGCTATTCACGAAGCGGGACACGCGCTCCTCACGGTCATGCTCCCGCACGCCGACCCGATCCACAAGGTGACCATCATCCCGCGCGGCATGGCGCTGGGGCTCACGCAGCAGCTCCCGATCGACGAGAAGCACAATTACTCGCGGGAGTACCTCGAAGATCAGATCGCGATCCTGCTCGGCGGCCGTATCGCCGAGGAGATCACCATCGGCAGCATCACCACCGGTGCCGGCAACGATCTCGAACGGGCGACCGACCTCGCGCGCCGCATGGTTTGCGAATGGGGCATGAGCGGCACAATGGGTCCGCTCACCTTCGGCAAGAAGGAAGAGCAGATCTTCCTCGGCCGCGAGATCGCGCAGCATCAGGACTACAGCGAGGACACGGCGCTGCGCATCGACCAGGAAGTCAAGCGATTCGTCACCGACAACTACGCGCGGGCGCAAGCGATCATCACCGAGCACAGGCAGCGCGTGCTCGACATGGCCGACGCGCTGCTCGCTCGTGAAACGCTTGACGCGGAACAGGTGAGGCGGATTTCGGCCGGTCTCCCGATCGACGACCCTGCCTCGTCGACGTCGGGCGCGCCGCCCGCCCAGCCGCGCGACACGAAGTCGGCCAAGGAACGTCCGGCCGCCGCCATCGTGCCGCCGCTTCCGCCACGGCCCGTCACGCAGGAATAAACTCAAGACTCTAAACTCAAAAGAGAAACAGAGATGGGGTGAAAGCAAAGCAGCTTTCACCCCATTTTCTGCGTACGGCCCTCTTTCCTCCCGTTTTTGAGTTTTGAGTTTTGAGTCTTGAGTTGTTAGTGTTGCGCCCGTGTATTCCCGCCGTCGCTTCACCCTGCAACTCCCGGGAGGCAAGACGCTGGCGTTGGGCGACCGCACTCTGGTGATGGGGATCATCAACGTCACGCCGGATTCGTTCTCTGACGGCGGCCAGAACCTCGACGTCAAGGAAGCGGTCGATGCCGCGGTGCAGATGGTGGAGGCCGGCGCCGACTTGCTCGACGTGGGCGGCGAGTCGACGCGCCCCGGAGCGCACCCGACCCCCTCCGTCGAAGAGCGGCGGCGGATTCTCCCGGTGATCGAGGCGCTGGTTTCGCGCGTGCAGGTGCCGATCTCGGTCGACACCTACAAGGCGTCGACCGCGGCCGCGGCGATCGCCGCCGGTGCGATGCTGGTCAACGACGTCAGCGGCCTTCGGTATGAGCCCGACCTGGCCGGTGTGGTCGCCGAGCGCAAGGTGCCGATCATCCTGATGCACACGCGCGGACGGTCGCGCGACATGTATCAGCAGGCTGTGTATCACGAGGTGGTCGACGAGGTACTCGACGAGATCCGCGAAAGCATGGCGTTTGCCGCGGGCGCCGGCGTATCGAAGGAGCAGATGCTCGTCGACCCCGGGCTGGGATTCGCGAAAGAGGCGGTGCACAGCTTCGAGGTACTTGCCCGCCTTCATCAGTTCAGCGAACTGGGACGCCCGCTGGTGGTCGGCCCTTCGAGAAAGGGCTTTCTGACGCGGCCGCTGGGAAGGGAGGTGCCGGCGCCGGCTCGAGATTGGGCCACCGCTGCAGCCGTGACCACGGCAGTCCTGACCGGAGCGCACATCGTGCGTGTCCACAGCGTGCGCGAGATGGTCGAGGTCGCGCGCGTGGCGGACGAGATTCGGAAGTATCATCGCGAGCATTGATCCGCTGGCTGACAGAGCTTCTGAGCCGTCCGTCGGTCTCATGGTGGGACCTGCTCGACATTGCCGTCGTCGCGGTATTGATCTACGAGCTGCTGCTCCTGATCCGCGGCACCCGTGCGATGCAGATGGCGCTCAGCGGTGGCTTCCTCATCGGGCTGTTCTTCCTGTCCGATTGGCTCCGGCTCGAAACGGTGAACTGGGTCATCCGGAATCTCGCGACGTACGTCGTGTTTGCGATCATCGTGTTGTTTCAGGCCGATATCCGCCGGGCACTAGCGCACTTCGGCCGCGCGCAGTTCTTCAAGTACTTCGAGCGCCCCGCCAGCGATGACGAGACGATCGAGGAGCTGATCGTCGCCGTCTCGTCCCTCTCCGCTCGTCGCACCGGTGCCATCATCGTCATCGAGCGACAGATCGGGCTGCGCAATTACATCGAGGGCGGCATCCCGCTCGACGCCACCGTGACCTACGACCTCCTGGCCAGCATCTTCCAGACCGGGTCGCCGCTGCACGACGGCGCGGTGATCGTGCAGGGCGACCGCCTCGCGGCGGCGGCGTGCTTTCTGCCGCTGTCGGTGAGCCCACGGGTGAGCCGTGAGCTCGGCACGCGGCATCGCGCCGCACTCGGGATTACCGAAGAGAACGACGCGGTCGCGATCGTCGTGTCGGAGGAGACCGGGGCGATCTCGCTCGCGATCGGTGGCGCCCTCGAGCGCGGGCTGACGCCCGACGGGCTGCAGAGGCGATTACAGGCGCTGCTCGGCGTACGTGGCCGCCACCGCGCAGGGCGCACCGAGGCGCGGAGCTCCGCCGCCTGATGATCGCGTCGCTGTTCCGCCGCCTGGGACTGAAGCTCGTGTCGGTGTTCCTGGCCGCTGCCCTCTGGCTCGTCGTCGCTGGCGAACAGACGGTCGAACGGGCCCTGCGTGTGCCGCTCGAGTTCACGAACCTCCCGCGCCACCTCGAACTCGTCGGCGACCCGCCCGCCGTCGTCGACGTTCGGGTGCGGGGCGCCTCGGGCACGTTGAGCCGGATTGCCGCCGGCGAGCTCGTGGCCGTGCTCGACGTGCGCAATGCCAGAACGGGTCAACGCTTGTATCACCTGACCACCGCCGAAGTGCGCGCGCCGTTCGGCGTCGAAGTGGTGCAGGTGACGCCGTCGAACGTCTCGATGCTGTTCGAGCAGTCGGAGACAAAGTCCGTTCGCATCGTTCCGGAGGTTGAAGGACAGCCGACTCCAGGGTTCGCCGTGGACACCATTACCGTCGATCCGCCGGCGGTCGTCGTCATTGGCCCTGGCAGCGCTCTGAAAGACCTCTCGCACGCCATCACCGAGTCGATCTCGGTGAACGGGGCGCGTGCGGCCGTGACCGAATCCGTGACGGTTGGTGTGACCGATCCCTCCGTGCGCCTTCGCGAGCCCCTCGTCGCTCGCGTGACCGTCAATATCGTTCCGGTTCGGTAGAACCGTCGAAAGGTCATGACAGAGGATGAAGCTGTTCGGGACTGATGGCGTGCGTGGGAAGGCCGGCGAGCATCCGCTCGATGCCGCGACCGTTCGGCGTCTGGGGGCCGCACTGGTCCGTGCGATGCGGCAAGGTGAGGGAACGAATGCGGTCCGGTTTCTCTCAGGCCGCGACACCCGCGAGTCGGGCGAGTGGATCGAGCGCGAGCTGGCGTTTGGCGCGCGCACGCAGGGCGGCACCCTGACGAGCGCGGGCATCATTCCCACGCCAGCGATCGCGTATCTCACTCCGAGAATGAGCTATACCGCCGGCGTCGTCATCTCGGCCTCGCACAATCCGTTCGAAGACAACGGCATCAAGGTGTTCTCCGGCGCCGGGGAGAAGTTCACCGAGACGCTCGAGCATCTGGTCGAGTCGATCGTGGCGGACACGTCATGGTCCATGCCGGGCGGCGAGGCGTCCGTTGTCGAACAGGTCGATCTGAGGAGCGAGTACGTCGGGCATCTGCTCGAGATTCTTCCGTCGAGCGCGCGCGCGCCCCATCTGCGCATCGCTATCGACTGCGCCAACGGCGCCACCACGACCGTCGCGCCGCGGGTATTCGAGGACCTTGGCTTCGATGTCCGCGTCATCGGCAATCAACCCGATGGCCGCAACATCAACTTGAAGTGCGGTTCGACTGCGCCCGAGGCGCTTGCCGCCGCAATGGTCGATGGCACGTACGATCTGGGCGTCGCGTTCGATGGCGACGGCGATCGCGCGATCTTCGTCGATCGTCGCGGCACCATCGTCACCGGCGACGCGGTGATGCTGATGTGCGCGAAGCGGATGAAAGCCGAAGGGCGCCTCAGCGGAAATGCGATTGTTGCCACCGTGATGAGCAACATCGGCCTCGAGCTGGCGCTGAAAGAGGCCGATATCTCGATGTATCGGTGCCCCGTCGGTGACAAATACGTGATGGAGGAGATGCTGCGCCGCGGCATCGCGCTCGGCGGCGAGCAGTCGGGACATATCATCTTCTCCGAGTACCTCTTCACCGGTGACGGACTTGCCACCGCCATGAATGTGTTGCGCACCATCGTCAGCTCGGGCCGCGATCTGCGCGATCTCGCCTCCGATCTCACGACCTATCCGCAAGTGCTGATGAATCTGCGGATCGGTCGCAAAGTGGACCTCAAGACGATTCCCGAGGTGGCCGCCGTGATGGATGCGGTCGAAGCCAGGCTCGCCGGACACGGCCGTTTGCTCGTCCGCTATTCCGGCACCGAGCCGCTGCTCCGCGTCATGCTGGAGGGCCGCGACGAAGGCGAGCTGAAGACGTGGGGACAGGAAATCGTCGACGCCGCCAAAGCGGCGTTGACGTGATCGATGATTCGGCTTTCCGTTAACGTCAACAAGATCGCCACCGTGCGCAACTCGCGCGGCGGACGGGTGCCGTCCGTGCTCGACGCCGTTCTTGCGTGCGTCAACGCCGGTTCGCCCGGTATCACCGTCCATCCGCGCGCGGACGCACGTCACATCACGACGGCGGACGTCCATGACGTTGCGGCGTTGCTGCGGGAACTGAATGCCGTGCGCGGCGCACCGGTCGAGTACAACATCGAGGGCGATCCGCGTCCCGGTTTCGTCGAGCTCGTGCAGGAAGTCCGGCCGACGCAATGCACGCTCGTACCGGTGATGCCCGGCGAGATTACCAGTCAAGCTGGCTGGCCACCGACGACTCCGCACTCCGCGCTCGGCACCACCATCAACGGGCTTCGCTCCGCGGGTGTCCGCGTCAGCCTCTTTGTCGACCCCGAGGAAGCGGCCATACGGTGGGCCTCCAGTGTCGGTGCCGACCGCGTCGAACTCTATACGGAACCCTATGCCCGCGCCTTCGAGCGAGGCGCCGCCGAGGCGCAGGCGTCGTTCGAGCGATACACGGCGGCGGCCGAGCTCGCACACTCGCTTCACCTCGGCATCAATGCCGGGCACGATCTGGATCTCGAGAATCTCGTCCTGTTCAGACGCCTGCCGCACCTGGACGAGGTCTCCATCGGTCATGCGCTCGTCAGCCATGCGATTTTCGTGGGCCTGGAGCGAAGTGTCCGCGAGTACCTGGACGTTCTGGCGAGATGACATAAGATCGGCAAAGCTAGAACTCCGAATGAAATCCGACGCAATCGCCTACGTCATCGCCGGCATGGCCTTCGGTACGATCCTCGGGTGGGTCATCGGCACCCAGCAGGTACGTCGCGCAGCACCTCCACCAGCCGCGGCCACGTCCTCGAGCCAGACAGGCGGGAGCACCACGCAGCAGCAGGCGCCGGTGCTCGATCAGGCACGCGTCGATCAGTTGAAGCAGGCGCTCTCGACCAACCCGAAGAGTGTCGATACGCTCGTCCAGCTCGGGAACACGTATTTCGACGCCGAGCGGTGGGACGATGCGATCGCGTGGTACAAGCAGGCCGTGGCGCTGGACCCGAAGAACGCGGACGCCAGCACGGACCTCGGGGTGAGCTACTACTACTCGAATCGCGCCGACGAGGCGCTCGCGCAGTTCGAGCACTCGCTCAAGATCAGTCCCACGCACACCAAGACGTTGCTCAATAAGGGCATCGTCCTCGCCTTCGGCAAGCAGGATCTTCGTGGGGCGCAGGCCGAGTGGGAGAAAGTCGTCTCGCTCGCGCCCAACAGCCCCGAGGGACAGGCTGCCCGTCGTGCGCTCGAGGGCATCGCCGCCGCGCATGCCAAAGGCCCGACGCCGCCTGCGAATCAGTGACCCGTCTCGCGCTCGTTGCGATCCTGCTGCTCGTCGTTGGGTGGGCGTTCTGGCGCTTTGTCGATGGCATCATCGAGGCGTTCGGCGGCCTGCCGTCGAAGTCGCGAGGGAAGAAGCCGGTCAAGCTGGTGCGAGATCCCGTGTGCGGCACGTGGGTGGCGCCCCATAACTCGCTTGGTCTCCGGGCCGGGGAGGTGACGCACTACTTCTGTTCCGATGCGTGCCGAGACCTGTTCCGCAAGAACAAGTGGAAAGTGTAGTGTCCGGCTTTAGCCGGACCAGACTATGAGCACCCGACTGGAAGAACAGCTCCGCGGCGAGATCGTCGAAGCGGGTCGACGTCTGTACGCCCGCGCCTACGTCGCGTCGAACGATGGCAACATCAGCGCGCGTCTCGACGACAAGCGGCTGCTGACCACGCCGAAGAGCGTCTCGAAGGGCTTCATGACGCCCGACATGATGGTCGTCGTCGACTACGACGGAAAGAAGGTCGCCGGCGATCGCGACCCCTCGTCGGAGTTGCCGATGCACCTCGAGATCTATCGCAATCGCGCGGACGTGAACGCGGTGGTGCACGCGCATCCGCCGATCGCAACCGGCTTCGCCGTGGCCGGCATTCCGCTGACGCGCGCGGTACTCGCTGAGGTCGTCACGACGCTGGGCAGCATTCCCATCGCGGAGTACGGAACGCCCTCGACCGCGGAATTGCCGGAGGCCGTCCGAAAGTACATCAAGGCGCACGACGGGCTGCTGCTCGCCAACCACGGCGCGGTCACGTGCTGCCGCACCGTGATGACCGCCTACTACAAGATGGAAACGATCGAGCACTTCGCCAAGATCAGCCTGGTGGCGCGTCTGCTCGGTCGCGAGCATCTGTTCTCGCGCGACGAAGTCGAGCGCCTGCAGGGCCTTCGAGGGATGTACGGCATCGCCGCGCCAGCTCCGCTCTGCGCCGATCCGTCCGAAGTCGCGGCGGCCGCGGACCAGGTGTTGTGTCAGGTGCTCGAGGCGCCCGAGTCGCCGACGCGTCTGGTTCCAGACGTCGGAAGCGTGCTGCGGCAAGCGAGCAGAGACGGGGAAATTCGGCTAACATACGGCGAACTCACGGCGTTGATCGCTGATGCTGTGAAAAACCTGAGAGATTGAACACGACAAGACCGCGGGAAGCGGACAGTGTAGAGCGGGTCTTCTAGACACGCTGTACGCGTAAGGATAGAGAGCATGGGAGAGGCGCTCGGAATGGTGGAGACCAAGGGGCTGGTCGCGATGATCGAAGCGGCCGACGCCATGGTGAAGGCGGCCAAGGTCACGCTGGTCGGTTGGGAGAAGATCGGCGCCGGGTACGTCACTGCCATCGTGCGAGGCGACGTCGCTGCAGTGAAGGCTGCGACGGATGCCGGCGCGGCCGCGGCGCGCCGCGTCGGCGAGCTCGTTTCGGTGCACGTGATTCCGCGCCCCCACGCCAACCTCGAGGACGCACTCCCGATCGGAAAGGCCACCAGCGCCAAGGCCTAATCAAGGGCGCGATCGGATGAGGCCAGCGCCCTTGATTAGTCCGCTAGCGCTGCGATCATGATTCTCGCGCGCATCGTCGGGACGGTTGTCGCCACGCGGAAGGATCCGCGGCTCGTCAGCAACAAGCTGCTCGTCGCCCGCCCGATGGACCCGCACGGCAAAGCTGAAGGCAACTATCTGGTCGCCGTCGACACGGTCGATGCCGGTGTCGGCGAGACGGTGCTCATCGTGAGCGGCAGCTCGGCGCGCATGGCGTCGGGCATGAAGGATTGTCCAGTGGACGCGGCCGTCGTCGGCATTGTCGATCACGTCGACGTGGCGGCAGGCGACTGATGTAGGGTCCGGCTTCAGCCGGACGAATGTAGGGTCCGGCTTCAGCCGGACGATGTAGTGTCCGCCTTGAGGCGGACCCAACCACATGCAACTCGCGAAGGTCATCGGCGACGTCGTGGCGACGCAGAAGGACGCGAATCTGATCGGCATCAGGTTGATGCTGCTGCAGCCGCTCGGCCCCGACTTGAAGGCCACCGGACGGACGCTCGTCGCGATCGATGCCATCGGGGCAGGAGTCGGTGAGACCGTCTTCTTCGTGCGCGGCAAGGAGGCGAGCTTCCCGTTCTACCCGCAGGAAGTCCCGACCGATGCCGGCATCGTCGGCATCGTCGATCACGTCGACATTGCAACGTCGTAAGGGCCGCCTTCAGGCGGCCCCAGAATATGCAACTGGCACGCGTCGTCGGCACCGTCGTCTCCACTCAGAAGCACGCCAAGTTCGAAGGCGCGAAGCTGCTGCTGGTGCAGCCGGTCGGACTCGACGACAAGCCACGAGGCACGGCGCTTCTGGCCGTCGATTCTGTTGGCGCCGGCGTTCACGAGAAAGTCCTGATCGTCATCGAGGGCCGGGCCGCTGGCGAAGCGCTGGGGCGTAAGATCGCGCCGGTGGACGCCGCGATCGTCGGCATCGTCGACCACGTGGATGTGTCTGAATGACCGAACAGGAACTCCGGGCGCTCGTGCGCGAGGCGATCGCGAGGCAGGCCGCTGGAGCGGGGCCGCTGGCGTCTCGATCGGGACCGGAGATGCGACCGCCGAATGCGCGTCTGCATTCCAGTCATTCGATGTTCGTGCTGGCCGCCGGCGCTGACGGCGATGGTGCCTGCATCATCGAGCCCGCGGTGAACTGCAACCACTGCGGGTATTGCAAGTCCCTCGGCCACTAGTGTCCAGACCGCCGATTCTTGTTACCCGACGCATTCCCTCGTCGATACGTGCTCGACTGGAGGAGGCATGCGAGGTCGATCTGCACGATCGGGGCGACCTCCCATACAACGATCTGCTCAGTCGAGTCGAGGGCAAGCAAGGAGTGCTGGCCGTCGTCACCGATGCGCTCGACCGCGCGGTGATCGAGGCGGGCCGCGACCTCAAGGTCATCTCCACGATCGCGGTCGGCTACAACAACATCGATGTTGCCGCCGCCCGCGCGCGCGGCATCGTCGTCACCAACACACCTGACATCCTGACGGAGTCGACCGCCGATCTGACGTGGTCGCTGATCCTGGGGATCATGCGACGCGTGGTCGAAGGCGATCGGCTCGTCCGCCGCGGCCAGTGGAAGGGCTTTGCACTCGACTTCATGTTGGGCAGCGATCTGCACGGCAAGCAGCTCGGTATCGTGGGTTTTGGACGCATCGGCCGTGCGGTGGCGGCGCGGGCCCCCGCATTCGGGATGCGCGTCGCCTATGCCGCGCGCTCGGCAAGTCCGGCCGCCCCCGCGCTCGTGAGCCCTGTGTCAGGGTCACCCATTGCTGCCGAGGGCATGCCGCTCGATCGGCTGCTCTCCACCTCGGACATCGTTTCGCTGCACTGTCCGCTGACGGCAGAGACGAAGCACTTGATCAATCAGACGACGTTGATGCGGATGAAACGCGGGGCGTATCTGATCAGCGCTGCGCGAGGACCCATCGTCGACGAATCGGCGCTGGTGTGGGCGCTGGAGAACCGTGTCATCGCCGGTGCCGCGCTCGATGTTTACGAGCGCGAACCGGAGATCCACCCAAAGCTGCCCTCGTTCGAGAACGTCGTGCTGTCGCCGCACCTCGGGAGCTCCGCCATCGAAACGCGGACTGCGATGATCGATCTCGCTGCGCGCAACGTGCTCGCGGTGCTCGCGGGGGAACCAGCGATTACCCCAATCTGATCGGCGGGTCTAAAGACCCGCCGTGCCGACGGATTCAATCACTCGGAATCGCGATGAACCGTTTCCATCGAGAACGCAGGCAGGCAGACGGCGATGTACTCGGCGCCGCCGTGCGGAGTGCTGTAGCGCACCCATTCACCAGGTGAGGTGACCACCGCCTGGCCGGCTGGCACGTCGATCGAGCCGCCTTCGTGCTCCACTCGAACGACGCCTTTCAGCACGATGGTGATCTCCTCGAATTCCGGACGTTGGCCGGGCTCCAGCCAGCCCGCTGGAGAAACCATGCGCGCAACGCTCACTGACGAATGACCTGAGTTGACGCGGCCGGCGTACTCCTCGATCCGTTTCGGAGGCGTGCCCGCGGCTTGTACGATCGACGGTTGTGCGATGAGTCGGGGCATGATCACGGTACCAGCTTCATGTCGGAGTCGCGCCGAGCGGGGGAGACGTAGGCGCTGACGAGGCTCTCGTGGCCGCTCGCGCCGATCGCGGCAACGCCGAAGACGAAATCATCGATCGAGACCTTCGGCAGCACGAACTCGGTGACATCGCCGATGCGCTGTGAGCGCTGCCAGTCGGGGCTCCACGCCTCGCGCCAGTAGATGCGATAGCCAACGGCCCCTGGCGATGCGATCCAGCGCAGATTGGCGTCGTATCCCGACGGTTGTCGCCCGATGGTCGGCTGATTGCGCTCGTTCGTCACCTTCGGCGCTGGCGGTGCGAGTGCCAGAGACGCCACGCCAGCCAGGTTCACGCGCACGTTCTGCGCCAGGTAAGCGAAATCGACCCCGTCAATCGTGTCGGCGTCGAGGTGCTGCTTGCTGAAATTCTCGTTGGCTTCTCTGAAGACGACCGCCGGGAAGCCACGCTGGTTGAACGGCGCGTTGTCGCTCGATCGCCCGAATCGGTCCTGCCGGGCCAGCAGCCTGACGCGATGCGACGGGACGTAAATCGCCGCCATCCGTTCGATGTAGCGCGCGAGCGAGCGCGACATCGAGTCCTCAGGGCCATCGGAGTAGACACGGACCGTTTCGGCGTCGATGACGCCGGCGCCGCCGCGTGAGTTGCCGACGATGTCGTTGTTGAAGTCGGCGTCGACACTGACCTTGTCCTTCGACATCCGTTCGGCGTGTGCACCCGAGCCGATCAGTCCCTGTTCTTCGCCTGCCCACAATGCGAACACGAGCGTCGCGTCGAACGAGAGGTCGCTCTCCGCAAACACCCGTGCGAGCTCCATCGTGAGTGCGGTCCCGCTGCCGTTGTCGTTGGCTCCGGGCGCGGTCGCGTTGTGATCGAAATCGGGGGACTGCTGGACGTCTGGCGGCGGCTTTGGGCTCGGCGGTCTCGTGTTGGCGCCGATCTGCCCGGTGCCGCCGATGTTGGTCGTGTCGTAGTGCGCCGACACATAGATGCGACGCGCCGATCGGCCGGGCAGGATCGCGATCACGTTCCGCAGCTCGACGTCGCGGGTGATGCGCCCCTGTTTCGCCAGCATGTACGTGTCGAAGCTGACGTGAAGCTTCGGGCTCGATCGTTTCAGCTCGTCGAAGATCCACTGCCGCGCGGCCCCGATGCCACGCGTGGGCGAGGACGTGTCCGACAGCGTGTTTCGCGTCTGGAAACCGGCAAGTGTCTCGACCAGCGTCTTCAGCCGCGTTTCCGATACCGCGGCGACGAGCGCGGCGATGCGCGGGTCGGAGTCGGGCCAGACCGTTTGCGCCGAAGCCGGAACCGCACCGGCGGACACAAGAAGCATCAGAATGAACGGCACTCTCATCGTGATCGCTCGTCCGAACGCCTTGCACACGTGCTGAGGCCAGTCGCGCCGTAGCCGCGGGCGAAGGCGGAAGTCGAATGCTAGCATCAGGCGTGGTGTTCGCGAGAAGCGTGGATCCCCGGCGAGTCGAGCGCGTGATGCGGGCGCTCGGGCGCGCCATTACCGGCATGGAACCGCCCGCCGTCGAGAAGATCTCGGAGGCGCAGTCCGAAGAGCCGTTTCAGATCCTGATCGCGACGCTCCTGTCGGCCCGCACCAAGGACGCGACGACGCACGCGGCGTCGACGCGCCTGTTCCGTCGGGCCCGAACCCCGCGGACGATGGCCAGGCTTCCGGTTGCCGAAATCGAGCGGTTGATCTTCCCGGTCGGCTTCTATCGCACCAAGGCGCGGCACGTAAAGGCCTGCTGCCGGACGATCCTGACACGCTTCGGGGGCCGGGTGCCGTCCACGATCGAGGAGCTCGTGACGCTGCCGGGCGTCGGTCGCAAGACCGCCAACCTGGTGTTGATTCTCGGGTTCAAGAGCGGCAACAACATCTGCGTCGATACCCACGTGCACCGCATCTCCAATCGCATGGGATGGGTGCAGACGAGGCAGCCCGAGGAAACCGAGCGCGCGCTCTACGCAGTGACCGACCGGCGCTGGTGGCCGCTGATCAACCAGTACATGGTGACGTGGGGCCAGAACGTGTGCCGCCCGGTCCACCCGCGATGCGGCGATTGCGCGCTCGCGCGGCTTTGTCCAAGAATTGGCGTGAGTTCGACGACGCACTCGTAGACGAGTGTGCTCACCACGTCTGCGTTGCTCGAAGCAGTCAGTGTAGGCCGGGCCTGTCAGGCCCGGCGCTGGAGGCCACGATGAAGCTCGTTGCCGGTTTGATCGCAGGTCTAGCCCTGTGTTTCGCGACGGATATCGCAGCTCAAACGGCGCAGCGAGGACGAGGCGCGACGCCCGCGACGCCAGCCAAACCCGCCACCCCGGGACGGACGTCGCCTGGGGCCGGCCCCGTGCTGGTTGTCGAGACCGTCAAGGGGACGTTCGAGATCGAGACCTATCCAAACGAGGCGCCGAAGACCGTCGAGCACGTGCTGGCGCTCGTGAAGCGCAACTTCTACAACGGCCTCCGCGTGCACCGCATGGAGCCAAAGTTCGTCGTGCAGTTTGGGGATCCGCAGACGCGCGACATGACCAAGCGCCCTGACTGGGGGACCAGAGACAGCGGCGATCCAATCGGCGCGCTGGAAGTGAGCAAGAAGCGCACGCATGTGACCGGCGCCGTTGCGATGGCGCACCGCGAGGGCGATCCGAAAGGGTCGGACAGTCAGATGTACGTGGTGCTGTCGCCGCGGCCGGAGCTGAATGGGAAATACACGGTCTTCGGCCAGGTCATCTCCGGAATGGATGTCGTCCAGCAGCTCCGCATCCCGGACGTCATTCGACGGGTAACCGTGCGGGACGAAGCGAAGAAGTAGAAACGAGATCGGCTATATCCGGATAGTGTTCGATCAACTCGGGCGGATACTCGCCTTCGATCGGCTGGCCGAGTTGGGCCTTGAGCATCACCGCGTTCACGACCGATTTCGACGCGAAGTGATTGTTCGCATACAGATACGACTTCTTCACCAGCGCCTGTGCCGCGCCGGCGATGTCGGAGAACTCCCGCAGTTCCCTCGCTGAGTACAGGTAGTTGTAGCGGTCCTCGGACTTGTCGTGGTGCCACCACGCCTTCGCGTTCCGCCCGTGCAGCCGCATGTAGTAGAAGCTCGTGACGTTCGGCAGATAGTTCTGACGGATTGAAAACCGGAACTTCGGCTCATCGATCTGCACCCAGGCCGCGCCGAACGCATTCAGCATCGCCAGCGTGTCGCCGATGGCATCGCTCCAGCTCTTGTGGCGCAGTTCGACCGCGAGTGGATAATCGTCGAACGCATGCAGGAGCTGAGCGAGATAGTCCCGCGACGCCGGGCTGTCCTTGAAGCTTGGCGGAAACTGCGCGAGCAGTGCGCCAAGACGATCGGCTGACGCGAGCGGGTCGATGCCGGCGCGAAATTCGTCGATGTCAGCCTGTGTGACCTCGGTGAGCAGATCGAGCAGCGGGCCTTCCGACCCCGGTGCACGTTTCAACGCCGCCTCTTTGAACATCTTCGGGTGGGTGAACTTCTGGTACAGCTTCATCGAGAACTCGAAGCCGGGCGGCGTGCGATGCACCCAGCCCCGCGTCACGTCGGCGCGCGGCTGTCCGTAGAACGTGCTGTTGACCTCCACGGTGTCGAAGTGCTCGGCATAGAACCGCAGCTCGTCGAACTCCTTCGTCCCCGCCCGCTTCGAGCGGGTCGCTGGATAGAAGATCCCGTTCCACTTTCCTTTGCCGGACGGGTAGCTCCAGCCCGACGTTCCAATCAGCAGAGCCACGGAAAGTACAATACCGTAAGGGGGTCGGGAGTCATTTTACGTTCTTTGAAAAATGACTCCCGACCCCATTTATGCTCACCATCAACGAGATCTTCTACTCGGTGCAGGGCGAGTCGAGCTTCGCAGGTCAGCCGTGTGTCTTCGTGCGGCTCACGGCGTGCGACCTTCGCTGCTCGTGGTGCGATACCGAGTACGCCTTCTTCGAGGGTCGCAAGCAAGCGCTCGACGATGTGTTCGACGCGGTCGCGTCGTATGACTGCCCGCTGGTAGAAGTGACGGGCGGCGAGCCGCTGCTCCAGGAAGACGTCTATCCGTTGATGCAGGGACTGCTCGATCGCGGCAAGAAAGTGCTGCTCGAGACCGGTGGCCATCGAGATACCTCGCGCGTCCCGGGCGAGGTCGTCACCATTCTCGACGTGAAATGCCCCGGCAGCGGCGAGTCAGGGCGCAACGACTGGAGCAATCTCGAGCGGCTTCGTCCTCACGACGAGGTGAAATTCGTCATCAAGGATCGCGCGGACTACGACTGGGCGCGCGACGTGCTCGAGCGTCACGGATTGCGGCAACGCGCGGCGGCGATCCACTTTTCGCCGGTGCATGGCGTGCTCGACCCCAAGACGCTCTCGGAATGGGTGCTGGCCGATCGCCTGCCGGTTCGCGTTCAGCTGCAGATCCACAAGTACATCTGGAGCCCCACGACGCGCGGTGTCTGACGCGGTCGTTCTGCTCAGCGGCGGGCTGGACTCGTACACCGCTGCCGCGATTGCGCGAGCCGAGGGCTTCCGCTTGTTTGCCCTCACCGTGCGCTACGGTCAGCGGCATGCGGCCGAGATCGACGCCTCGCGACGAGTGGCCGCCAACCTCGGTGTGGTCCGGCATGTCGAAATCGACGTTGACCTGTCGATGTTCGGCGGCTCGTCACTCACGACCAATACGCCGGTGCCGAAGGATCGGCAGATCATCCCAAGCGAGATTCCATCGACCTACGTTCCGGCTCGCAACACCGTCTTCCTCTCGCTCGCGCTCGGGTGGGCCGAGGTGCTCGGTGCCCATGACATCGTCATCGGCGTGAACGCGCTCGATTACTCCGGCTATCCCGATTGCCGGCCCGAGTACATCTCGGCGTTCGAGCAGCTCGCTTCGCTCGCCACCGCCCGCGGCGTGCAAGGTGAGCGATTCCGTATCCACGCACCGCTGCAGATGTTGAGCAAGGCGCAGATCATCCGGCGCGGCGTCGAGCTCGGACTCGACTACGGACTGACGCACAGCTGTTACGATCCCGGTCCGTCGGGCCCGTGCGGCCGGTGCGACAGCTGCGTGTTGCGTGCGGCCGGGTTTGCGGAAGCGGGCGTAGTCGATCCCATAACGCGTCAATGACCGAGCGCATCTACTATCGCGAACCCGCATGCCGCGTGTTCGAAGCCATCGTCACGCGTACAGTCGAACGTGACGGGAAGCCCGCAGTACATCTCAATCGGACCGCGTTCTATCCCACGTCGGGCGGACAGCCGTTCGATACGGGCCGTCTCGGCGAGGCCACGGTTCTCGACGCGATCGACGACAACGAAGACATCGTCCACGTCCTGAGCGCACCGATTTCGGAGGGGGCGCCAGTGCGCGGCGAGATCGACTGGCCGCGCCGCTTCGATCACATGCAGCAGCACACGGGGCAGCACGTGTTATCGGCGGCGTTCGACCGGCTGTTCGACAACCGCACGATGAGCTTTCACATGGGCGCCGAGAGCTCGACGATCGACCTCGCTCGCGAGATGACGCCAGCTGAAGTCGAGCGGGCGGTTGACGAAGCGAACCGCATCGTGTGGGAAGACCGGCCGGTTCTGATTCGATTGGTGTCGTCTGAGGAAGCGGCGGCGCTGCCGCTCCGCAAAGAGCCCGTCCGAAGCGGACCCTTGAGGCTCATCGAGGTGACCGACTTCGACCTCTCCGCCTGCGGTGGGACTCACGTGGCCCACACCGGCGAGATCGGCATCATCGCCGTCAGCGTGGTCGAGCGATTTCGCGGTGGCTCGCGGGTCACGTTCCTGTGCGGCGGCCGGGCGCTGCGAGCGTTCCGCCTGCAGCGCGACGCGATCGCCGGAAGCGTGAGGCATCTGTCGGTGCTCCCGCCGGAACTGCCATCGGCAATCGAGCGCCTGCAGCAGGAGCACAAGCAGGCGCGAAAAGATCTCTCTCGGCTGCAGCAGTCGCTTGCGGTGCACGAAGCCGCGCGGCTGCTCGCCGAGGCCGAGTCGTTCGAGGGCACGCGAGTCGTGCTGACGTCGCTCGAGGGCTGGGATGCCGCCGGCCTCAGAGCCATCGCGACCGCATTGACCGCTCATGGCCGTGCCGCGACCGTGCTGCTCTCATCGTCATCGCCGTATGCGGCTGCAGTTGCGCGTTCAGCCGACCTCGCGCTGGACGCGAGCCAGGTGCTGAAGACGATGATGGCCAGCTACGGCGGGCGTGGGGGCGGCAAGCCCGATCTGGCGCAGGGCGCGGGACTGAGCGGCGAGCTGTCCGCAATCATCGATACCGCGCGAGCGGCGATTGCCGCGGCGCTTCGTTGAGAGGAGCCGCACGATGAGCAACTCGGCACGCATCAATTGGGTTCGCGCGGTTGGCGGCGGCTTTCTCGCCGAGTTGGGCATCTTGGCGGTCGTGATCCCGATCGCCCTCGTCGCTGGCCAGCAGCCGCAACTGCTGGCGACGCCGCCGACGGCGCTCGTCATGGTGTATGTCGCGACGCTGTGGGCACTGCGCACGGTCGAATCCAGGCTCGTCCTGCACGGTTTCCTCGTCGGCCTGTTCGCGGTGCTGATCTACGAAGCGGTGGCGATCACGCAGCCGCGTCCCGTGCCGCTGATCATTGCGGAAGGGATGAAGATCGCCGGTGGGATCACGGCCGCAGTCGTCGTCCAGCGCAAACGCACGACAATTGCCAGCCGCGGCG
>DASRJR010000177.1:0-10886 GCA_035649395.1 Vicinamibacterales bacterium
CGTCCAGTCGTGCAGCGTGCCGCCATCCATGAACTCGGTGACGAGGTACTGCCGGTCGTGGAGCTCTCCCGCCTCGTGGACGGTCACGATGTGCGGATGATTCAGTGCCGACGCGGTCTTCGCTTCCTGCTGAAAGCGGCGCCGCGACGACTCGTCGGCGATCTGGTCGGACAGGAACTTGATGGCGACGGGACGGTCGAGCCGCGTGTCCCGCGCGCGGAACACCTCGCCCATACCACCAACACCGAGGCTTGCCTCGATCTCGTAGGGGCCAAGACGTTCGCCGGGAACGACAGCCATCTGATGAGGAACGAAATGATAGCGTAGCCGTTGCCAGTGATATAGTTCAGCTGCTCGGAAACGTGAGCGCGACGCTCGATCCCACCATTCCGCCGGCGCGCGCCCCGCAAGGCGCGGGGCGTCTCGTGCTGTCGCCACATGAGCCGCTCGTCGAAGGCGGCGCCGCAGAAGAATTCGAGCGCTCGATTCAGGCGCGACTCACCGAAGGCCACCGCCATCTCGTGGTGGACCTCTCACAGGTCACCCGCATCGACTCCGCCGGCGTCCGCGCCTTGGTGCGAGGGCACACCACCGCCAGACGCCGTGGCGGCAGTTTGCGCCTGGCGCAGGTCAATGCCGACGTGCGCGCGTTCCTGGACGAGTCGAAGCTAGGCGGCGTCTTTTCGATCCTCGACTCTGTGGCCGAGGCACAGGCCCGCGAGTGGCCGTGGCGCACCATCGGGCTCGTGGTCACGGCCACCACATTCTGCGCGGGACTGTTCGCGATCGGCACCTGGTGGTTCCCCCCCGAAGCGCTCGTCCCCACGGAGCTCGACCTCGGCAACACGGGAAACGCCACGCCGCCAGGCCAGCCGTTCCTCGCACTGCTCAAGCTGACCGCCGCCGCAGGCATCGGATTCCTGATCACGACGGTCCATCGCCCGCTCTCAGCCGAGCAGGCGCAAAGCCGATCGATGGAGCAAGCCCAGATGCTTCTCTGCGTGGCTGGCGCGATGGTGATGATCATCATCGGCAACTCAGTGGCGCGGGCGTTCGGCGTCGCGGGGGCTGCGAGCCTGATCCGCTTCCGCACGCCGGTTGAAGACCCAAAGGACATCACCATCATTTTCCTGCTCCTGGGTCTTGGGATGGCGACAGGTCTCGGCGCGTTTGCGGTCGCCGGTCTGGGCACGGGATTCCTGTGCCTGTTTCTGCTCGTGCTCGATCGCTTCCCGTCGGACCGCAAACCACGCGAGTTGATGATCGAATTGAAGGCCGATAGCCGTGACTTTCCGACCGTTTCGGTCGAAAGCGTGTTCGCCAGACACGGGATAATCTACGAGGCACGCGATGTCTCGCAGGGCCGGGAATCGGTCGTGAAGTACCACCTCGCCATCGACCGTCGGGTGCCGCTCGAGGATCTGGGCGCCCAGCTGACGGCGATCCCGGGCGTCAAGTCCATCGCGTGGAAAAAGGTCAAGAAAGGAACGTCGTAGCCGCGGCCGCCGGCGGGCGCGTTCGCTGCGGGCGGCTCGTGTCGTTTTCTAGTCAGGGCTTGTTGATGAAACCCCTCGTGTGTGCGGCCCTTCTCGTTGCTGCAGCCGCGGTGCCTCGGGCCGTGGCGGCGCAGAGCCTCGCCCTGGAACCGCAGACCACCACGCCGGCCCCGGCCACCGGCCAAGGCTCGAAAGAGAAAGACCGCGACCGATTCGTCTTCACCAGTCGTCCTTCTCTCAGATTCGGATCGGCGCTGCGAATCGATTTCCGTCTGAAGCTGCAGGGCGACTTCCGCACGTTCGATGACGCCGTCACCGAAGAGGATGGCTTCGAATTCAATCGGAAGCGTGTCGGGATCCAGGGACATTTCCTGAAGTACTTCGAGTACGAGCTCGAGCGCGAGCTGCGCGAGGACAACGTCTGGCGCGACGTGTTCCTCAACTTCACGTATTTCGACAACTACCAGGTTCGCGGCGGCAAATTCAAGATGCCGTTCGGGCTGGAGGAGCTCACCGGACCAACCGATCTCGAT
Organism: Vicinamibacterales bacterium; assembly: GCA_035649395.1. GTDB lineage: Bacteria > Acidobacteriota > Vicinamibacteria > Vicinamibacterales > UBA2999 > Gp6-AA40. The sequence continues at coordinate 2,030 of DASRJR010000177.1, forward strand.
TTCGTCTACCGCACCAACGTCAGCGAGAACCTGACGCCCGCCCGCGAAATCGGCGTGGCTCTGCACGGGCAGTTCCACCGGCGGGCCTTCGGGTACGAGGTCGGCGTCTTCGACGGAGACGGTGAAGACGAAGACGCGCGGCTCGAGCGGGGCGGCGAAAACGTGGAGCGAACGATCGCCGCACGCGTGACCGGACGGCCACTACGCCGCGCCGGGCTGCCCGCCAATGCAGGCGAGCTCACGCTGGGGTTCGCGGTCACGAGTGGCACCGTGCCGGAAGGGCTCAACTCGCTGCGCGTCCGAACGGCGTTTCGCCAGCGGTTCGACGACCCCGTGTTCGTCGACGGTCGACGTCTTCGCCTTGGGCTCGAAGCCGACTGGCAGCCCGGGCCGTTCTCAGTGAAGGCTGAATTCATCCGCGCCTCCGACGAACGGAAGAATCAGGGCATTCAGCTGGAGGATCTCCCCGCGGCCGTCGCGCAAGGGTGGTACGTCAGCGGCAGCTGGATCGTGACCGGCGAGTCGAAGTTCGGCGGGATCGAACCGCGCCGCCCGTTGCTGCGCGGCGGTGCCGGTGCCGTGGAGGTGGCCACCCGCTACGAACGTCTGGGATTCGGTTCGTCCTCTGGCGGGGATAACGAATCGACGAGCCCGCGCGGTCCCAACCTGCTCGAAACCAGCGACGGCGCGTGGACGGCTGGCGTGAACTGGTATGTCAACCGCTGGACCAAGATCCAACTGAACGTGATTCGTGAGTGGATCGAAGACGCGAACCGAAGCCCGGTTCCGGATCGCCACCTGTTCTGGACGCGGGTCGTCCGCCTGCAGTTCGTCTTATGAGGCCCTTGAGCCAACGCGTCGTGTCACCGCATCGTCTACTGTGGCGGCTGTTGATGTCCGTTGCCCTTGGTGCGCTGCTGCCGGGCTCGAGCGCTGACGCGCAAACACTGACCGCCGACGATCTGTTCAACGACGGGGTGTTGCACGAGGTCAGGCTCTATGTGTATCCGCGCGACTGGGAAACGCTGAAGGCGAATTTTCAGCTCAATGACCATTACCCGGCACATTTCGTCTGGAACGGGCAGACCTTACGTCAGGTCGGCATCCGATCGCGCGGTGTGGGCAGCCGTAGCGGGGTCAAACCCGGACTGCGGGTCGATTTCAACCGCTACGACTCGACCCAGACGCTGCTCGGCCTCACGTCGATCGTGCTGCGCAACAACACTCAGGATCCGAGCAGCCTGCACGAACGTCTCAGCATGAAGCTGTTCGCGCAAATGGGGATTCCGGCCCCGAGAACAGCGCACACGCGCCTCTACGTCAACGACCAATACGTCGGGCTGTATCTCATCGTCGAACAGATCGATCGACGGTTTCTCGCCAGGAACTTTCCGGAGAGCGACGGTTATCTGTATAACTATCAGTGGGCGAGCGAGTACTTCTTCGAGTACAAGGGCCCCGCGGCCTCGCTGTACACTCCGTCGCCATTCGAACCGGAGACACACGTCAACGATCCCGATCCGGCGCCGCTCGTTGACATGATTCGGACGATCAACGAGGCTCCAGCCGACGGCTTCCTCGCCGCAGTGAGCGCGTTCGTGGACGTGCCAGGCTTCGTCAGGCAGGCGGCCGTGGAGAACTTCCTCGCGGACAACGACGGCCTGCTCGGCTACGCAGGGATGAACAACTTCTACCTGTACCGCCCGAGGTCGTCACGCGTCTCGACGTTCATTCCGTGGGACAAGAGCGAGGCCTTCAAGGGGGGGCCGTTTCATCCGTTGATTTGGAACATCGACGACATCCCCGTTTCAGTGCGCAACCGATTGATGGATCGCGTGATGATGATTCAGGAGATCCGCGATCTCTATTTCGATACACTGCTTGCCTGTGCGGCGTTCGCCAGCGCGGACGGCTGGCTCGACCAGGAGATTCGCCGCGAGTACGAGCAAGTCAGGCAGGCGGCGGTCGACGACCCGGTGAAACCCTTCACGAATGACGCGTTCGAGTCCGACATCCAGCAACTGCTCGAGTTCGCGCGTCTGCGCAGTGCCGCGGTCATTCAGGATGTACAGCGGCGCCGTTGAAATGGATCGACGATGAAGGCTGTCCTTTTCATGGCGCTGATGGCACTGCTCCAGGCGCAGCCGCCAGACACGGTCTCCGGAACGATCGTCGACACCACAGGCAGCACCGTCCCCGGCGCGACGGTTCAACTCGAAGTCGCCGGCGTCGTGACGACGCAGGTGCAGACGTCCGCGGACGGGCGATTCTCGTTTCCAGCATCGTCCGACCGAATCCGTCTGATCGTCATGGCTCCCGGGTTTGGGCAACGGGCCGTGACCGTGGACCCGGGCGGAGCGTCGCTCACCATCGAGCTGGAGCCCGCGCCGTTCTTCGATGCCGTGCAGGTCACGTCGTCGCGCGCGAGGGAGCCGCAGGCCGATCCGACGGTCGCCGCGTCGGTGCTCGGTTCCACCGACATCGTCTCGTCTCCGGCCGCCGCGCTCGATGACGTCCTGAAGGTCGTCCCCGGTTTCACGCTGTTCCCGTCATCACGCGTGGCGAACCCAACCATGCAGACGATGATGATGCGTGGGCTTGGCAGCTCGGGGGTGAGCCGATCGCTCGTGCTCGCCGACGGCGTGCCGCTGAACGACGCGTTCGGCGGCTGGGTGTATTGGGACAAAGTGCCGCATGCCGCGATCGATCGTGTCGAGGTCGTCCGCGGTGGTGGCAGCGATCTCTACGGGGCGGATGCCGTCGGCGGTGTCGTGCAGATCCTGACGCTCGAGCCGACGGGGCCGATGGGGCGCGTCCTCGTCGAGGCGGGAAACCTCGAAACCGGGCGGGTATCGGCGTTCGGCGGAGGGCGTCAGGGGCCGTGGAGCTATTCAGCGGGCGGACAGTGGTACACGACTGAAGGGTACGTGCTCACCCGCGCCGACGAGCGCGGAGCCATCGACCGTCCATCGGGCTCGAAACATCGCTCCGTGATCGCATCGATCGGCTACGTGCCCAGTCCCACCTGGCGGCTCGGATTCCGAGCGAGTCTCTTTGCAGAAGACCGGAAGAACGGCACCGTGCTGCAGGTCAACGACACCGACTCCGGGCTGTTCTCGGGCGATGCGGCCGGCACTGTTGGCGGCGGCTTTCTTTCGATCCACGGCTTCGGCGGCACGCAGGCATACGATCAGACATTCTCGGAGATCGAGGCCGAGCCGCCGCGGTCTGACGAATTCCTGAAAGCCGTGCAGCATGTGCCATCGCACAGCGGCGGCGGGTCGGCTCAGTATGCGCGTCAATTCGGCGCCACCAATTTCCTGTTCGGCGGCGAGACGCGCGTGATGACGGGCCGCACCGTCGACACCGGTTACGAGCACGGCAGCTTTCTGGCCATCACGGAGACCGGTGGCTCGGAGTGGCTTGGTGCAGGGTTCGTCCGAGCGGGCGTTACTGTCAACGACCGTGTGACGGTAACGGCTGGCGCGCACGGCGACGCGTGGAATTCCTCGTCGGACACGTCATCGTTCTCTCAGACCGTCGGCGCGTTCAGCCCGCGGCTGTCCGCCGCTTATCGCGCTGGTGACACCGGCTTCGTGATCCGCGGATCGGTCTACGGCGGGTTCCGCGCACCGACGCTCAGCGAGCTGTATCGAAGCTTCCAGGTTGGCAACGATCTCACCTTGCCGAACGAGCGGTTGACGCCGGAACGCCTCAAGAGCGCCGACGCCGGTCTCAGCTTCAGCCTCGGTATCACCTCCGTTCGAATCACCGGCTTCTGGAGCATCCTCAACGATGCGGTGACGAGCGTCACGATTGCCACGTCTCCTGAGTTGAACGTCAGGCGCAGGGAGAACGCCGACCGAATCCGTTCCAGGGGTCTCGAGCTCGAAGGAGACATCCGGCTGGCGCGCCCGCTGTCGCTGGCCGTCACTGGCGCATTGATCGATTCGCGTTTCCAAGGGCGGGGCCCGCTTCGTGATTTCCGCGTGCCCCAGGTGCCGGAATACAGCGTTGCGGCGACCCTTCGATATCGCGATCAGCTCTGGACGGGCTCAGCACAGCTGCGCGTCGTCGGTCCGCAGTACGACGATGACGTGAACACGCGAATCCTGAATCGCGGGACGGTCTTCGACGTCCTGGCCGGTCGTATCCTCGCGCGGCGCGTGTACGTGTTTCTCGGCGTCGAGAATCTGTTCGACGTCGACTACGACGCGGGACGCATTCCGGTCGCCATCTCCGGACTGCCACGCGCCGCACGAGTCGGCGTGCAACTTGCCTTTCCGTAGTCCTTGGTACTTGGTGACCGGTTCTTAGTCCGTCGTGTGTCCCTGGGTCCTTCGTCCACTTCGTCCGGGAGGGACCAAGGACATAGGACCAAGGACCATTGGACGGACCAAGTACGAAGAACTAAGGACCAAGGACCACGTCGGCCGCTGACTGCAGGCGGACGATGCGTCGTCGCTTCTCGAGTGACGCCAAGTACGCGAGCGACCGCGCCCTCATGTCGCCAGGCGGGATCACGCCGCTTCCGCCCTGAAGAGTGGCAGAGAAGCAATCGAGATAGGTCCGAGCTCGGGCTGGCGCGTGCGTCGCGCTCTCGGTGACCAGGTACGAATCGTCGGCTCGGGGCGCAAACCGGAACAGCTCGTCGAGCCACTTGCGCGGCAGGCCGGCCGCCATGCCGAGCGCCTTCGCCGTCTCCACATACGGCGCCGCAATGACGAACCGCTGCTCCTCGAGGGCGGGCCGGATCTGCCATCGCAGCCGAAATGCGAGGTCCGCGGCATAGAGCAGCGTCAGCGTGCGCGCCGACGGGTCGCGCATGACACCGTTGGCTGCGAACAGATCGGTGAAGATGCCGGACGCATCCCACGTGCTCACTCCACGGGGAATTTTCGCCGCCGCGAGCGCGCGAACCACGTCCTTGGCGGCCGGGACCACTTGCGCCGTGCTGCCGTCGACCGCGATGAGGCGTCCCCGCTTCGCGCGCATCACCCGAGCTGACTCCCTTGCGCGTGCTGCGACAGCCACTCGACCAGCGGCTCGATGTTGAAGTCGAGCCAGGAACGGCGCTGCGCCTGCGCGAAATGCTGGCGGACCTGCTGGTGCTGCTCATCGATCGTCCGTTCGGCGTCGATCGTCACGAACTGGAACACCAGCGCCAGCGACTCGTACTCGCGGATCACGCGGCTGGTGAACTGGGTGTAGCTGTCGAGCGGGTTGTCCATGCCGGTGATGTCCTGGCCCGCCTCGTAGTAGCTCGGCTCGCGAGTCGCAGCAATCCGCATGGCCGACGTGTGCGGCGACACCGCGAAATAGAACACGAGGTCAGGCCAGAGGATCGGGGCATATGCGTGGAGAATCCAATCGAAGTCGAGGCCACGCGCCGCGTCACGCGCCAGTCCGGTGAACAGATATCGATCGGCGATCACGGTGCCGCCGTGCCAGAGGGTCGGCAGCACTTCGGTTTCAACTCGGTGCCGAAAGTCAGCGGCGTGTAACAGGCAGAACTCTTCGGGACTGAGTGCGCGCGCCTGCTTCCGCACCTTGACGATCGGTTTGATCAGCGCCGATGAGTTCCACTTCGTCACGACGACGTGACGTCCCTGCTGTTTGAGCCAGCTCTTGAACAACTTGCGTTGCGTCGTCTTGCCGGAGCCATCGGGGCCTTCAAAGGCGACCAGCAGACCGCGCGTCGCATTTCGCTGCCGGAGCAGCTCACGCCATCGCCGTAGCTCGCGCTGATGCATCGCAGGACGTTCCACTCAATGACACATGTCGCTGCCGCTGTCGGAGAACGTCCGACCGGCAACAGGCACGAACTGCCAGTCGTACGATTCCGGCCTGAGGGTCATCCTGAGCACGCCCCACGCGCTGTTGTCGCGGACCTGGCTGTTGGCTGCGATCGCACGGAAGCCGACCAGCGGCGCGCCCCCGGTGCCGACCACGAATTCACGAATCCCTCTGGGATCGGGGCGACCGCTCGCATCCTGCGGCGCGAACCGCTCGTAGTTGTGGTTGTGGCCCGCGATGATGACGTCGACGCCCAATTCTTGGAGCAAGGCCCAGATCGCCTGCATCTGTGTGCTGCCGCCGTTGTCGCCTGACCCGAACACCGGTGTGTGAAAGTACGCGAGCGCGCAGCGCGTCTGGTTCAGTGTGAGCTCGTTGCGCAACCAGACGTACTGCGGCGATCCAGGAAAGGCGGACGTCTCGCTGTTGAGCGCGAACACATGCCATGCCGCCAAACGATAGGAGTACCACCCTTCGCCCCGGTTGCCGGCGGCCTCACCGAAGTAGTCGAAATAGCCCGACGCCGCGGAGTTGTACTCGTGATTGCCCGGCACCGGGTGCGTGCGATCCCGGTGCCGTCCCCAACTAGGGTCGTAGCAGCGCAGGAAATCCTGAAATGTCCCGTCGAAATAAGCGTTGTCGCCGGTCGTGAACACGGTCTTGTCTGTAATGCCGTCGAGCAGTCTGGCGGTCTGCTCGGGTCCACCGTCGGGGCCACACCAGCCGATGTCCCCGGCCCCGACGAAAACGGCCGTCGTTGGCGGCGGCGGGGGCGGTGGCGGCGGCGGAGGAGGCGGATCGGGGCCGATGCTGGTGCTTCCGCAAGCGGACGCGACCAGCGCGAGCACGATCGCGGCGGCCCAGGATTTCATGTCGGTCTCGAAACCGGCCGATTCTAATCCAACCTCGAGCGGCACGGGTCCGCGGCGATCACGGTGTCCCCGGGACTGATTGGCGTCGGAAGCCGCCTTCGCAGGGCATGCTAGACCGGCGGGGGCGCCGTGAAGTCGCTGCTGAAGATGACGTATTCAATCAGCCACTGATTGTTCTGCTCGCGGAAAATCCAGAGGAACTTGCCGCGATCCAGACGCGACGGCCCTCCCCTCTCCGGCACCAGATTCAGGCGATAGTCCCCGCTCGCATAGGCCAGGGTGCCCTGGCCGGACACGTCCGCCGCTTGAAGCTCGAGATTCGTGGCGCCCTCCGCGAATCGATCCTTGTAGTACTGCTCGACGAATTGACGACCGCGCATCAGCGGCCGGTTGGGCGGCATCACCGCCGCAGTCGTCGAGTACAGGGCGGCCGCTTTCGTCGGGTCCTTGGCGTTGAACGCCGTTCGCAGCCGCTCGATCGCCTGCTTGATGCGAGCGACATCCGTGTTATCGAACGTGGGTCCGGACCCCCGTGAGCAACTTGCACACACGACGGCGATGACCGCAATGAGGGAGGGAAATGTGGTCCGCATACGACTGCTCCTGTCTCGAGACGGATGAGTATCGTAGCGCGGTTCGAATTAATCCTGAATTCATCACTCGTTCACGTCGAAAGCGCCAGATCGAGGTGAAGGAGAACTCATGAAACGCCTATCGTTTCCACTTGCACTGTTTCTTGCGGCCATTCTCCACGCCGCCACGGCCCGCGCTCAGGCGCCGCTTCCGGGGATAGGGGCACCCTCGTACTCTCCGGCCGAGCTCGATCGCATCGTGTCGCCGATCGCGTTGTATCCGGATCCCCTGCTGGCGCAGGTGATGGCTGCCGCGACCTATCCGGACGATATTCCCGACGCCGCGCGTTGGGCGGATACCCATCACCGTTACACCGGCGCTCAACTGACCGAGGCCATCGTCGCCGATCAACTGCCCTGGGACCCGAGCGTGCAGGCGCTGCTGCCCTTTCCGTCGGTGCTGCACATGATGGCAGACGACATGGCGTGGACTCAGGAGCTGGGCGACGCCGTTCTCGCCGAACACGCGGAAGTGATGGACGCCGTGCAGCGAATGCGACACGACGCGTGGAAGTACGGCTACCTCCGCTCGAATAACGAGGTCATCGTGACGAGCACACCCTTTATCGAGATCAGGCCAATCGGCCCCGACGTCATCGCCGTCCCGCTCTACGATCCGCGGATCGTCTTTGCGGCGCCACGACGCGGTTTCGCGGTTGCGACGGCGATCCGCTTCGGCCCCGGCGTCAGGTTGGGTGTCGGCTTCGACCCGTGGGGATGGAGCGGCGCGCGTCTCGTGTGGCCGAGCCACACGGTGATCATCAACCGCACGCCATGGGAACGAACGTGGGCGAACCGCACGACGTACGTGCACCCCTATGCGGTCCGTCGCTACGCCGGACGCCAACCGATCGAGCGACACGAGGTGAGACCTGAAGACGACCATCCGCGCCATGCACGTCGAGCGGATGACCGACGCCACAGCTCGTAACGGGTCGCGATCGCCATGCCAGATGGGCCACCTGAAGGTGGCCCTATGTCGACGTTTGCGGCGCGCTCGTCATACGTTCGAGCTTGGCGGTGAGGAACGCGAGCAGGATCGCACCCACCCACAACATCACACCGATACTGTCCCACGTTCGACGGACGCGCCCCGGTCGACGCAATTCAGAGAGGCGTGGTCACGCTCCCCAGCGCAGAACTTCGAGACGGACCCGCGTGCGGCCGCGCCGCACGAAACCGAGGTCCGACGCCGCCCCAGATGACAGATCGATCACGACGCCTTCCGCGCGCGGCCCTTTGGCCGGGCCACGATCCACCACGCGCACGACGACCTGTCGCTTGTTGGCGAGATTTGTAACGCGAACGACGGTTCCGAACGGGTAGCTGGGATGTGCCGCGACCATGGCGTCCTGGTCGAACACGATGCCGCTGGCAGTCCGTTTACCGTGAAATCCCGGCCCATAGTACGAGGCCAGGCCCTGACGGACCTCGAGGATCCCCCGTGGTTTGTCGACTGTTGCGGCGGGCGGCGCCGAACGAGAGGCACAGCCCGATACGAGCAGGAATGGCAGCAGCGCCAGCCCGACCCGCTTGATTCGCGCTCGACGTTCGATA